>JAUNBL010000026.1 GCA_030527235.1 Clostridia bacterium | reverse complement strand
GTACCACGGCTTTTGATGAAAAGCTACCATCTTCACGGTTTTAGGAAAAGAACCACGAAACACACCGACAACATTTTACAAACCTTGATGTATTTTGTCTGCCAATTTGTCCAGCGCGCTGTTTTCAAAAAGCTCTATCATTCCCTTGTCGCACGCCGCAGCGAAACGAGTATCTATCGGTATTTTGAGCGCAGTGTCTATTCCGAAGCGCGCCGCCGTTTCCTCAAGACCGCTTTCGCCGAAGATGCTGTGCTTTTCATGGCACGACGGACATTCGTAGTATGACATATTTTCAACGATGCCCAAAATCGGCACGTTCATCATCTTTGTCATATTTACGGCTTTCTCCACAATCATTGACACCAACTCCTGCGGAGAGGTTACGATAATTACCGCGTCTACGGGCAGCGATTGAAACACCGTGAGCGGAACGTCGCCGGTGCCGGGCGGCATGTCAATATACATGCAGTCCACATCGCCCCAGACAACGTCTTTCCAAAACTGTGTCACCGTGCCGGCAATAATCGGTCCGCGCCAAACCGCCGGGTCGCTTTCGTGTTCAAGCAGCAGATTGAGCGACATTATTTTTATCCCGGTCTTGCTCGCAACCGGATAGATTCCGCTCTCTGTCACTTCCGCTCCTGAGGAAAGATGAAATGCCCGTGGAATCGAAGGCCCGGTAATATCTGCATCCAAAATTGCGCTTTTGTAGCCGTTCCGCTGGGACAATACGGCCAGCATCGCACTTACGAGCGACTTCCCGACGCCGCCTTTGCCACTCATTACGGCAATAACCTTTTTCACCTGGCAAAAATCATTAGGCAGTTCCTTTGCAATGCCTGTTTTTTCCGCGCCGCTTTGACAATTTTGAGAGCAAGTTTCACAGTTGTGAGAGCATTCCGGCATGACTATCATTCCTTATAATAATCTATTTTTCGATTTGAAAGTATTATAACACTTTATTAAAAAAAGTCAACCGCTTGTGGCTAAGTTGCGTACAGGTTTTCAACCAAGCTTCGTAAAATCTGCTTTGCAGGGGCAATCGATGATACGGCAAATATTATGTGTTGCAATCTGAGAAATGATACAGTATAATTATTTGGCGGATTTATTGGATGCGTCTCCCGCCGACGTTTATTTTGCTTTATATAATGCGGCGCACCGGATTGCAGCTGTCAAAAGCAGTGCGGCCAGGATGGCGATAGGGAAAAACAACGCAGCGGCGTCGTATCTTGCACTGCCTGCGGAAGGTGCAATGCAGATGACGTGTTGAATCATACAAAGCCTTTGTCAATAATATTATTAAGAGGTAGCCATGACATTAGTTGAACTTTTTGACATATGCCAGATTGAAAATATAATTACCGGATTGAAGTTTTTGCCCGATAAAATAATTTTTGTCGGATACAAAACAGTGATGACAAAAAAGCGGCAGTCGGATTTGCGGCGATTTGCAAAGCTGCGCGGGATGCGGACTGTTATGGAATATGAAGTTGTGTCTCGGTACGATTACGGCGACATATTCCGAAAACTGCAAGAGATAGTCGATTCAAATACAGACTGTATTTTTGACTTGACCGGCGGCAAAGAGCTGGTTTTGGTTGCGATGGGGGAAATTTCCGCAATGCGCAGCGTGCCGATGCTCCAGGTTAATATCAGAACGGGAGAAGTTACCGCCGTTAAAAACTGCGGCAAGCTGCCGCCTCAACATCGCGCTGTTATGAGTATCGCTGAAACTGTAGCCTTAAACGGCGGCGCAGTTATAGACAACGATACGCAGAGCGCCTATCGGCGTATGGACGGCGAATTCAAGCGGGACATAGAAAACCTTTGGGAGATATGCAGGAAAAACTGTGGGCTTTGGAATCGCCAGTCTAACCTGTTCGGGAGTTTTGAACGCTTTGGGTCGATAGATGAAAATTTTACGGTACGTGTTAATCTGACCCACTACAAGGCGTTGAAAAACGAAGCGGCGCCGGATACGGGAATTATTAAATCGCTCTTGAAGTTTGGCTTGCTTTGTGACTATTCGCTTAAAGACGGGAGGCTCTCTTTCAGGTACAAAAACCGCCGCGTCAGGAACTGCATGGTTAAGGCAGGGAATATTCTGGAGGCTTATATTTACATTTTGGCGCTGGAGATTGCCGAGGAAACGCCGGGGTTCTATGATGAAATCGCCATGGGTGTGCTTGTGGATTGGGATGGGCTGTTCAAGGGTGGCGGGATGTTGAGCGGAGACACTACGAACGAGATTGACATAATGATTATGAGGAATGCCATTCCCTTTTTTATCTCCTGCAAAAACGGCGAAATAAAGAAAGAGGCGCTTTACGAACTGGACACGATTGCAAACAAGTTTGGCGGCGAGTATTCGCGAAGGTTCGTCTTTGCTACATACGTCAGTTCTGACACGGAGAGCCGAAAGTATATATTACAGCGTGCTAAAGATATGAAAATTGAAGTTATCGAAGATTTGCACCGGATGGAGAAAAACGAGATAGTTGCTGCCATGCGAAAGAGGGTGCGCTGATGCCGCACTTGCTTAATAATTGGTTTGGCTTTTGCTTGGATTTAACCTTGACTATCTCGGCGATTTGGAATATACTTTAGAAAGATATTGATTGTAGGAGGACAAACAATGTACAGAAAAATCGCGGCGTGGCTTATAATCCTTGCGATGATTCCCGCCACGGGAGCGTTGGCGGAAGAAACAGCGACTATTGCTGAAAACGCCGATGCAAAAGCTGACGTATTGGCGCAGGTTACGGAGCTTTCCCTGGAGGACGCGATAAAACTTGGGCTGGACAAAAACCCTCAGCTGGAAGCGGCTGACGCAAAAATAAGGAGCTCCGAATTTGCTCTTGAAACAGCAAAACTTAATCAGAAAGAGTTTAACAGCCTGAACAATCGCTATTCCGTTGCAGTTGATACGGCAAACAGCATGGAGACCGCGTACTTAAAGCACGGCTATTATCCTGTGGCGGCACAGGCGGCGATAGACCTTGCGGTAATGGCAAAGCAGCAGGTTGAGTCTCAAATTAACTATAACGTGACAGAAAAGTATTTTAATGTAAAGCGTTTGGAACAACTTGTTGAAATCTCACGTTCTTCGCTTCAAATTGCAAACGACAACGCAGATATTGTAAAAAAGCAGTTTGAGTTGGGACTTGCGTCTAAGCTTGAGGTGCAAAATGTGGAAGCGTCGGTGGAAAGCGCGGCCTTTACGCTGGAAAGTTATAAAAGAAATCTTGAATTGGCGGCAGAGGGATTGAAAATTGCCATACAGAAAGAAGACAGCGATGAGATTTTTGTGCTGACGGATGAAATAGCGCTTCCCGAAATGCCTGCGCTGCCTGATACTGTTATGGAAATGGCGCTTGAAAGCCGCTATGATGTGATAGCTCTTAAAAAAGCATATGAGCTTCAGGAAATGTATTTTAATATTACGGGCTTGTATGTATTGGAAGACACTTCTAAGTATCAGAGTGTCTACGCTGACACGCTTTCCGCTAAATATACCTATGAGAACACAGCGAAGCAGCTGGCGCTTGCAATAAGGAACGAATACGCGGCGGTGCTCACTGCCGGAGAAAGTATACTGAGCGCCCAAAACGCACTGAATGTCAAGCAGATTGAGTTTGACAGCAACAAGATAAAGTACGAAATGGGACTTATAACAAATCTTCAGCTCACAACTACCATGGCGGAATTGGAAAATTGCAAAGTGCAGCTTGAAAACGCAAATCTCAGCTATATGCTTGCTGTTGAAAAATACAACTATGATATAACAATAGGTATTTAAGGAGAAGAGATTTTTATGAATAAGAGACTAATCGCGCTTATTTTGTCCGTCGCAATAGCCGCACTGATAATGGGCGGCTGTTCCGGAAACGAAGCGGAGGAGGCTACAGAAATAAGCGGTACGAATGTTACGGTGGCCGATGTTTTGCTGAAAGATATCTTTGAAACCGTCACATATACAGGCGAGCTTATGTCAAGTGACGAAGCGAGCGTAACAAGCAAAGTTTCGGCGAAGATTCTCGCTGTTAATGCGGAAATCGGCGATTGGGTTGAAAGCGGGCAGCTGCTTTTGACTCTCGATTCTTCCGATTACGAATACCAGCTAAAACAAGCGCAGACAAGCTATAACCAAGCGGCCGCAAGCTATAACCAGGCAGAGGCCGGATACAAACAGGCGGAGACGATTCTCGCGCAGGCGGATGTGGCTGTTTCCAACGCACAAATAGGTTATGAGAATGTTATAAACGGCTCCAATGCTCAGAACGCAGCGCAGGTACAGCAAGCGCTTTCTCAGGCGCAGATTGCCTATAATAACGCGAAGACAAATTTTGAGCGCCAAGAACAGCTCTACAATATGGGAGCCATAAGCCTTGCCGCTTACGAGAGTGCGCAGACAGCGCTTGAAAATGCAAAAATTGCTCTTGACAGCGCACAGACTACATATGACTTGACAATGAACGTAATCTCGCCGGGCAGCGAAGCAAGTGCGCAAAACAATATTGACAGCGCCGAAGCCACTAAAAAGTCGGCGCAGGCGTCGCTCGACAGCGCGATGGCATCGATGAGCACCGCTCGTGCGGCAATGGAGGCTGCTCAGCTTTCCATTTCCCAGGCGAGAGATAATATAGCAAACACCAAAATCAAGGCGCCCATTTCAGGATATATTTCGGCAAAAAATGTGACGCTGGGTCAGTTCGCAGCGGCAGGAAGTCCGCTTTTTGAAATCAACGCGGCAAAGGAGCTTGAGGTGGAGATTCAGGTGACAGAGTCGGTTATCCCGTATGTTCAGGTGGGAGGCGAAGCTGTTGTCAGCGTAGGTTCTTCCGATATCAAAAATATTCCTGCTGTTGTAACGCTCGTGAATCCTGTAAAGAACAGCATGGGCATGTATACTGTAAGAGTATCCGTCCCTAATGATGACTCAAGGCTAAAAATAGGAATGTTTGCCGATATTATGCTTATAACAAGCGAAAGCGCGGAAAACGCTGTTGCCGTTCCCGTAGGTGCAATTTTGCAAGAGGACGGCGGATTTTACGTCTACGCGGTAAACGGCGCCGCAGCAGTGAAAACGTTTGTCACGACGGGTGTGTCAGACGGCGAGTACACTCAGGTTCTTTCAGGACTTTCCGCCGGCGAACAGGTTGTCGTGGATGGAAAAGAATACATTTCCGAAATCAACAACGAAATAAATATTGTCAACTGATTGAATGATTCTTCTGCGGGAGGACTTGTGCGTACATGCACTGAAAGGGATGGTTTGTTAATATGAAGCTAAGCGCATTATCAGTAAGACGCCCCATTGCCGCAACCATGGCGGTGCTGGTTTTTGTTGTTATAGGTCTGTATTCTTTGACAATGCTGCCGCTGGACCTTATGCCGGAAATGAAAATTCCTGTGGCAATGATTATCACACAATATGAAAATGTGGGCGCGGAGGCAGTTGAAAACCTTGTTACAAAAACAGTGGAAGGCGCGGTAAGCTCTGTCAGCGGTGTTGACGATATAGTCTCTCAGTCAAGCGAAGGAATCAGTATGGTTATGGTTCAATTCGCTTCGTCTGTGGATATTGAGATAGCAACGCAGAACATAAAGGATAATCTCTCGCTTGTTGAGTCGTATCTTCCGGAAGAGGCTCAAAAGCCGATAGTTCTCAAGCTCGATACTTCAATGATAGCTACGGCTCAGTTCAACGTTACATACGAAGGATACGACCTGATACAGACAAAACAGTTTGTGGACGATAACCTTATCAACAACCTCGAAAGTGCGGCGGGAGTGGCCAGCGTAAGTGTAGCGGGAGCGGAAGAAAGGCAAATCGACGTTGTTGTAGACCCGGAGAAGATGTTCGGCTATGACTTGACGCTTTCCCAGATTATGGGCGCGATTGCGCTTCAAAATCAAAATCTGCCTGCCGGCGCAGTTGACGCAATGGGTAAGGAAGCGACGGTAAGAACGCTTAACCAGTTCAAAGATATATATGATATTGAGGCGGTGCCGGTCACGACGCCCGGCGGACAGACGGTTTATCTGCGTGATATAGCATCTGTAAGCGACACATATTCGGAAGCCACGTCCTATGCGAGAGATAACGGAGCGGAAGCGATTTCAATTTCGATTACAAAAGAGTCGGATGCGAACACGGTAGATGTGGTTACGGAGGTTTTGAAACAGCTTGACTCCCTGACAAAAGCTTCTCCCAAGTTTAGCTACTCAATCATTTACGAGCAGGCCAGTTATATCCAAAATGCCGTGGGCAGTGTAGCGCAAAGCGCTGTCTTAGGTGCAATTTTGGCAATTTTGGTGCTGCTGCTGTTCCTTGGCAGCGTTAAGACAAGTCTTGTTATAGGTATAACGATGCCCATTTCCGTAATTACGACTTTCATCGGCATGTATTTTGCGGGAATGTCACTCAATGTGGTTTCTCTTGGCGGACTGTCGCTGGGTGTGGGTATGCTGGTCGATAATGCAATTGTTGTTATTGAGAACATTTTCCGGAGAAGAAACGATATAGGCGAGGATAGGAAAACAGCAGCCATCAGCGGCGCGTCGGAGGTGGTGGGTGCAGTTGTGGCGTCTGTTCTGACGACATGTATTGTTTACGTGCCGATTCTTTTCATAGATAACATAGTAGCGTCTATGTTCCAGCAGATTGCGTTTACAATTATTTTCTCACAAATCGCAGCATTGCTGGTTACATTCCTGCTCATTCCCATGCTTTCCTCCAGGATTAGGCATATGGACAGCGCTCAAAGCAAAGCCGCGTTCATTTTTAAGCCTTTTGAAAAGTTTCTTTCCTGCTTATATAAAGCTTATGAAAAGGCGCTTCGCGCAGTACTAAAAAAAAGAAAGAGCTTTTTGTCCGGTGTGCTGGCGGTGTTCATTGCAAGCCTTGTCGTATTGGGCGCACTCGGCATGACTCTTATGCCTGAAACCGATGAAGGTACGATTTCCGTCAGCATTGAACTTCCAAAAGGCTCTACGCTGGAGAGCGTGGATGCTATAGCGCGTCGAGTTGAGAGCGCCATTTCCCAAAACGAAAATGTTGAGACGGTGTTTTCGACAGTCGGCTCTAACTCAATGAGTGCAGTCATGGGCGCAACTGCCAACACGGCAAGTATTACAGTCACCTTAAAAGATGACCGCGAAAAGCGCGCGTCAGATATTATGGAGGATATACGGGCATCTCTCAGTAATATCGCAGGCGGAATTATAAGGATGGAGATTATAAGCACGGGTGTGTCAGTGTCCGGTATGGCATCCGACGAGGTGGAGTTCTCGTTTACTGGCGATAATGACGAAGCGTTGATGGAATTTGTGTTGTTAGCGGAACAAAAGCTTAAAACGATTCCTACCATAACAGAAACCTCGACATCGATTTCCGATACGCAGCCTGAAATCAGAATTGTGCCTAATGTCGCCGTCGCTTCGCACTACGGCCTCACGGCGTCAACACTGAATACGATTGTTTCTCAATCCTTGTCGGGAGCAACCGCTTCCAGACTGACCGACAACGGAAAAGAATATGATATCGTTGTAAAATATCCAAAGGGATACGTGACAGACTATTCGCAGCTGCAGAATCTTCGCATAAAAACTCCGATAGGCGCGATTGTCTCGCTTAAAGAGGTTGCGGATGTTGAGCTTGCCCGCGGCTCGACTACTTTGAATCGTGTCGGACAAAAGAGAACAATTTCCCTTACCGGAAAATTCCATGACGACAACATACAGAATGTGACAAATACGTTTAACAAGATTCTCTCTGAGATGGAATTTCCCGATGGCGTAGGCATTACCGAAACCGGTACGTATGAAATAATGATGGAGGCTATATCATCGCTCTTCATGGCAATTATTTTGGGCATAATTTTGATGTATATGATTATGGCGGCACAATTTGAAAGCTTCCGAGAACCGTTCATCATTCTATTCACCATCCCGCTTGCGATTATCGGTGTCGTT
Organism: Clostridia bacterium; assembly: GCA_030527235.1. Classification (GTDB taxonomy): domain Bacteria; phylum Bacillota; class Clostridia; order UMGS1883; family UMGS1883; genus JAUNBL01. The sequence goes on along the minus strand of JAUNBL010000026.1, from coordinate 20,900 downwards.
TTATCTTTGGCTGTTACGAGAAGTCCGCTGTCGGTAGTTGGATGTATCGGCATTTTGATGCTGGTCGGTATTATCGTTAACAACGCAATCGTGCTTATCGACTTTATCAAAACCTTACGCAAAGAGAGACCGGATGATACGCGCACCGAAATTATTGTCAGCGCAGGGTTAACGCGTATGCGGCCAATTCTTATGACAAGCCTTACTTCAATACTTGGCTTTATGCCAATGGCGCTCTCGCGTGCGGACGGGGCAGAAATGATGCGGCCTCTTGCAGTGGTTCTTTTGGGCGGCCTTGCTGTGGGTGCGCTGCTCACGCTGTTGGTTATCCCCGTTATCTACACAATCTTCGATGATAAAAAAGTAAAGATGATGCTCAAGAAAAAGCGTAAATCTTCGATGTAGGAAAAAGCATAACAAATACATAAAAGTTTTGACAAGCGCGTTTACACAAGAAAGAATTCTTGTGTAAACGCGTTTTTTGAAAAAACGGTTGACAAGAACACATGAACGTGCTATCATATGAACAGAAGCACATATGAAGGGAGAGTCAAGTGAAAATGAATCATAATCATGAAGCGACTTTAGGTAAGGTGCGGCACGACTTGCCAACGGACGAACTCTTGTGTGACTTGTCGGATTTATTCAAGATATTCGGAGATACGACAAGAGTTAAAATTTTGTATTCTCTGTTTGAGGCAGAGTTATGCGTGTGCGCGATTGCAGAACTGCTGGGGATGACACAGTCCGCCATTTCGCACCAGCTTAAGACGCTGAAAACAGCGAACTTGGTCGGTAATCGGCGCGAAGGAAAAACTATATACTATTTTTTGTCGGACGACCATGTACGAAGCATAGTTGCGCAGGGGTTTGAGCATCTGATTGAAGAAAGGAAGAAGAAATGAAGAAGACGTTTAAGTTTGAGAATTTAGACTGTGCGCACTGCGCGATGAAGATTGAGAAGGCGATTTGCGCGGTAGACGGGGTGAGCGAGGCGAAAGTGAATTTTTTCGCGCAAAAGATTACAGTGGAGGCGGCGGACGAGCGCTTTGACGAAGTTATGAGGCAGGTTCAAAAAGCGGCAAAACGGGTGGAGAGAGATATTGAAATTTTGAATTAAGGCGGCGAGGCTTGTGAGTGGGAAGCAAAAAAAACTGCTGGTGCGGATTATTGCCGCAGCATTGATTAGCGTTGCCGCGCAGACGCTCTTGCGCGGTGAAGCGCTTGGACAGATATTGATTGCGGCTGCGTATTTGCTAGTAGGACTTGAGGTACTTTGCTCGGCAGCCGGCAATATACTGCGCGGACAGATTTTTGACGAGAAGTTTTTGATGTCGATTGCTACGGTAGGCGCTTTTGCAATAGGCGAGTACATGGAAGCGGTTGCAGTTATGCTGTTCTATCAGCTGGGCGAGCTTTTTCAGAGCATTGCTGTGGGAAAGAGCCGTAAATCAATCGCTTCGCTTATGGATATACGCGCGGATTACGCAGTTGTGCTGCGGGACGGAAAGGAGCAAAAACTCTCACCCGAGGAGGTCGAAGTAGGAGAAACACTGATTGTGCGCGTGGGAGAAAAGGTTCCCCTTGACGGAGTTGTTACGGAAGGAAGAACTACAGTAAACGCTTCAGCGCTTACGGGCGAAAGTCTGCCGGAAAGCAAGGAAGAGGGAGATAAAATAGTAAGCGGCGCGGTTAATCTCAGCGGTGTTGTGAAGGTGCGAGTCAGCGGGCGATATGAGGAGAGCACAGTAGCAAAAATACTTGAACTGGTAGAAAACTCCGCCGAGAAAAAAGCTCATGCGGAAAATTTTATAACAAGGTTTGCACGCCTCTACACACCGTGCGTTGTTGCAGGCGCGTTGCTCCTGTGTCTCGTTCCGCCTCTGCTGTTTGCACAGCCCTGGAATGAGTGGATAAATCGTGCGCTTGTCTTTTTGGTGGTGTCGTGCCCGTGTGCGCTTGTCGTCTCTGTGCCGATGTCGTTTTTCGGAGCGATAGGGGGCGCGTCGCGGAAGGGCATTCTTATAAAAGGTGCGAGCTATCTGGAAATACTTGCCAAAACGGATACTGTGGTATTTGACAAAACCGGCACAATTACCAAGGGAAGTTTTAAGGTGAATGCAATTCACCCTTCAAACATTTCGGAAGATACGCTTTTGGACATTGCGGCTACGGCGGAAACCTATTCAAACCATCCCGTAGCGGAATCGCTTATTGCTACACATAAAGGGCATATTGAAAGAAGCCGAATACACACCGTTAGTGAGATTTCGGGAATGGGCATTAAGGCGATTGTTGACAGCGAAACCTACTACGTCGGCAACGGTGCATTAATGGAGAAAATAGGCGCAGTCTGGCATGAATGCCGACTGCCCGGGACAGTTATCCACATTGCAAACAATAAAGAATATTTAGGGCATATTACTATAAGTGACGAGGTCAAAGATTGTGCGCGCGAGGCGATTTTGAGACTTAAAGCGCTTGGAATAACGAAAACCGTCATGCTTACGGGCGACATTAAAAAAACTGCCGAAGTTGTCGGCAGGGAGGTGGGTGTGGACGAGATATGTTCAGAGCTCTTGCCGGCACAGAAAGTGGAAGTGGTGGAGGAGCTTTTGTCGCAGGGCAGAAAGACGGTTTTTGTGGGAGATGGGATTAACGACGCACCGGTTCTTGCACGGGCGGATGTCGGGATTGCAATGGGCGCGCTCGGAAGTGATGCGGCGATAGAGTCGGCGGACATTGTACTCATGGACGACGAACTTTTGAAAATTGCCGAGGCGATAAAAATATCACGCAAAACGATGCGCATAGTGAAAGAGAATATTTGGTTTGCGCTTTTGGTTAAGGCTCTGATTCTTGCGTTGGGAGCATTGGGCGCGGCAAATATGTGGATTGCCGTTTTCGGAGATGTGGGAGTAATGGTGATAGCTATTTTGAATGCGATGCGCGTAATGATAAAATAGCAGCGCAATAGACGACAGGCGAGGAGCAATAATGTTTATGCGCCGAAGAAAACACGGCATACTGCGCAGCCGACTACAGCTACCGTGAGGTCAGCGAGAAGAGCGGCAGGCACGCAGTGGCGTGTTTTCTTTACGTTTGTCGCGGCAAAGTAGACCGCGAGTGTATAAAAAGTGGTTTCGCTGCCGCCCATAACAACCGAGGCGCAGCGACCTATAAAACTATCGGGACCGTGTGAGGAAAGAACGTCGTTGAACATTGCCATCGCACCGCTTCCGCTTACAGTACGCATGAGAGATACGGGGAAAACCTCCTTCGGTATGTGCATTAATGCGCATGGTTTGGCTAAAAGAGCGGTAAGTGCGTCAAGAGCGCCAGATGTTGTGAACATTTCAATCGCAACTATAAGAGCCAAAAGCGACGGAAATATTTTTACGGCTGTTTGAATACCGTCTTTTCCGCCGCGGAGAAATGTGTCAAAAACATTTTTTTTGTGCAAAAGCGCACCGGCGAGAGCGGCAAAAATGAATATGGGAATTATGTATACGGAAAAATTCATATTTTCCGCCGCCTTTCAAGAATTTTTGCGGAGAGAATACCTATAAACAGCGCGGCGGCGGAAGTAATCCAAACGGGAATGCAAATTTCCTGAGGCGCGCTGCTGCCTGCGAGAGAACGCAGCGAAATCATTGTTGTGGGAATAAGTTGAATCGAAGCCGTATTGATTATTACGAACATGCACATCTCATCGGAAGCGGATTCGGAAAAGGAGTTTTTTTCGTCAAGCAGATGCATTGCTTTAATGCCGAGCGGAGTGGCTGCGTTGCCCATCCCCAAAAGATTTGCACATATATTCATTGTGATTGCGCGCATTGCCTCACTTTTTTCGGATACGGAAGGGAACAGCTTATTTGTAAGCGGAGAAATGGCGCTTTCAAAAAATGAAATCAACCCGCCCTCACGAGCTATTTCAATGATGCCTGACCAAAAACACATTAAGCCCAGCAGCGAAAGTGACAATGTAACAGCTCGCTGTGCGCCGCTTGTTATTACATCGCATACTTTGTCTATGCTGCCTGTGGTAAATGAAAAGACAAGTGATGTAATAACCAGTAAAGACCATATGTAATTTAGCACTCAGTTTTCACCTCACTAATTTCATTTTGAAACATTTCAGAATAATGTTAAAAAAATATGAACGCGAAACTAAGGCAAGCAAGAAATTGTCAGATTTGAGCGGATTGTTTGACTATGGAAAAAATCGATGGTACAATATTGTCGACAGGAGAGAATTCCAATACAAAGGTGGTGAAAATTGATGAAATCTACAGGTATTGTTAGAAAAGTTGACGAACTTGGTCGTATAGTCCTCCCCATAGAGTTGAGAAGAACTCTCGATATCGAGGTTAAAGACTCGTTAGAAATTTATGTTGATGGTTCGATGATTATTCTTAAAAAATACGAGCCTGCTTGTTTGTTCTGCGGAAATGCAAAAGATGTAATATATTACGGTGGAAAAAACATATGCCCCGAGTGTATAGAAAAAATAAAAGGACTTCTCTAATGTTTGTAAAATACAGAGTTGTATTAAGCAGTCAACTTGATACAGCTCTTTTTTTGTAGCGGCAGATTAAAAAATCTGCCTTTTATAAAAAATGATGAAATAGCCTTTTATTGTACATTGTATGTTTCAAAAGGCTGTGCTATAATTTTCTTATACGATATTTGCCTGTGTCCGGCATCGCGTGTCCGCATCATAAAGCGAACCCAACGTTATCTGAAAGGACTGTGATTTTTATGAAAAGAATTCTCTTTTCTCTGTTTGCTTTTCAGTGCCTTCTCTTTGTTGCCGCAGCTGCGGCAACCGCATATGAATATGCGATTGAACCGATATACAGCTATGCCGGCGATTTTAACGTACATGGTCTGGCGCACGTTGTCGACGAAAGCGGAGCGCAGGGCGTAATCGATGTTAACGGAAATAAAATCTTCGGTTTTGACGGCACGCAGTTTAGGCTTCGCAAAAATGGGCTTATTATGGCAGCGGGCGAAAATGATATGGCGGCTTTTTTTGACAAGACAGGAGTGCAGCTCACCGACTATATTTACGACACTTATATAACCGTGAACCCCAAGACGCCGCACGAGGTACGCTACCGCTATCTTACCGATTTGTACGACGGCGACGGCAAAAGCGACTTGGTGCCCATAAGCCGCGGCAAGAAATTCGGGTATATAAATTCCGCCGGCATAGAGGTTATCCCGCCGATATACGAATATGTTTACGGGTTTTACAACGGCGTTTCCAGAACGGGGGCAGAGGGAATTTTAAGCGAATACGGAACCTATACAAACGGAAAATTCGGCTATATAAACGAAAGCGGCGAGGAACTGTATCCCGCAAATTCGCTTTGGAGCGCGCAGAATTTCAGAAGCGACTTTGCCGAAATTGCCGACGGGCAATTCAAGGTGATAGACACATCGGGCGCCGAGATCGACCTGCCGATAGGCGAATACAGACTGTATGACGTGGAGGACGGTTTGATTTTGGCGCACAACGGAGAGCAGCAAACGATTGTTTTTGATTATTCCGGGAACGTTGTCGTACCGTGCGACTGGCGCAGGAAAACTCTTTTTTGCGGCTCTGTCATTATTGAAAGCGAGCAGATTGTCACGCCGAACGGCAGAGTTTTGTACGAGGCGCCCGAAGGTGCGATAATAAGATACTCGTCCTACGACGGCTCAGAATTCGGATATATTTCAAAAAACATAACCGATACGGAAACGGTGTCGGGGCTTATAAACTCAAGGGGCGAAATAGTCTTTCCCTGCGAATACAATAACATCACCGACATTGGCGAAGACCTTATTTACGCCGAAAACCATAACGGCAAAAACATAATTTATAATGAGCGCGGCAGAGAGTTATGCGTTTTAAACGGACAGGTTCGCGGAAGACCATGCATGGAATTTTTGCCCGTTCTGGATTTTGACACTATGAAATTCGGATATATAAAATCTCCCGTTAAGACAAAGGGGGAGCGGTCCGCCGAATTTCTCTATAAACTCGGTCTTTTTAAGGGAGTTTCGGTGGAGGCGGATAAGCCTCAGTTTGCGCTGGACAGGGGAGCGACCCGCGCCGAGGCGCTTGTAATGCTCCTTCGCGCTATTGGCAGGGACGCCGAAGCGCAGAGCAGCCCGAAAACGCATCCGTTTACTGACGTTCCAGCGTGGGCGGACGGCTATGTTTCCTACGCTTACAACAACGGAATAACAAAAGGGGTTTCAGATGGACAATTCGGCACAGGGGATGTAAGCGATGCGGAATATATCACGTTTATGCTTCGTGCGCTCGGGTATTCCGACGGAGAGGACGGCTACGAATGGGATAATCCGTATAATTTTGCCCGGGAGAAGGGGATTTGGCACGAGTCGTACGGCGGCCTGTGTTTGCGCTCCGATATGGCGGACATAACCTATAATACTCTGTACGCGGCGGTAAAGGACGGCGGCATACCGCTGTGGCAGCAGTTGGAAAACGAGGGCGTAATAGAAAAGGGCGCGGTTCCGGAGGAAAAGAAGCCGACTAAAACCTATGAGGAGGCTTTGGAGGAAGCGGCGCCCGACGAGGATTACGTTATCGTATACCCGCCCATAGAAGCGCCCGCGTGCTCTGTCGTGCAGACGTGTATCACCGGCACGCCCCATGGCGCATATTACAGATTGAAACTCGTATTCAAGAGCGGTTCGCAGCCGGGAGAGGGAACGATAATAGGTCTGCCGCTGCCGCCTGTGAACGGCTGGTATGTGCCCGCCGCGCCGGATGAGATTTATTTGTTCGACGACGGGGATACGCTTTATTACAGCGTTTATTTTGCGTCCGATGCGGGATATATGCTTGATGAATACGTTCCGTTGCATGAAAGGGGCAACTATGAATATACCGTTGATTTGAAATCGGGTGAGGTAACGATTAATATAAACAAGGATTATGTCAAGGAGAATATCTCCGGCGGCGATGCCGCGGCGCTCTGTTATGATTATTTCGGGACCGAAGGGTATAGCTTTGCGTATTTGCACACAACTCTTGAAAACGGAGGAAAATATCACGTTATACAAAAAAGAGATTTTTCTCAGACCGTTCAAAACGAAAGGACAATGCTGAAGGTTTTCGCAAAAACGGGAGAAATAACACAACTTAATTGATAAAAGGAATAAGGGTCAACCGGACTTTTATTTGTGTAGGTTTGTCAATGTTCTATTGTAAACCTACAAATCTGCCTTTTATGAGAAAATGAATAAGGGTCAACCGGACTTTTATTTGTGTAGGTTTGTCAATGTTCTATTGTAAACCTACAAATCTGCCTTTTATGAGAAAATGAAAGATTGACAAGAGAAAAATTTGTGATATAATTACTTAGTTAGAATTATTAAAAGGCAAGGTAGATTGTATGATAAGAAGCATGACTGGATACGGCAGCGCCGCAAGAGAATTTGAAGGTAAAGAAATACTGGTTGAAATAAAGTCGGTCAATCATCGCTACAGCGATATATCCGTGCGTTCTCCTCGTACATATGCGTATCTTGAAGACGCGGTACGCCGCTGTGTCAGCGATGCGGTTTCACGTGGGAAGATTGATGTTGGGATTACGATAAACACGGCAAAGGCTTCCGACCAAGTGGTGTTGCTTAACAGGGCTTTGGCGGAGCAGTATATTGCTGCGATTAAGGAAATAGCCGCGCAATACTCTCTTGAAGAAACGATTCCCGCCGTTTCAGTTGCGCGTTTTCCGGACGTACTTTCGGTTGACAAGGCAAACGATGATGCGCAAAAAATCACGGAATGTGTAATCGAGGTTGCAAAAGATGCCATCAGCGCGCTTAATGACATGCGCTCTGCCGAGGGTGAGAAGCTGCGCGAGGATATGCTGGAGCGCATTTGCTCTATAGAAAAGAGTGTTTTGGCCGTTAAAGAACGCCTGCCGCTTATCACGAAAGAATACAAAGAAAGACTTGAGGCAAAGATTAAGGAAGTACTCGAAGGCGGTGCGCACGACGAACAGCGTGTTTTGACAGAGGTGGCAATTTTCGCTGATAAGGTTGACACGAATGAAGAGACGGTGCGTTTGGAAAGCCACATCGCACAAATGCGCCAAATGCTTGATGAGGGCGACAGTATAGGCCGAAAGCTGGATTTCATTATTCAGGAGATGAACAGGGAAATCAATACAATCGGCTCCAAGTCGAACGACATTGTTGTGGCAAAGGTGGTTATTGATGTTAAGGCGGAGATAGAAAAACTGCGGGAGCAGGCGCAGAATGTTGAATAACAAAAGGTAGGAATGGTTATGAAGCTTATAAATATCGGATTTGGGAATATGGTTTCCGACCTGCGTTTGGTAAGCATTGTCAGCCCAGATTCAGCGCCGATAAAAAGGCTTATACGCGATGCAGCGGAACGCGGAATGCTTATCGATGCGACGTACGGAAGACGTACGCACAGTGTCATTATTACAGACAGCGATCACGTTATACTCTCGGCGCTTCTTCCGGAAACAATCGGTAATCGCAACGAAGCAAAAACGGAGGGCGCGAACGATGAATAAAAGAGGGCTCTTAATTGTGGTGTCCGGACCTTCGGGCGCAGGGAAGGGAACGCTGTGCCGCGCTTATGTAAAAAAACATCCGGATACATTTTTATCCGTGTCGGCCACAACGCGCCAGCCGCGCGAGGGTGAAACTGATGGTAAGGACTATTACTTTCTCTCTGTAGAGGATTTCAAGTCGCGGCTTGACAATGACGGCTTTTTTGAATATGCGGTGTTTTGTGACAATTACTACGGTACGCCAAAAGAGTATGTCTTGAAAAAGCTCGAAGAGGGAACAGACGTTATTCTTGAAATTGAGGTTCAAGGTGCGATGAGCGTGCGGGCTCATTATCCGGAAGGCGTTTTTGTTTTTACTGTCCCGCCTTCAATGGACGTTTTGAGGGAGCGGCTTATAAACAGGAGGACCGAGACGGAAGATGTGATTGACAAGCGGCTGGAAAGAGCTAAAAGCGAAATCATGATGGCTGCGAAGTATAATTATATTTTGATAAACGATATGATAGACTCTACAGTTGAAGAACTTGAGGCGATAATCGTCGCTGAAAAGTTGAGAGCTGCGCGAAATATGGATGCGTTGGAAAAGATGAAATAAGAAAGGATGTTAAAGATGCTGTATCCCGAAATTTCAAAACTTATGGAAGGTATGACCTCGCGCTATTCCCTTGTTATTGCAACAGCCAAGCGTGCCCGCCAGATTGCGGAACAGGGAACGGTTAACTCGGAAGGTGAGGCTGACAGAGCTGTTTCAGAAGCTGTAAATGAGATTGCGCAGGGAATTGTTACCTGCAAGGAGACGGGCAAATAACTCTTTGAGAGGAGGTTGGCCATGCTCAGCGGAAAGAACATTGTTGTCGGAGTTTGCGGAGGCATTGCCGCGTATAAGACGGTGGATGTGGTCAGCAGACTGAAAAAACTCGGCGCGAATGTAGATGTCATCATGACCAAAAACGCCTGCGAATTCGTTACGCCGCTGACATTCAGGAGCATTTCAAAAACTCCCGTAATTACCGACACATTCAATGAACCGGCGCAGATGGATATTGCGCATATTTCGCTCGCGAAAAAAGCGGATGCTTTTTTGATTGCACCGGCAACCGCAAATATAATCGGGAAAATTGCTTGCGGTATCGCCGATGATATGCTTTCCACTACGATTATGGCGGCCGAATGCCCCGTGATAATCGCTCCCGCCATGAACACAAAAATGTATGAGAATAGTATTGTCCAAGAAAACATTGAACGCCTTACGCGCGGAGGATACTATTTTATCGAGCCGGATACCGGAATGCTGGCTTGCGGTGTTGTGGGAAAGGGGCGCCTTGCACCTATTGAGGACATTGTCGAATACGTTTGCGAGCTTGTTGCATTTCCTAAAGATTTGGCGGGGCTCAAAATTCTGGTAACTGCAGGCCCCACACATGAACCGATTGACCCGGTGCGTTATATTACAAATCACTCAACCGGCAAAATGGGCTATGCAATTGCCCGTGCGGCAAAATACCGTGGCGCGGAGGTAACGCTTATATCAGGTCCCACGCATTTGAGGCACATACGCGGCGTCAAGCTGGTTGATGTATACAGCGCGCTGGAGATGTACGACGCGGTAATGGATTGTTACGATGCAAACGATATTATTGTAAAATCCGCTGCAGTTGCCGACTTTAGAGCGGAGAACACAAGTGAGCAGAAAATTAAAAAGGAAAGCGCTCAGCTCGATATTAAGCTGACGGGCAACCCCGACATCTTGGCGGAGCTTGGTAAAAAACTTTCTCACGGTGTCCTTGTGGGATTTTGTATGGAAACGGAGAATGCGCTTGAGAACGCCAAAAAGAAGCTTGACGCGAAAAACCTCGACATGATAGTTTTGAACGAGATTAATAAAGAAGGCGCAGGATTTGCCGCAGATACAAATATCGTTACGATAATTGACAGAGGAAAAAATGTTACTGATATTCCCAAGGCGCCCAAACAGGAAATTGCCGATGCAATACTTACCAAGGCGTTTGAAATCTTCCGCACGAAATAGTGCTTTTGCGTGAGGTAAACCCTCGCGCTTTCTGTTTTGAAAAAATCTAAAAAACCTATTGCAATTTTATTCATAATGGTGTATAATTATAAACATATTATTTCAAAGGGATGAAAAACTATGGTAAGAGTAGGTGTTTTCGGGGCAACCGGATATGCCGGAGCCGAACTTGTACGGCTCTTGTGCGGGCATGAGAATGTAAAAATAACCATGCTTGTCTCTCAAAGCTTTGTAGGGAAAAAAATGAGTGACGTCTATCAGAACCTACGTGGGGTATGTGACATTGAGTGCGAAGCGCTGGATGCAGATAAAGCGGCCGAAGAGTGCGATGTTGTATTCACGGCGCTTCCTCACGGCGCGTCAAAAGAAGTCATTCCGCGTCTCTACGAGCGTGGTCTTAGAATAATAGATTTGAGCGGCGACTTTCGCTATAATGATGCTGCGGTTTACGAAGAGTGGTACGGTGAAAAACACAGCGCACCTGAGCTTCTGTGCGAGTCAGTATACGGTTTGTGCGAACTTCATCGCCGAGAAATTGCAAAAAGCCGTTTGGTCGGGAATCCCGGCTGCTATACGACGTGCTCGATATTGGCGGCGGCGCCTCTTGTAAAGCATGCGATTATAGATAATTCGAGCATTATCATTGACGCTAAAAGCGGTGTGAGCGGAGCAGGACGTGCGCTTGCGCTTGACCAACATTTTTGTGAATGTACGGAAAATATTAAAGCATATAAGCTGGGCACACATAGGCATACAAGTGAAATAGAGCAGGAGCTTTCGCTGATTGCAAATGAAAAGATAGCGCTGTCGTTTTCACCGCATTTGGTGCCGATGAAACGAGGTATTTTTGCAACGTGCTACGCAAACCTTAAAAAGAGCGTATCGGGCAAAGAGCTTGCAGAGCTTTATAAAGAATACTATGCAGGCGAGTATTTTGTGCGCGTTTACGACTACCCGAATTTGCCGGAGTCAAACCATGTTAACGGAAGTAATTTTGTGGATATTGGCGTTGCCGTGGATGAGAGACTTGGCCGGGTAATAGTGATTTCGGCAATTGATAATTTAATCAAAGGTGCGGCGGGTCAGGCGATTCAGAATATGAACATAATGTTTGGGCTTGATGAAAAGTGCGCACTTAGCGCATGTGGACTATATAATTGAGAAGGTGAAATTTTATGCAGGAATTTTTGGCTAAAGCCGGGATTCTGATTGAGGCGCTGCCATATATACAAAAACTGAGTGGGAAAACCATAGTTGTAAAATATGGTGGTAATGCGATGATTAATGAATCTCTCAAAAGCGCGGTAATGGAGGACATAACGCTGTTAAAATACATCGGTGCGAATCCGATTGTGGTACACGGCGGCGGGCCGGATATAACGGCGGCGCTTAAGACATATAATGTAGAAAGCAAGTTTATCGGAGGCCTTCGGGTGACAGATGAAAAGACTATCGGAATTGCGCAGATGGTGCTGGTTGGCAAGACAAACAAGGAGATAGTCTCTACGCTTTGCGCAAAGGGCGGCAGGGCGATTGGACTTTGCGGAATCGACGGCAATCTTATCCGCTGCAAAAAAAAGACGATGACGATTGACGGTGCAGAGGCGGACCTTGGATTTGTGGGAGACATTGTCGATGTAGACGCGCATGTGCTTGACCTTGTGGCGAACGATGAGTATATTCCTGTCATTGCGCCCATAGGCTCGGACGAAAATGGTCAAAGCTACAACATAAACGCCGATACGGTTGCCAGTGCGGTCGCAGGTGCAACCGGCGCGGAAAAACTTATTTTTCTTACAGACATTGACGGAGTAAAGGACAAAGACGGCAACATAATTTATGAGATGAGCAAAAAGAAAGTGTTTGAGCTTATCGAAGACAAAGTAATTGACGGAGGTATGATACCGAAAGTTATGGGATGTGTTGACGCGCTGCGCGCTGGAGTCTCGCGGGTCCACATAATAGACGGTCGGATACCGCACTGTATTTTGCTTGAAATATTTACCGATACCGGCATTGGTACCATGATAACAAATTAACTACATAAAAGCTCCTCATCGCGGTTAAAATAGCTTTGTTATTATATCGAAGATGGAGGAGTTTTTTTGAAGATAAAACACAGAATTTATACAGCCTTACTTGCCGTTTTGCTGATGCTGTCGGTTTCAGGCTGTAAAAAAGAGGATGAAAGTCAGGGCGCGGCAACTCTGCATGAGCCCATAACTCAGGAACTGATAGCGATTTTGGAGGAAAATCCGCAGACAAAGGCGCTTTTGGAAAAGTCTATTGAAATGGCAAAAGAAATCAACCCGGATAAGGCTACAAATCCTGCCCAGACGCTGGAGGAATACTATGATTATGTGGATTGGGCCGCAAAAGCGATGCCGTGGAACATTTCAAAAAGCGTAGAGGGAACAAGTCTGTATAAGCGAATTGACCAAAGCCTAAACTATTTTTACTTTATAAATGATATGCCGCTTGAAGAACTGGACGGCGAGGGCCTTTATAACAATTCGCTCCAGTATGCGGAGCCGTATCGGACGTGGCTCATTAATTTCACGAAGGACTGGGGCAAATACCTTGACAGCAATGAGTCATGGAATGACGAATACCACGATATGATTTACGAAGATGAGCTGTTCGGTCTGCAAAATGAATGGTATGAGGACAAGAGTAACTGGGAATCTTTTAACGACTTTTTTGCGAGACATCTAAAATCTCCGGACGTGCGTCCTATTGCGGCAAAGGATAACAATGCCGTCATAACTTCACCGGCGGATTCCACACCGCAGGGCGTTTGGGAGATTGATGAAAACTCACAAATAGTGCAAAAAGAAGGGGCGTTGATAAAGTCACAAAAATTCAACTCCGTTGCCGACCTCATCGGCCCTAAAAGCGAATATAGAAACTCCTTTGCACGCGGAACCTTAACACATACGTTTCTTGACGTTTATGATTATCACCGTTACCACTTCCCAATAGGCGGTACAATCAAAGAAATAACGCTCATTGACCAGGATGACGCTGTGGGAGGCGAGGTAACATGGGATGAGGAAAGCAAGCAGTATATCTTGAACGCCGAAACTCCGGGCTGGCAAATGATTGAAACGCGCGGCTGTGTAATTCTTGACACGGAGGAGTACGGGCTTGTGGCTTTGCTGCCGATTGGTATGTCCCAAGTCTCGTCAGTCAATTTTGAAAAAGAACTGAAAGTGGGCAGCGTTGTTTCAAAAGGCGACATGCTTGGCTATTTCCTGTTCGGAGGCAGCGATTTTGTAATGATTTTCCAACAAGAGGCTCAGTTTGAGATTACGGCGCCGCAGCAGAGAGGTGAAGAAGGTTTTGAGCATATTTATATGGGCGAGGAATACGGGAGATTGAAAAAATAATATCAAATTTGCACATCTACAACTAATTTCGACATTTACTGATAAAAAAAACAGTGCTAAAATAAGCACCGTAATGAAAACTTATGAGTTTTCAGCTTCCCCTTATAAGGCGGCGTTTCTAAGCGCCGCCTCTTTTTTGCAGTTCGCAATTTATTCACAGCATATATTTCTTAAAAAGTTAAGCTTTATCAGCAGCGCTCATTGTGGCTCCCCCAAAAATTTCACTCCCAGCATTGTTATGTCATCCGCCTGCTCGGCTCCTTCGGCAAACGTATCAATTTCACGGGAAATGCGCGGCAAAAGAGCATCCGGATTGAGGCAAGACACGTCGGCGCTATTTAATAGACTGATAAGTCTTTCATCGGAAAACAGCTCCTGTTTCATATTGCAGGCTTCAGTCACGCCGTCCGTATAGAGGAACAGCGCGTCTCCGGCCTCAAGTCGTGTTTCATGTTCGGTATACTTAACAGCCTCCATTCCGCCCAAAACAAAGCATGGCTTGGCATTCAGCCAATCGTAGCGGCTGGCGCGGCGTATAAGAGGTTTATTATGTCCCGCGTTTACATAGCGGATGACTCCGGTTTTGATATTGAAAATCCCAAGCCAGGCCGTAACAAACATACCTGTGGCATTGTCCTCACAAAGGTGTTCGTTCGTTTTTGTAAATATCTCAGAAGGAGAAAGCGACTGCTGCGCAAAGGTTTTTATCAGTATTCTGGAAATCATCATGAAAAGAGCGGCAGGCACGCCTTTGCCGGAAACGTCAGCTATAACGATGGCGAGATTGTCCTCGTCCACAAAAAAGAAGTCGTAAAAGTCTCCGCCTACCTCTTTTGCCGTACGCATCTGCGCAAAAATAGAAAACTCTTTCCTGTCCGGATATGGCGGGAAGATACACGGAAGCGTACTTGTTTGAATCTGTGTGGCAATCGAGAGTTCCGCGCCTATTCGCTGACGCTCCTTCGTGTCCTTCACCTGCTGCGCAAGCAGATTGTGCGTGTGCGTTGAAATCATGGCGCAAAGAGGTGTGAAGGATACCAGAATCAGAGCCTGGGGCAGATAAAACGATGTCATGAGCCATATTAAGAACTCTTTGTTAAAGCTGCGCAATGGCGGAGCAGCTCCGTTCAATCCGGCTTCAAGGCCGGATTGAAGCAACCCCGCATCCCATGCTGAGTTCCATTGCCCGAGGTATACGCCAGCAAATGTGGAAACGGCCATAAAAACAAGAACGGCAGCAGTGGTTATATAAGTGAATCTTCGTGAAAAATAATGGCATGAAAGCAGTATCGGGAGTATAAAGAGGAGCATTGTGTAAACCGAAAGATAGACGTTCAAAAACGCGACCGTGGCAATGGCGAGCGCTAAAACAAAATATTTCATGCGGCTGTTTGACGCGTCCTTAAAGATAAAGAGCGCCGAGGGAGCTGACATGGCAAGTATGGCGACAGGAGCGCATAGATTGACGGCGTCCTTATCAAATCCGAGGAATCCGCATGTTGTCAGAATCCACATTATTGCGGATAATCCGGCAAACACAAACATACATGTGGCGGCAAAATTGTTGGCACGGCGCTCGTTGTCTGAAAATATATTTGTTTCGCCGCGTATTACCGCGCCCTCAAGGACTAATTTTTTAAGAACTCTCCTTTGTGCAAGCAAAGATGTGATGACAAGAATAAAGCCGAACAGCAGAAGGTTTAACAGCAAAAGCTGCGTGGTAGTGGTATTTCGTATTTCATATGCCTCCGATTCCGGAATTATCGCATATATGGAGTAATCGCCGTAATCTTGAAACATGCAGAGAATATTGCCGTATTTTCCGGTTGCTGAGCAAAGTCCGCTCTTTGAATCTATAATCTTGATGTTTTTAACCAACGATGAAAGGCTTCTGCCTACGTCTTGCTTGTCCGGAGAACTCATAATCATTCCGCCGCTTGTTATCAGAACACGCCCGCTTGCGCCAATGTCAAGCGTTTCGGCAAGGTTTTCAATGTCGATAAAAGAGGTTACGGCGCTGATGCGCTCCGGCGTGTAACCTATCTGAACCATGCCGTGGCCGGGAAGGGAAACAGCAGCGAACTGGCGAATCGTTTCGTTGTCAAACCCTATATTTCGGGCATCTTGCACAAGCTCAAGATTCGGATACTGTAAAATGGGCACAAAATATTGCGACTGCTCCGCAGAATTCATATCATAACCGATATACTCCGGCACAGTCGTTGCGGTAATTATTGCATCATAATTAATAATATGTATTTCGTCAACGTCAAACCGCGAACAAAACTCAATAAGAAGCGCGCTGTCAAATTCGCTCATGCCAACAAGCGCCATGGAAATAGCGCGCGCCTTCACCAATGCATTATCGTTCGACATTTGGGTAATCGTCTCACGATTGGCGTGGTTTTCTTCAATCAGAGTTTTGGTCGTATCAAGCTTTTGCGACATAAGGTTTGCGGCAGATTCGTTGCATGTGTTTGTCTGCAGCATGAACGTCAGAAAAAAACTTGCGGCGAAAGCAATGATAACAAATATTTTGAACCATGAACCCAAACGTTTTTTCTTCATGTTTCCCCATACACCCACTTTCGCAAAAAGTATACTACATATGTACTGAAATTTCAAGAGTAATAAACCAATTAATGCCGAAAAAAAGCAGAATTCGTTCAAAAAATGCCTTTCAAGCTTAAAAATAAGTATTGAAAATTTGAGCAGTACAGTGTATAATAAATGCGTTTACATGTAAGGAGGACGTTATGTTTACAATAGCATCGAAAAGAGTTCTTAACGAGCAGACGACACAAATGGAAATTGAAGCTCCGCTCATTGCTGAAAAAGCTTTGCCGGGGCAGTTTATAATTTTTCGTATAGACGAAAAAGGCGAGCGCGTTCCGCTGACGATTGCCGATACGAACGTTGAAAAGGGTACGGCGACAATTATCTTTCAGGCAGTGGGGAAAAGTACAGCATGTCTTGCGGCAATGAATGAGGGAGACGCGCTGCTGGACTTTGTAGGTCCGCTCGGAACTCCTACGCATCTTGACGGCTTCAAACGAGTTGCAGTTCTGGGCGGAGGGCTCGGTACGGCAATAGCGTATCCACAGGCGAAGTATCTGCATACACACGGCTGTGAGGTTCACTCTATAGTGGGTTTTAGGAACAAGGAGCTCATTATTCTTGAGGACGAAGTTAGAGCCGTTTCCGACCAAGTTTTTGTTATGACCGATGACGGCTCAAATGGAAATCAAGGCTTTGTTACGGCGGCGCTTGAAGAACAAATCAAAAAAGGCGTAGAATATGATATGGTTATTGCAATCGGTCCTTTGCCGATGATGCGTGCTGTCTGCAACCTTACAAAGCCATACGCTATCAAGACAATAATAAGCATGAATTCCATTATGATAGACGGCACAGGTATGTGCGGCGGGTGCAGACTGATTGTGGACGGAAAGGTAAAGTTTGCGTGCGTGGACGGGCCTGATTTTGATGGGCATTTAGTGGATTTTGACGCGGCGATGAAGCGTAATGCGATGTACAGAAATTTTGAGGCAAAGTCTCTCGAAAATCATAAGTGCAGATTGGAGGGGATGAACAATGCCTAATATGACGCCGGATAAGACAAAAATGCCCGAACAGAAACCAACGGTGCGCAACAAGAATTTTCTCGAGGTAGCTTTGGGATATTCCAAGCAGGATGCCATGAACGAAGCGCAGAGATGTCTTAATTGCAAAAATCGTCCATGCGTAAGCGGCTGCCCGGTCAACGTGCAAATCCCCGACTTTATTGCACGGGTGGCAGAGGGCGATTTTGAAGGTGCGTACGAGATTATAAAACAGACTAACGCGCTTCCCGCAGTTTGTGGCAGAGTGTGTCCGCAGGAGTCTCAGTGCGAAAAATACTGTGTACGCGGCATAAAAGGTGAGAGCGTGGGAATCGGCAGGCTGGAGAGGTTTGTCGCCGATTATCACATGGCTAACGCTAAGGACGTGCAGAAAAAAGTGGTAGAAAACGGCAAAAAAGTTGCCGTCGTGGGGAGCGGCCCCGCTTCGCTCACTTGCGCGGGAGATTTGAGAAAAAAAGGGTATGACGTTACTGTTTTTGAGGCGTTTCATACAGCAGGCGGAGTATTGATGTACGGGATACCTCAGTTTCGTCTGCCCAAGGAAATTGTACAGTACGAAATAAAAAGTTTGACGGATATGGGTGTAAAGATAGAACTTAACAGTGTTATAGGGCGTCTGTTTACGCTGGACGACCTTAAAAAGCAGGGATTTGATGCTGTTTTCATAGGCACCGGAGCGGGTCTGCCCAATTTCATGAACATCGAAGGCGAGCAGCTTAACGGGGTTTACAGTGCGAATGAGTTCCTTACTCGTATAAATCTTATGAAGGCTTATAAGTTCCCGGAATATGACACGCCGGTCTTTGTCGGCGAGAGCGTTGCGGTTGTCGGCGGCGGAAATGTTGCGATGGATGCTGCTCGCTGCGCAAAGCGTCTCGGAGCGAAGAATGTGTATATAGTATACCGCCGCTCGCGTGAAGAGATGCCGGCAAGGGCAGAGGAAGTTCACCATGCGGAGGAAGAGGGAATAAAGTTTTACCTTCTTAATAATCCCACCCGTATTATCGGTGATGAAAACGGCTGGGTAAGGTCTATGGAATGCGTGAAAATGGAGTTGGGAGAACCGGATGCGAGCGGACGGCGCAGACCGCAGACTGTGAAGGGAAGCGAATTTGAGCTTGAGGTGGATACTGTTGTGATAGCCATAGGTCAGTCACCGAATCCTTTGATAAAAGACACAACAAGCGGTTTGGAAACAAACGCGCGAGGCTGCATTGTAGCGCAGGATGAAACCGGGGCGACGAGCATTGAAAATGTCTATGCCGGAGGCGATGCGGTAACCGGCGCGGCAACGGTTATTCTTGCGATGGGTGCGGGAAAGAAGGCTGCGGCCGCGATTGATAAAAAACTCAGTGAATAACACTGCAACGGCGCGGTGTTATATATAACTTTTATGCCAAGGACGGTATAAGGATGTATACCCCTGGGCAAAGAAGTGTAGGAGGTACAAAACAATGAAGAACGAGTATCTGAAGAAACTTATGGCAACGGTGGAGAAGAGAAATCCGGGCGAGCCGGAGTTCCATCAGGCGGTAATGGAGGTTCTTGAAACGCTGGAACCGGTTGTAGAGAAGCACCCTGAGTATATTAAAAGCGGTGTTCTCGAAATGATTGTTGAACCCGAGCGCGTTATCAAGTTCCGCGTACCGTGGGTTAACGATGATGGTGAGGTTGTTGTTAACAGAGGCTACAGGGTTCAGTTTAACAGCGCAATAGGTCCGTATAAGGGCGGCCTTCGCTTTCACCCTTCCGTCTATGAAGGCATTATTAAGTTCCTTGGATTTGAGCAGATTTTCAAGAATTCGCTTACAACACTTCCGATAGGCGGCGGCAAGGGCGGAAGTGATTTTGACCCCAAAGGTAAAAGCGATGGGGAAGTTATGCGTTTCTGCCAGAGCTTTATGACAGAGCTGTGCAGGCATATCGGTGCGGACACGGATGTTCCGGCCGGAGATATAGGCGTGGGCGGCCGCGAAATCGGGTATATGTTTGGCCAGTATAAGAGAATAAGAAACGAGTTTACCGGAGTGCTTACGGGTAAAGGACTTACCTACGGCGGCAGCCTTGCAAGAAAAGAAGCAACCGGCTATGGACTTTGTTATTACACAGAAGAAATGCTCAAAGCCAACGGCAAGAGCTTTAAGGGAACAACTGTGGTCATTTCCGGTTCCGGCAACGTGGCTATTTACGCTTGCGAAAAGGCGACACAGCTGGGCGGAAAAGTTGTAACAGTTTCCGATTCTAACGGATATGTTTATGATCCTGATGGTATAGACCTCAACGCAGTTAAGGAGATCAAGGAAGTTAAGAGAGGCAGAATTAAAGATTATCTCAACTATCGTCCCGGCGCGAAATATGTTGAAGGCGGAGTAGTCTGGGAAGTAAAATGTGATATTGCGCTTCCATGTGCAACTCAAAACGAGATTAACGAAACCAGCGCTAAGCTGCTTGCGGAGAATGGGTGCTATGCAGTGGCCGAGGGCGCTAATATGCCTTCCACTCCCGAAGCGATAAATGTTTACTTTGCCAACAAAATGCTTTATGGTCCTGCCAAGGCAGCAAACGCCGGCGGTGTTGCCACAAGCGCCTTGGAAATGAGCCAGAACTCTATGCGTTACAGCTGGACATTTGAAGAAGTAGACGCTAAGCTTCAGGGGATTATGAAGGATATATTCAAGCAGTGCGACGATGCTTCCAAGGAATACGGCATGGCAGGAAATTATATGGCGGGCGCGAATATCGCGGGCTTCCTGAAAGTAGCAAACTCCATGTTAGCTTATGGCGTCTGCTGAAAATTTACCGTAAAGAAATACGCGGCGAAAAATTACGCCGCGTATTTTTATTTTTCCTGTTGAAATATTGCTTCAAGTATTATATAATAAACTTGTGGTGGTGATATATTATGAAAACAGCGCTTAAAATTATAGCGGCAGCGCTTGCGGTAATTGTAGTAGTGGGAGCGGCAGTTGTTATTTGGCAATGGCCGATAATCTCGGCAATTATAGTGGCAAGAACAACATCTTCGGAGGATTTGCAAAGTCAAATAACTCAAAACGATGACAAAACCGCCGCTGCGTTAGAACAGTATATAGGAGAGGATTTGCGTCCGTTTACCGAGGAAGAGTTAAGGGCGATAGAAAATGGGGAAACGACAAAAATGCAGATAATTGCGGGAATTATTTCCGAGAAGGAAACAGAAGCATCGGAACCCTCTGCCGAGGAGGCGACGCCTACTCCCACGCCTACGCCAACTCCATCCAGCACACCGCAGCCCGTAGTGACCAGCACA
>JAUNBL010000025.1 GCA_030527235.1 Clostridia bacterium | reverse complement strand
ACATTGGACGTTCAGCTTCTATTCTTTCTGGGTCATATCATTGTATCACATACAAGCCAATTATAGCATATATTTTTTATAAAAGCAATAGTTAGAAGAAAAAAC
The DNA here is from genome assembly GCA_030527235.1 of Clostridia bacterium. Lineage (GTDB taxonomy): Bacteria > Bacillota > Clostridia > UMGS1883 > UMGS1883 > JAUNBL01. The sequence goes on along the minus strand of JAUNBL010000025.1, from coordinate 29,209 downwards.
TGTCATTTTGACGATAAAAATTTGTAATTTCTACAATTCCAACTCATCATCACGCTCTATGCGCCGTCTGTGGTTACGCTGCTTATTTGCAAGTCTTTGCAGAGTTTTGCGCAGGGAATATCGCTCGCTCTCCAAATTCTCGCCGAGCATTTGGTCGGTTTCGAGAATGCTTTTCACTCCTGCGCCCATATCGTAACGCTTTCCGTAGGTTTTCTCTATTTCCTCGTAAAACTCGCTCTGCTTTTGCGGTCGGATACGTAAGCGTTCTTCAATCAGCAGATATTGGTCGAGGTCTTGCGAATGTTCTTTTATATTTGCAAAATCTTCAAGGGCGCCGTCAAGTTCGGCGGTGTATTCTTGCTCCTGCTTTTGCAATGCGGTAATTGATAATTCCATGTCGGCAATTTTTCTTTTAACGCTCGGCATATTGCCGTCCTTTTCGCAGTCAAGCGATTTTAGCAGCATATTCTTTTCATTGCGCAGCTCCTCAATATCTTCGGTCAGCGTGGTAACAGCTTTTGCAAGCTCGCTGTGGCGAATTAGCTTATATATCGGCGTTGCCTTTTTATGCTCCAAAAGGTCTTTTTGCTCCCACATTTTCTCTTTCAGTTCGCCCGTAGTTTTCATATATCTATCAAACGTTTCGTTTGTTGCCTTAATCTCTTTATGCGCAGCGTTACGGCGGTTTTGCGCATGAAAAATATTGTAGGTAAAAAGCATAATATTTTTGCGCATAGTTTCAAGAGTATCGGCAATAGGCGGAAGCGATTGTTTAACCGTTTCGACAAGTCTTTTTATCTGCGCCTTCAACTCACGCAGCAGCTTGTTGTCTGCCTTGATTTGCCGATTTAATTCGTAACGCTCGGCTGGTATTCCTCTGCTTTCCATAATTCTTGCAGAAACACCTTCGTGAATGGTCGGTTGCTCGTCAAGTCCTCTTGCCTTATGGCTTCTGTGGTCTATGCGTTCATCAATACTGATACTCTCTAAATATTTATTGGTGATTTCAGCCAAATTCTTGCGCCATAACTCTAACTGCTCCTCGCTGTTCCATTTTTCACACAAGGGATTTTGTCTGCCGTATTTTGTACTTTTGGGATATTTATTTATCCTCTCCAATCCATCAGCTTGTGAGGGTGGCAGATAGATTTTCTTTTTGCCGATAAAATATTGATATTGCTTTTCCCAGCCGTCAGCCTTTGCCGATTTGTATTCACTTGCGGTAAAGCCTTTTTCAATGCCGTCTTTGGTACACAAATATTCCTTTTCGGTTTTCGCTTGCCATTTGCTATTATCATCAAGCGGTCTGACGGTAAGCATAATATGTGCGTGGGGATTATGCCCGTCTGTATCGTGGATTGCAATATCGGCGCACATTCCCTCGTTTACAAAATTGTCTGTAACATATTCCGTAATTAAAGATATGTTTTGTTCTCTGTCAAGCTCAACAGGAAGCGCTGCAACAAATTCTCTTGCAAGGCGGCTGTCCTTTGCCTTTTCGGCGTTTTCAACAGCGTTCCATAAAACGCTTCTGTCTGCCCACTCCGGCGGAGCATGGGGCGGCAGAATGACTTGCTCATAGACAAGCCCTTGCTTTCTTGTGTAGTTATGCGTAATGCCATCATAGTCATTATATATTTCCGAGCAGGACATATACGCAGAAGCGGCAACTGCGCTTCGCCCTGCGCCTCTTGAAATGACCTTTGCTTGTAGATGGTATATTGCCATTTGCTTCACCGTCCTTTTAGTTTTTGTTTCTTTTTCGCAAAAAGAAAGTGGGCGGTAGATATATAATAGATACCGCACATTTTGATAAAAGCTATGAGATAGGTTTTATCAAACAATTGGCACGGTGTAGTTTTCACATTGCCAATTGAGCAGACAAAGCGGTTTTTGCTTTGTCTGCTGCCCTCTGCAAGAGCACACGACTGCCGACAGGCAGTACCACCGCTTGCCTACGGCAAGTGGTGAGTAAGTGCGCCCTTCGGGATAAAAAAAGAGGAACGCTCCAATCTCTTGGAACGCTCCCCATTAGTACATTAGTTTAGTTTTTCTTTTAGGTATATGCTCAATTCTTCAAGCTCCATAGCGATGGCTTTCGGAAACGCTTTCTCTAAAATTGCTCCCTCTTGAATAAGCCGCCTTGTGCGTTCTTTACGCTCCTTCGCTCTGTCCCGCATTTGCGCTTCTTCGAGCCTGTGCTTGGCTTGCAATAGCTTCTTTTCCTGTTCGGTCATGCTAAACGCTCCTCTCTGTTAAAATGATGTGAAAAACTGCTAAAGTTTTAAGGTTTAACAGTTTTTCCATATAAAAATAGCAGTAATAATCACTTTTATTAAAAAGTGGCTGTTACTGCATACCTTTTTACTGTTAAAACTGCATATTATAGCAGTATTCATAACAAATTTACTGCTATACGCTATAAACTATCTGCAAAATCAAGGGCGGCATCGTCGTCAGCTTGTGTGTTTGCCACAGCCTCGGTCTGCCGACCTTGATTTGCGGATACAAATTGCAACAGACTTGACAGATTAAATGTTTGTGCGTTATCTGTCAAGCCTTGCTTTATTGTATCAAGAATTTTTTGAAGAAAAATGTCCTCTTTTTCTCTCGTTTCAAGGTAGGGATCTGCTTCAATTTTATCTTGCCGTTCAAAATGCTCATTTAAGGCAATTACAACTGCTTTTGTATAGGATTTATATATCTTCCTGTCCATACCTTGCAGATACTCCCACGCCTTTTTATCGGCTTCGTCATCAAGATTTAAGCGGATATTTGTATTGATTATTTTCCTCATAAAGCGCCGCCTTTATGGAGCTTGCGCCAAGCAAGCAATTCATAGCCTTTTGCGGCGGCGCAAATATCGTCAATGATAATCACTCGGCTGCTGTCATACTCTCCGAAATGCTTTATCATGCAGCTGCCGCCGCCCGCAACAAAAAGCCGCATAAGCTCAAGGTTTAGTTCCCGTTCTCGAAGTATGCGGAAAATGCCGTTTACATATTCGGCTGCGGTTTCTTTGATTGTGCTTAAAAACTTATCGCTTATATTCGCCGTGCCTTTTCGTATCATTTGTTCGATTACATCTTCGGGAACGAGCGTTCCGTGCTTTTTCAATACTTCCTCACGGATTGCAAGCATACATTGATTAACGCCGAATTTTTCCGTAAAGCATTTATCCGGCACAGGTCGGCAATCGTTTATATACATTATGTTCATAGTGCCGTTGCCGATGTCTGCAAGCATATTTGTTCCGAAGAACTCCCGAAGTCTGCCGCACACCGCCGAAAAGCCTTGCGGGAAAACATCTGCTCCGACAAATTCGATATGATAGTTTTTGTCATTGAAGGTAAATGCGGCGGTTTCATTCTGCAAAAGGTATGCCTTAAAATCCTCCTTTTGTTCGCTCACCCAAGTAAGCGGAAGTCCTGCGGCGATATGCACTTTTGCAGATGTGATATGCCTTAAATCAAGCTCCTTTGCGATGGCTGCAAGGGTTAGAATATAGTAGTCAATATTCGTGATTTTGTTTGCGTTAAATTCCTTATGCCCTTGCCCGATAAGATAATATTTATCTTGATAGATAAGCATATTATCCTTAAATGCAGGCTCTTTCTCGTGCGCTTTAATGCCGGAACGAAAACAACAATGGGCTGTTTTTATGTTCCCGAATCCGTGGTCTATACCGATTACAATTGTTTCGTTTTTGTTTGTTAAAATGTTTGTCATAGTGATTTATCCTCCGATTTTATTGATTTTTTCGCATAAGAAAAGACGGTCTGCATTTTAGCAAACCGCCGTATCTTAACATATTATGCGGATTTCTCGTTTTCCGCTTGTTTTTGTTTTTCTTGCTCGGCTTGTTCATTTGCCGACCTTTCGAGCTTGTGTTTTTTAACATTCTCACGATAACGCCTGTTGCGCTCTCGTTTTTTTGCCCTCTCAATCCGAGCTTTTTCAAGCGCTTCAATTTCTTCGGGTGTAGGCTCGTGAATTGGTAGGTTAAACTGTCCTATGAAATTAAAGTAAATATCAATTTTTTGTTCACGCTCGCCGTAAACTCTAACGGGAGCGTGTACGATTATTTTATCAATAAATTCATTTATCATAGGGGTTGTCAATACAGAAAAGTCTGTATATCTTTTAACGAGTGCGATAAACTGTTCTATGTTATCCTGTGCCTGTTCCTGCTTGGAAATAACCTCTCTTGCTTCGGCAATAACTGTTTCAAGCTGAGCTTGTTCGCTTTCATAAGCATTTAGCAAGGTTTCAAATCGTTTTTCGCTGATTTTTTCGTTTGCATAGGCTTCATATAGCTTTTGAATAAGTCCGTCAAGCTCGGCAAAGCGTTTTTCGCTTTTTTCAAGCTTCTTCGCACTTACTTCCAATTCAGCATTTCGATTTTTATTTGCAATCTGATTTACTTTTTCGGAAAACTCTTTTTTGTTTGTGATGGCATATTTGCCGACATATTTTATGGTATCTAACACAAGAGTACGCAAATCATTTGTGTTGACATAGTGCGTAGAGCATTCTCTTTTTGTCCTTGATTTTGATAGTTTAAACGCTCCGCACTCATAATTGTCGGTTGAATAAAGCCCCGAAACAGGGTCCGGCTTGCGGCCTCTTTTAATGGCAGCGCCTCTATCTGTATCGTTATACATTTTAGAACCGCAATCAGCACAGAACAAAAGTCCCGTAAACGGGTTAGGCATATCGGCGTGATTATACTTTCTTGGCGTTTTCCTCAAAGATTGTACCAAATTCCAAGTTTCCTTATCAATAATCGCTTCGTGGGTATTCTCAAATACCGCCCATTCTTCTCTTGGATTTCTCACAAGCTTCCGTTCCTTGTAGTCAGAGGTATGGGTGCGGAAGTTTACTGTATGTCCGAGATAGTCCATTCGACCAAGAATATCAATAATTGTTGTTAAACTCCAATCATAAGGTCTGTTCACATCATAATCGGTTTTATGATTACCCATATTTCTTACTGCAAGATAGTATGACGGTCTTTCAATTTTTTCTTCTCTTAATATCCGAGCAATCTGTCCGGGGCTATAGCCCTCAATATTCATTCGGTAAATTCGTTTTACAACGCTTGCCGCTTCTTCATCAACTATCCATTGGTTTTTATCTTCTTCGCTTTTTATGTAGCCATAAGGCACATTATTTGAAGTGTGTATCCCTGCGTTACCTCTGACCTTATATGAAGCTCGTATTTTGCGGCTGCAATCACGCAAATACCATTCGTTCATTATGTTCAAAAACGGGGCAAATTCGCTGCTGCTATCGTCTGTACTATCTACTCCGTTTGATACCGCAATAAAGCGCACCCCTTGTTTTTTGAATAAAACCTCGGTATAAAAGCCTGTCTGCAAATAATCTCTGCCAACTCGGCTCATATCCTTTACAATAACCGTGCCGACTTTTTCTGCCTGTATATCTGCTACAAGCCTTTTCCAATCCGGTCTTTCAAAATTTCCACCCGAATATCCGTCGTCGGTATAATGGGCAATATTGCGAAATCCGTTCTGCTTTGCATAATTTTCAAGCATCATCTTTTGATTGACAATGCTGTTGCTTTCACCCAAAAGGTCATCATCTTTTGATAACCTCTCGTATAAAGCCGTAATTTTTTCCGTCTGCCTGATGTTCATAAAAGCTCCTTTCAGGCTGAACGGCTCATCTGTGATGTATTTATTATACCACACTTTTCGCCGCTTGCCAATGGGTAATCAGAAATTACCCTTAAAAATTTTTGTTCAAAGGTTTCCTTTGCATTTTCATTAAAATGAACATTGATTTTATAGGTCGTTCTTCCTATCCTTTTTGTTAAATTCATATTACACATATTTTTATTCTCCTTTTCTATTGACAAATTAAGAGGGGTAGTGTATAATCTAAAATGTAATCTGTTTATGTTTATTTAGATTACTCCCCTCTATATATAGGAGAAATTCAAGGGGTAAAACGGAACTTTTTTCAAATTGTACTTTGAAAAATAAATATTTGTTGATTGGCGGTGAAAAATCAGTGCGCAAAACACACCGGGATTCTGCTTTCCGAAATGCCGGTAATGACAGTCTTGAACATAAAAAGCTGAAACGAGAGATAAAAGCCGAGGCGCTCTTGCGGCTTGAAGCTGCTGCAAAAACACCTGATGATTTTGTGGAAATCACTCGAATATGGGATAAGGGCGATGAAAACCGAGAACGCAAGGAGCGTTACCACGAGATATGCCGAGGGGATAACATTCCGCTTGACTACAAAGCCGCAGACGGCGGGAGCATTTTTCCGAGAAGCTTGGGCGGAAGCCTTGCAAGGCAGATAAGCAAGGGCAATTTCGTAGAAGCGATATATAATTGTCCCTATGAAATACAGGAGCTTGTTACCGAAAAATATTTATATGAGATTATAGACGGTCTAAAGCCAAAGCAGAAGGAACTGCTGTATTTGAAAGCGGTAAAGGGCTATACAAATACACAGATTGCAAAAATTCGAGGACAGACGGACAGGAACATCCGCAAGGCATGGAAAACCATGATTGATAAGCTGCAAGCAAAGGCTTATCTGTATCTTGTTTCAGAAGAAGCAAGGGCGTATCACAATTTCACGATTGAAGAACGGGCATTTGTAAGGGAATACAACGAAAAATTAAATAGTGAAAATGAAGAAAAAATCATAAAAAAGAAAAAAATATGAGCAGGCTTTTTCGCCATACTCATTTGATGATATATATTATTGTTGTGCGTAAAATTTGATTAGAGAGAGGATTGATTATGAATAAAATATTTGAAAACACAAAATCCATTTGGGTGAAATACACCGATTATGAATTAAAAGAGGACAAAACGGGAATTGCTTATTTAACGCCCGCAAAAGACGCAGCACCGATTATGTATAAGCCGTTTGATGTTGCTGAAAACATTGTTTTGGACGCTGTGAACATAGGGAAAATGCTCATTTCAAAAGAAGCTGAAAAAGAGATTGACAAGGCGATTATGGCATTTGTGAAAAACTACGGGCTGCTTGGAATTATGACTGCCATTCCCACAACGCCGTCCTTTATGGACTATGAAGCGGTATATCTTACGAAAAACCCCTTCATTGATAACGAGAGTATGACTACATTCGGTTATTTGGGATATTTCTTTCCCTTTGAAAAGCCGGATTTATCGAAAAACGGGAAAGAGTGCAGATGGGATATAGGCGGCGATGTGGGGGCAATGGCGCTTGCGCTGACCTTGGGGGATGAACCGATGGCGTTTGCCCTCTCCCTGCAAAAGCTCTATGCCGAGCGTTACGATTGGATAAAAACCATGTTTCGAGATTGGGCGTTTACTTTTATCACGAGTACGCTCTATTACAACGATAAACACTCGCTTACCGATGAACAGAAAATGCTTTATCAAAAAAGTATCATGATATATGACGGCATTGCGCCGACCTATCACATTGCGCTGAAAGAGGATAAGCCCGTACTAGTGTGGGATTTTTATTCCCTTTCCAATGTTATTCGTCTGCTGTTTAGTTCGGCTTTGACTGACGAGAAAAATCCCCTTCGCCTGTGCCGGCATTGCCAAAACGCCTTTATTGCCAGCCGTCCCAACGCCTTGTTTTGCAGTACGCAATGTAAAAATAGGTTTAATGTTTATAAGACGAGGAAAAAGGGAAAGAAATAATTTTCAATATTTTTTTCGACCAAAATCTGAAAATCTAATTTTTTGTGTTGACAAAACCGCCGATTAAGTGTATAATAATTATAGAAAAAGGCAAGACCTCAAACGGTTATGCCACGAAGTTAACTATTTTGCAATAGCCGACCTGTAGCAGAGGGCGGCTATTGTGCTTTTATAGGCAATAGTATCATCAAGATGATAACTACAAAAAATGCTATAAGCAATTTTTTTGCCATAAGTACAATGCTTACTTTTCATAAGCATCCCCTCCTTTCACAGACTCGGCACAAGTACCTGTATGTAAAGGTGGGCATAACCGCCGGTGAAATCACCGTTAAGAAATCTTGCCTTATCGGATTGCTCCGACATTTTGTATTATACACCAAATTTCCGTATTTTTCAAGCCCTTTCGATAAAAAACCTCATTAAGCATACAATAAACCTCTTGCAAGTTTATGCGCTCGCAAGGGATTATTTTGATAGGATATGATTATTTGCTGTTTATCAGCAGCTTTCTTGCTATGGCGAATAACGAACTGTCAACTTCGGGAATATCACGATAGCAACTGTCTTTTGCGTATTCCACATCGGGATTGAAATTAGGATTGACCGATTGATAGATTTTGGTTCTTGCCGTTTCACAAGCCTTTATGTAATCAATCTCGCCGTTTGCGCACTGCGTAATAACATCTGCTATTATAGCTCTGACCTTTTCCTCGTTTTCTATGTAGAATTGCGGTCTTAAATACATATCTCTGTACTGCCATATTGCATTGTTGGCGATGTTGACTAAATCCCCGTAAGCAAAACCGCTTGTTTGACCGCCAAGCCACGCATTAAAGATTACAGCGTTTGATTTTGCTCTTGCTTCGGCATATCCCAAGCCGCCCTGCACCTCGTCTAATATATGACCGACAAGGTTTTCTGTTACGATTATCTGTTCCTCTGTTGCACAAACCGGCGCAGACTCTCTCGGAACGCTTGCGGCATTTGCAGACAAGACTGACAGGGCAAGGACAATTGTGATTATGCTGATTATTTTACGCTTCATTTTCAAAACCTCCATATACGACTTCTGTGTAAATTATTTCTTCCGCACGAGAACGAATAGAATTTACTTTTCGTACCCATTCCATTTGGTCGGTAGCCTTTAATTGCTCTGTAACGCCTTCGTTTACTTTCATCTTTTGCACCAATTCGTCAAGCTGTTCGTGGCACAGCTCGTCAATTTCAGCAAGATGTTTTAATAATGTTCCGTTCATCAGCATTGCCGAATAGGTTGCTCTGTGATGTTCCTTCAAAAATTTTCTTCTCAAACTTCCGTATTTTCCGATTTGGTATTTTTCCGTATCTCCGACGGACAGGTCGGGAATTAAATAATCCCCTGCTTTTTTGTAGGTAATTTTCATTGCATTTTTGCTCCCTTCGTGATAAAATGTTTGTAGTTACAGTTTAGAAATTTTCGGTATCACCGCCTTTTCCTTATATATAACCACTTTTCAAATTATCACAGATGAGCCGCAGCCATATATAATGTATTTGGGTATCCGTCTTTGTCACCCATTACATTATATATCTTCTGAAACTCGGATTCCCGTTGCGCATATTGTCTGCATCACAAGAGATAACCGTTCATTTCGCTTGTCTTCGGCTGCCTTGAGCAGTCTTTGGTATTCTTCCTTTGTCAGCTCAGTTTCGCTTTTGCAGAACATCTGCCGCTGAATCTTTAGGCTTTTTACCTTCAGATCGTACCATTCGTTGTATCCGAAGAAGCTGTTGAGCGATGACAGAACGGAATTTACTGTTGCAGCGGCGTATCTTTCCACCAGGCTGCTCTTGTATTCAAGCGCCTCTGTTTTTGTCAGCTCTCTGCCTCCAAGCCACTCGGCAAATGTCAGAACATCGTGAATATACTTTTCAATCGTTACCTTGCCTTTTTCCTCGTCAATCAAATAACCTTTGTACCGGGCTATTTGCTCTGTTGTGATTTTTCTCATTACATGACAACTCCTTTTCGTTATGGCGTGTTTTATTGTATCACCATTTATCAATTTTTGTATCCTTGAAAATTATGTTGTCAATGCTTTTGCAGTATTTTGCTTGCATATCTATTTCATGCCTCTCACCACGCTTTCAGCAACAAACAATACCACAGATTTCATCACAAGTCTATTCATCAATATCAACAATAATTTTCTGCAAAAGCAACCGTAGTCAATTACTCATCGGTTTTTGGTAAAAAAAAATTACTCGGCATCCGAGTAATTTTTTTTACATCCAGCCGCTTTGTTTAAGTATTTTTTCATATCTCTTGAGCTCGGTCTTTTTATCTCTGTAATCCGGCTCGTATTGCTCCACAACACTCCAAAACCGCTTGCTGTGATTCATTTCTTTTAGGTGGGCAAGCTCATGCACAACGATATATTCTGTCAAATGCCGGGGCAGCATCATAATCCGCCACGGGAAATTCAGATTTTTCTTGCCGGAGCACGATCCCCATCTTGTTTTGGCAGAGGTTATTGCGACACGGTTTGCAAAAAGCCCCATTTCCGTTTCCCTTGCTCTCACAAGCTGCTCTATCGTCTCTTTTGCCTGTTCTCGGTAAAAGCATTCAAGCTCTGTAAGAACATTTTCGCCCTTTTGAACATAAAAGGCGGCGCCATCGAAATGCGATTTACGCTCGTCCTCTAAAACCGGATATTCCGCACCGAGATAGAACGCCTTGCCGCCAACGGCAGGCGTTGAAAGCTCTTGACTGAAAATTCTGCTCAAATGTTTATTTATCCAGTCTTCCTTCGCTTTAACAAATTCACGGATCACCGACTCCGGCACTCTCTTGCCGCACCGAACCTCCACAGTCCCATGCTTGGTTATATAGATTGCAAGCGTTTTTCTGTCGCTGCGTTTTATTACATACTCTGTCATTGTTTTCTCATCCCATCTTGTTTCTACGAGATATTATAGCATGATTTGTCATTTTTTTCAACAGCTTACCGCCATTTCACACGATTCTACATATCCATTGTCGGTCCCTGCTCCTGTTCCTCCTGATAGTTTTCAATTTTTTCAAGCACCTTTTTGGCTGCATACAGACCGTTGCTGTTCAACTGTCTTTGCCATGCATTGCCGTTATATTTTGAAAAATGAAATCCTCTTGATTTCATCTCGCTGCGAATTTCCTCGTTCGGAATATCGTCAAAGAAAATCTGTATCCTGTTTATTTCCTTATTCGCCTCAATTCTGCCGCCGTCAAATTCAATCGGTTCAAATGACAGCTCATCCTTTGATTCCAATTCCTTTATACGGTCTTTCACCTGTTTTATGCTTGAAAGGTTATTGGTAAGATGAAACGAGGGGAACGGCTGCTTTTCCCAGCTATATCCTTTTTCAACATCAGCGTCATATTTTTCTGCCTGCTCCTTGCTTAATCCCTCATAGCCTACACAGGTTCCGTGTTTCCTGTAAAATTTATTAACAGCCTTCATTTCCTCATGCCATGCTTCAAGTGTTTCTAATTTTGCCTTAAGCTTTTGAATGGCTTCGGGATCATCGCTTGAGATTGCATTATTATTTTCCGCCGCTGCCGCTTTTGCTCTGAGCTTTTCCGCCCGGTCATAGCCTTCCATCGCTTTGTCAAACTTATTGCTTATACGGTTTCGGTATCTGCGATCCCGCTGTTCGGAATGATGCCCTATCAAAATCGGTTGACCGAATGGGATTGCATCCGCCATTTTATTTGCGCTTTCAAATGTTTCTATTGCCTCCTTTTCCGCACGTTTCGCAGCATTTTTCAATCTGTCTATCCGCGCCTGTCTCTTTTCCTCATACTGATTCATATTCTGTATTTCCTCCCTTGCAGTATAATATATAATTTTCTTATTGCAATAACCCTATGTTAAAATGATAAAGTTCCTGTCGGTTCATGGTGAACCGAGGGTAGGTTCACCAAACGGACAGACGGGTTGCGTTTTCAAAAAAATCAGTCTTTTTTTAATTCCGCAGAATGTATAGATTTGAGCTGTTGGCGCCCGATTCACGGTATCTGCGCTCCTTGATTACAAATCCTGCCCTTGTCAAATCGGAGAGCGCGCGTTTTACCGTACTGCGAGACAGCTTCATGTCCCTGCATATCGTCCTGATGGACGGGAAGCATTGATCCTCCTTATTGCATCGCTGATACAAATACAGATATACCGCCGCAGCTCTCGGCGGCAGCTCGGACATATACAGGCTGTTCAGATTATCTGTTTTTGCTTTCATTAGCCTTCAAATCACCTCCAAACTCCTCAAAGCCGATTTCAGGTTCCGCCATGCCGTAGACGGAGCCGCCCGGGTATCGCCCCGACGCTTTCTCCGACGCCGTACCCATTTTCCCGACTCTTTTTTCTATCTCCGCCATCAATGCTTCCTTACCGGCATAGCAAACCTCACGGACGCTGCGATTATCTGTTTCAAAATTATTGTTAAGTTCAATGCCCCATTTGAAAAACAAATCCAGCTTGGTTCTCATAGGATTGCAGCCGGTTTTGGCAACAATGAAATGAAATTTGCGCATTGTTTTCAGTTCGTCCACCGTCATAAGCGGTCTGGACATCATTTGCAGACTCTTTGAGCCGCTGTCCTTTGACTGCGTTACCGAGCCGGACATGATTGTCTGCTCGCCGAGGTTCTTGCTCATGGTTTCCGCCGTTTCGGAGTTTGGAGCAAAGCCGCCGAACACCGTTAGCTGACAGTTATCGATTATGATAGAAGCGCCCTCCTTGCCATAGTTCTTCTCAAGCTGCGCAAGCGACTGTATAATAGCTATTATGCTGATTCGTCTTGAACGCCCTGCCGAGAACATCATCTCGGCTGAATCAATTTTCGGGATTGTTCCTATCTCGTCCAAATAGAACATCACTCTGTTTTTCAGCTTGCCGCCCGTTTCATCGGCAACGGCAAGCATCTCTCTGTAGAGCTGCTGCACAATCAGCGACACGAGAAAGTATTTCGTGTTGTCCTCCTCCGGCATAATAAGAAAGAGGGCTGACTTGGTATTACAAAACATTTCAGCGTCTATTGCCGTATCAAAGCACAAAATCTGCTCCATCTCGCTGTCCAAAAACGCATTTAATCTTGAAAGCGCCGTAGAAAGAACAGACTGCATTGCTTGCTCGGAGGTGTTGAGCGCTGCACCCGCAAACCATTTTGCCTTGTGGGTATCGGGCAGCTTCTGCATTAACACCTGAAACTGTGTCGGCGCTTTCTTGCTACCCGGAGGCGCCTGTGCAGGAGCGAGCAAGTCCTGAATCATTTTAAATACGGATATGATATGCCTTTCCTCCGGCTTGCAGTATTCCGCCACAAGCAAAATCACGGAAGTTAAAAGCCCCTCCGCCGCATCGTAAAAGAAAGCGTTTTGTCCGTAGCTTGACGCATCGCCCTCGCCGGAATAGATGATTGTTTTAGATGTAATCTTGGCGTATTTCTCTGCCTTTGCCTTGTCCGAAACATTCCTTGTTCTTGCATACACATCCATATACTTATTCACCATAGACAGCATATTAAAGCTATCGCTCCGCACAGGATTTCTAAGGTCAATCACCGCCACATTATAGCCGTAATCCTTACAGATGTTGCCGTAGCTTCTCGCCAGATCTCCCTTTGTGTCCGTTGACAGAAAGCTCATGCCCGAGGCACAGGCATATTCAAGATTCGGATATAAAAAGCAAGCGGTTTTACCAACGCCTGCGGCGCCGATCATCAGCGTATGAACATCGCCCTCGTCCACCACGGCGCAAATCTCGCCCTTTCTCTTTCGCATTCCCACCACAGTTCCCTGCGGCAAATCCTGCACTCCGCCCTTTTTGCGCCACAGCTTCGGTCGGTAGGGTACTACCCTGTATATCCTTTTTATCTCCCGTTCTGTGGCGAAACGGGCGTTACCGTGCTGCCCGTGACCGACTCTTTTGTTTTTAATGTTATTCAGCGAGTACACATTAGAAATGATTGTCAGCGTTCCGATAATCGCAAACATACCGAGGCAAATCACAATCAGCATTGTCATCGGATTTTCCATGCTCTCATCACATCCCTTCATAGCTCATATTAAAATTTTCATTTTCCTCTTGCTCCTTAATGCGCATCAAATCATCATTCCAATCCTTGCCCTGCGGCGTCAGCCGTTCCCATGCAACGCCGCCCTCCGTCAGCTCTGCGCCTATCCGCTTGGCTGTTTTATCTCCCGCCTCGTCATTGTCCACGCACATATAAACCATATTGATTTGCGGATTGATTTTCAGCACATTCCGAAGCGCGTCCGCTGCCACACCGCCGAGGCAGACATAGCTGTGCCGTTCCCAAGTCTCTTTATTCAAGGTGATAAAGGACAGCATATCTATCGGCGCCTCGAACACAAACACCTTATCGCTTGTGCCGATATGCCGAAAGTAATATTGCTTGTCGCTGCCCTCCGCATCCATAAAAAACCTTTTGCCCGACAGCGTACTCCGCAAATGCGCCTGCTTCATTACGCCGTTCTCATCGTAGCCGACAAAGGCGGCATTGTGATATTCCGCAGTTTCAAGTATTTTTTTAGCGTCAACAAAATGCCGGACAACATCATCGTCAATTTTCCTTGTCTGCACCAAATACGCAAAGGTTCTGTGCATATTTTTTGAAAATATCGGTTCCTTAAACTCCGGCTTTATGTACGGAGCGCTGTCGGCCTGTATCAGCCTTGCGCCTTCTGCACCGCCCAGCAGATGCTTCACTGCGTCCACAAAGCTCATTCCGTAAAAATGCTGCATAAACTGTATGGGGCCTCCGCCTGTTTGTCTGCTGTGACGATACCATTTGTTTTTATATATAACCGTGCTGTCGTATTTCATCCAGCGATGGATTATGCCCTGACGCTTTAACTGCTCGCCGGATTTTTGCAGCATGTCAACCAAATCAATGCCGTTTGCCTCGTTTATCTGTTCCTCCGTATATCTTCTGCGCTCCATCGCTATCACTCCAATCTGTAACCGAGCTGCTGTTTCTTTTTCAGAATTTCACGGCGCTGCTTACTGTCTACAATAGTCTTGTTGTGTCCGTCTATCTTCTTATATGCATCGTCTGTTATGATATCCGCCAGCCTGCAAAAAAGATTAAGCGCCGCACCTTTAGCGGAGGGCTGCTTTTGATTTTCAGCGGCTTTGGGCTGCTTATGCTCTGCCGCTGTATGCTCATTCTCCGCTGTTTGCTCTGCCGATTCCTCATCGTCAAAAATGCGGCTGTATTCAAGGCTTGCCGCCTCTTTTACAACCGCATTTCTGATTTTCTTAAACTCCTTATTCTCCCATAGAGGAGGGAACTCCACATCGGAAGTTTTATAGATGCCTATTATCCTTTTCTGAATACTGCACCACTCATCATACAAGGCTTTTATATCTGCGTCCTCAGCCATAGCCATTACAATATCGTCCGTCAGTCTTTTAAGCGGCTTCGGCAGATAGCCGTACTGCTTTTTGCCCTTCACCTTTTTCAGCTCGCTCGCCAGGCGCAGGAGCATTTCGCACACCTCCGACCCGGAATAATCATTTGACCGGATCTTCTCGGCTGCTTGATGGATTTTGCTTTTCGACTCATCGGATATCTTTTCTCTTGCCTGCGTCTTTTCATCGTACAGCTCGTACATATCATTTTTAAATATTTCATTTGCCAATAATGATTTTATTTTTTCAATATTTTTCTCGGTCAGGTATCCGCTTTTTCCGTCAGCGGAATACACAACCATATGCGCATGGGGATGATGTCCCTCGTCATGGAATGCGCCGTACCAACGAAAATCCCGAAAGGGTATTCCGAAGGCTTCGGCTATCTCCACCTGCTTTGACCGCATAAGCTCACACCATGCCGCAGCATTATCATATCCAAGCCGCTGTGCGTCCTCACGCCTGAGAGATATAATCGGCGTCCACATAACGCCCTTGTGCGCATTCAGCTCGCTGCGAACCTCGGACAATTTAACATCGTCCTCGCCGCCGAACAAGCCATGTGTCCCGAGTTTTTCAACACGGGGACGCATAGCGATATAATTCAAATACTGCTCCATGCCGCCGACCATCTCCGGCTGTTCCTCCTCGATAACGGAAATGAAAGCCGAGGCATTTTGCCGTGTGGGATTTTCAATATAGTCCTCATATTCAAAGCTTTCCTTTGCCTCGGGACATATTTTTAGCAGCTCGTTTATATATTCTATCTGCCGTTTTGTCGGCTTGCCGATTAAAATTTTACTGTTTATT
Source organism: Clostridia bacterium (assembly GCA_030527235.1). Classification (GTDB taxonomy): domain Bacteria; phylum Bacillota; class Clostridia; order UMGS1883; family UMGS1883; genus JAUNBL01. The sequence goes on along the minus strand of JAUNBL010000025.1, from coordinate 13,260 downwards.
GATTTATCCACGCCCTCACGGTTTGCAATGTATTCTGCAAATCTGCCCTTTGATTTTGACGATTTGGTGTGATGGATTTTTACAATTATCTTTGCCATTATTCATCACTTTCCTCATTTGCGCTCATCGGAAACTTGATGGCGCCGTTAATTCTTTTGACCTCCTCAACGCAATCTATATGAAATTCATCCACCGCCTCGGGCGGATATTTAAACGCTTTTATCATCAGCCAGAATATTTTTGCAGTTTCAACCGCCTGCTTGAACATCAGTCTTGATATTCTTCTCTCGGTTGACGAGAGCATGCTTTGGAAGGTTTTGCTGACCGAATTACACACGAACGCCTCGTTGTTTTTATCATGCAGATAGCCGTTATAGAATTCTATCGCTCTTGAAATGTATTCGCTTCTCGTTTTACATTCCGTGATTTTCATGTTGGCGTCGCATTCCGAAAGCTGTTTTTTGTCCAGCCAAATACTGATATGACTTTTGTTCATAAATTCCTCCTTGTCTTTTCTTTTAGGGTTCCCGCAGAGTGCATTTATGTACTCTGTGGGATAGAGGAGCAGCCTGATACTAAGCGAAAATCCGACCGTTGTTTTTCGGTCGGATTAAGCCGAATATCTGTGCTGCGACGACGCGCACCTGTCGCAGCGCCTGATTTTATGCCCGTTTTATCGCAAATGACGCCCTTTAGCACCACAAACAGCGCCACTTTCTCTAAACAGCACCCTCCTAAAAAGCCCCGAACGGCTCTGCCGGTCGGTGTTTTCCGATTGGGGCGGCAGCACAGCCGCACCAATCTTTTTCCTGCTTGGGAATCTGCCGTGTCTGCATACGCTGTTCTTGAGCGTCCGGCTTTCGTTATTCCGCAGTTTTTTTCGTGCTGCGGCTTTGCGTTTTGTTTTGCGATTTTGTGATTTCTTCTATGTAGGTACGGGCAGGCGGCGGCACAAGCTTTTGATATAATTTTTCAAGCTGCTCCGTTAGCTGCTCCTCAATACTCTGTCCATCCTTCGGCATAAAAATTTTAATTGCCTGTAATTTTTGTGCGTCGTATGTAAGCACAATTTTTTCAAGCCCCATAAATAATTACATCTCCCTTCGCTGATTCACATCGAGATTTCAAAGGTTTCATCCTCATCGTCATCCAATATTTCAAACAACGAAAGCTGCGCGCTTTCAGGCGGTCTGTAGCCTTTTACCTTTTCCGCACAGCTTTTAAATGATTCAAGATACATTTCGCCAGTTCCGTATCGTCTCATTTCAACAAGACTGTCCTTGTCGATTGCATTTTTTAAGCTCGTTGCAGAGCCAATCACATAACCAATGGATATTTGCTTCGCAAATTTATTATCTAACCTCGGCAGCTTTTTAATTAAAAATTTAAGGTTCGAATCGTTATTGAATTTTTCCAAAGCCGATTTTGCATTTGCACGAATTTTATCCGGCTGCGCCATATAATTTTCATCTGTCTTCGGCGGCGTATCACGATAATAAATTTTAGGATATTCCTCTTGGTTCATATTTTCTTCAATCTCACGCTTGTAATATATTATGTGATTCCGAACTAAATTCATATTCGAACCATCAGACCAGAACGGATCGCTGCCGCCGTTTTCATGCAAATAATCCCAGCGGTCAAATCGTTCCTTTAATTCCGCCGCATAGTTAATCTCCTCTTTTTTCTTTGCCATAATATTCTCAGCTCCGTTACATATTCAGATTTTCCATACCCTGCTGCTCCTGTTCCTGATTTTCAAGCTGCATTTCCTTATACTGCTTAAGCATCTTCCTGTCATAGCAATAGCAGTAAACATTATACTGTCCATGCCGGGGATCGCATTTGAAATAAAAAACATTATTGTCTGTCGTTACTCGGTATCCGGCGATCTCATGGTCGCTTGCAAACCGTTCCGCCTGCGTTTCATATGCAGCCCTTGCCATTTCGCTTCGGCTTTTTAATATTGGCGTGTCGGCTTGATAGCGTAAATAGTTAATGAGATTATCGCATTCACGATTGAAGTCTGCCGTTTTGTATTTTTTATAATTATCCATGTTTTCAATCTGCGCCGTAGTGTACAGCCGTTCATCTGCGGAGCTGCCGAAATCCCCTCTCACATAACAAATGCATCCTCGGTTTTGCGTTTCGTCTTGCGGTGCAAACATAAACTGAAATTCCTCTTGCTCGATTTTTTCAAGAGTGTAGAAGGGAGCAGCCCTTGGCCGATAGGTGTTTCCGTTTCGTTCCATGAATTCCGCAAACTCACATATGTGATAACAATGCCCTCCGATGGACATGTGGTGAGAATCCATATAATCGCATTTGAATTCCTTTGTTGTACCATCAAACACATTAACTACAATACTTTCGCCGTCCTTAATACGAAAAAGCTCGTTGTACTTACTGTCTATAAAGCGGATTTCCTTTTGTTCCATAGCTTGTTACCTCCTGTTCACATATTCATATTCATTTCCATGCCCTGTTCCTGTTCCGCTTCGTTTAATTCCTGTTCGGTTTTTATATAATAATTCTCGCTGTTCCAGAAATGGACATAGATTTCACCGCCGCTTACAGATATTTCGTGCTGCTCGAAGCTCTCGCCCCACGCATCCGAAAATTGTCCTGTAACATAATCCTTTAATGAGTCAAGCTCCTCGTTATTTAAGGGCTTTGTCATTTTAATTACCGCTACTCCCATCATCACACCATGAACAAATTCCACATCGGGTTTTATGCTATACACCTTATTTTTGCATTTCTCATCTGACCAAAAATACTCGGCGAGTCCTCGATTACCGTCAATCCTATTTTCTGTACGGATTTTCTCTCTTATTTCTTTTGAATACATGCTTCCGTCAATCACCTTCTCATCGTCATATTCCTCATCATATACCGTAACGGTAAGCGGTACATACAATTTCATTTCAAGCTTTGCCTTTTGCGCCATTTCATTTTCAATGGCTGTATCTATGTAATCTTTAATATGCGGCGCATAGCTCATATACCTTGCATAATCAAAGCCCTGCGTATCAATTAAAAGACCATCGCCGTTATCGCCGATAACTACGATGCCATGCACGCCGTCCGATATTTTTTCATAATGCTTTTTATTATATTCCTCGAGAAGCTCCGAGTCATAGCCTTGTCTTATGCTGTCAAATTCTTCATCGCTCGCATACACAATTTCATCAACATAAAAGCTTGTTAAATCGGTAGTAAAATGATTGTGCGTGAACATTGCATTTAAAACAATATTTGTTCTGTCGGGGTATATTTCTTCCTCCATATTGCTTATATAATCATTTTGAACATACGAATCGCCGATCCTTATGCTGAGTGTATCCGTTTTAAATAGGAGTTCTGAATCCTCCCGCTTTACCTCGTCCTCATGAGCATATCCATATATATCATTAATGTCAACGCTGTCACCATTAGAATTAAAGCAAGCAAACTTACCGTCACCTTTTTCCGAAAAAACAGCAAGATCGGTTTTTTTGTTATAAAATACATAGTTCGATTCGCCTGATATGTTGTTTCTGAATTTTTTTATTTCAACATCTACTGCTAAAGCATCTTTTAAATATTTACGTATTGTTTCGCCGTGTATATATTTCCTCATTTTTAATCTCCCTTCTGTTTAACATAAGCTTTTACCTTCAGCACGGTACTGTCTTTGTATTAATACGCTTTTTGAGAATATAAAAGGCTTTCTCAAACGCTCCTATCCCGCTGAAAAAACTGCCAAGCTTTACATCGTCAAATAAATATGGCATTGCCTTATACAATTCAAGATATATGTATGCAAGAACATCGACCACTATAGAATTGCCGCTTTGCTTATAGATTTGAGAATCACTTACGCCTGCCAATTTACATTTTTCGAAATCCGAATCGGTAAATCCCATCAACCTGAAAGCCTCGATCGGCAGCAATCTTCGAATGTGTTTCCCGTCAAAAACGACAGTATGCGGATTTCCGGCACGAAGCGTTGGCGCAACCTTAATTCCCACCTTGCAATCTTGAAATCCACTTTTGCATATACATTGAAAAATATCCTTATTGCTTTTCTTAATTAATGCTGAATCTCTTTCATAGATCAAGCGAACCGATGGTTTTATAGTCTGATCTATAAATATGTTCTGTACAGTTTTACATTCTTCAAACTGCGTCTTGTCTGCCGGATTAAGGAAATCACGCAAGCAAGGTTTTATATTCGGCTTTTCAGGAAACCTAAACAAGCCGTTATCAACAGTCTTTTTTATGATTACCATATACAGCCGCTCACGATTTTGAGGAATGCCGTAATCTTTGCTGTTTAATACCTTGAAATAGACATTGTAGCCGTATTCTTCAATTTCGTTCTTGAACATTAAGAAAACCATTTCGAATTTTTTTGACAGTATGTTTTTCACATTTTCATAAATTGCTATATCCGGCTTGACTTTTTTCAAGATGCGAAGCCACTCGACCAAAAGTGATGATCTTGTTTTTTCAAGGTTTTCACTCTCACATACGGGACACTTGTTTCTGTCCTCATTTTTCACAGTCAAAGGATTATACTCGTTGCCGCAGTCCAAGCATTTCCAAACTGCGCCCTTTCTGTTTCCGCCGATGCTGAAATCTTGGCAGGGCGTGCCTCCAACCATAAAATTAAAAGGTTTAATAATATTTTCATCCGCAGTTTGAATATCGCCGATATTTTTATTTTTGCTTTCATTATGTATGGCACAATAGCTTGTTATAGCTGCGGAATCAATTTCACAAAAGCTGACTAATTCGTATTTCATAACATCTCCTTCATAAAAATCATTGATTTATCAGTCGCCCAAAGCCATATATGTGGCTGCTCCAATAGTCGGAATCAATCGATGCATACTTAATCGGATCGCCGCAATGCAGCATTTGATTTTCGCCCACATATATCCCGATATGCGTTACAGGCGCGCTTGTCACATAGGTTCGTGTGAAGAATACCAAATCGCCGGGCTTTGCCTCAGCCCTTGTGATTTTTGCGCACTGATTATATATTGCCTGCGCAGTTGTTCTCGGCAGATTATATACGCCGGAATGCGTATATGCCCAGCACACGAAACCGCTGCAGTCAAACGAGGTAGAGGGGGAGGAGCCGCCCCAAACATATGGGTATCCGATATATTTTGTCGCTTCCTCCATCAGTTGTGCAAAGACCGCGTCCGAATATGCGGACGGCGCCGGACCGCTGTATTCCGTGCCATCGTTTCCCGCTGTTTGAATACCGTAACGCAGCACGGAGCATAATTCGTCCACCTGTTGCTGTGTTATATTTTCGGCCATTTTCCCTGTCAGTGCAGCAAGCCGGACAAGCGCCGTATTCAAATCGCATTGCGATACTATCTCGTTTCCGTTGCTGTCTATAGATCGGGACACAAAGCATTCTACAAAATCATGATAGAACTGATCTGTCATATTCCTTTCCTCTCCGAAATACAGCGTATAGAACACAGCGTGAATCTGTTCCTTGTCAAGCGTACCGCCCGTACTATCCGCAGCGGCGTCAAGCTTTGAATAGCTTTGCTTCATGGAATCGATAAACTGAACATATGCCGCAGAAGCGGTTGCGGAGCCTGAATCGTCAAAGGAGAAAATGTTCAAAAAGGCGGCTACTATTCCGACTATCATCAGGATAACGCCGCCTATTACCGAGCCTATTACAATCCATGTCCGCTTATCTGTTGCCAGCGCTACCGCTGCCTTTATCAGCGCAGGATTTACCGCCATAGTATATCACCTCACATTTCCATCTGCGGTTCTTGGTTTTCATCGTCAATGTCTAATTTCGCACAGTCTGTATCCGTGCTATATAAAACCTCATAGCAATCAACACACTCAATCGAAAGACATTCGCCATCACCGTAATTTGCAAGTTCAATGTTATGCCCCAAGTGATTTTTAAGACTCCCATCTGTCATATCCTCACAGTATAAAACAAAACCGTCATCTGTATTTATAACCTGACAGCTATCGCCATTCTGCACACAAGCAAGTGACATTTTGTCTGCATAGGCCGCATATTCTCTTATGTAAAACTCTCGGCAATTCATTTTGTTTTGCTTGATACACGCCTGTTCCATCACATTGACAAATATCTTTTTTTCGTCATCAGTGGGGATATATTTCCTCTCAAAATTTCCGTTGTAAGTATAAATGTAATAGAACGCTTTTAGGCTTTCCGTAACAGGGTTATAGCATGCATAAAGATTTACCCACGCATCCTCGCTTTGCGAAACATTTATTCCGAACTTTTTATCCACATCAAACAGTGTTTCGACTAATGCTGTAATGTGTTGATTATCCACGCTTAATTCCAAATCCTCATGAATACAAAAATCGCTTTCTTCAAAGGTATTAAAATAATCTTTTTTCAATATCATCATCCTTTCCGGGCAAAAGAAAAAGGCATTAATCCGTTTATAGGACTAATACCTTTTGGCTTGCTGATATATTTTTATTTACTGAATTCTTCTTTGAGTTTCATATACTCTGTAAGTTCAGCTTCATTCGATTCTCGAATGCTTTCCTTTCCGCAGTCCGGACACTGTGTACATTCTCCTGACCGCTCAAATTGAAAATGGCAGCTATCACATATGTAATATTTCATTTTCCCACCCCTCATCAGTCAATAATTATAGCAAAAAAATTTGATTTTGTCTATTGGTTTCTCAACTTAAATTCATCCCGTTATCCTGAGATTCCGTTTCTTTCCCAAAAAACTCCTTCAGTGAGTCAAAGCCCGCCTGCGATATTTCTTCATCTGTCATTTTGACCTGATTTTTAAGTGTATCATATAAATCCTCGCCGCTTTCAAACTCACCGATATGACATATCGCATTGGCAAGAAGGGTATCCTTTCGTTTCAGCTCGTCACGGCATATATTAAGCTGTATGCTGTCATAGTCTGAATCAATGGTGTTAATAATACCTGTTTCAATACTTATTTTCGTATGCTCCTCAAACTCAAAGGAGGGCATCATATTAAATTCATATACACAGTTTTCGAGCGCTGCATCTGCCGCCATATAAACACGGCATACATATTCCTCGCATTTTACACCCTTATCAAGCATTTCATCATAATCGGGGCTTACTATAACATTAAATTCTCTGTAACTAAACATTATCTGCCGCCCGCCTTTCCGAATAATGCCTCCTTGTGCTTCGGCGCTATAACCATAAGATTGTACCGCTCGTTCCCGCATTTATACAGGCATACGCCTCGCTGCGGATAGCGTATCAGCTTGTATTCGCTCTCGTCAAGCTGCAGGGTATCCATATAAAACCGCGCGTCAATATTTCCTGCGTTAAATAAAAACGCATGTGTGGGGATTGCAAACAACGGCTTTGTGTATTCGGCAATCCCGGGCAGCGCATAGTCTTCAAGATTTTGCGAGGCGAGTATTACAGCCGAGTCCTTTTTTCTTACACGCTTTGAAAAGTTTCGGATATATTCCACCGCCGTTATATTTGATAAAAACAAATAGAATTCATCAATCGCGGCTACGGTTTTGCCGTTTGTCAAAAGTGAGTTTGACATATATGACAGTACGTTAAACAACAGGGCGTTCTTTATGTTTTTACTTGCCTGCAGCAATCCCTTCACGCCGAATACAACGAACCTGTCATTCTTGATATTTGTATGCCCGTTAAAGAATTTGCTTTCAGCGCCCATACACATGGAATGAATTCCGAGCAGGATTTCCTGCAATTGTGTTTCCGTATAGATGGGCTTTTGCGCTTGGTCATAGGTTTTGTATTCACGCTCTATAAACGCATACATATCCGACATTATCGGGTAGTCGGCGGCGGTCAGTTTTGAAAAATCCGTATTATCGCTTATATTCCATTTCCGGTACAGCTTTTCAAGCATGATTTCCAGCGTATCTACCTGTGCATCCGTAAAGTCCTTGTAGGAGGCGAAAAAATCCCGAAGAAACGAGATATGCTGACTGAGCTTTGTCCTTTTCTTAAACGCCTCCGGCGTTCTCAAATCGCTTTCCTGCTCGTCATCGGAATCGCTCCATGATTTTGGCTCAAGCGGATTGATGATATACTCGCCCGACATCAAGTCAACAAAGCAGCCGCCGAGGTTGTTTCCCAAATCCTCATACTCATGCTCCGGATCGAGACACAGCGCATTCATGCCGGATTCCAGCATATTTATCAATATCAGCTTCATCAGGTATGACTTGCCCTGACCTGAGTTTCCGAGTATCAGAATGTTTGCGTTTGTTTTATCCTCCGCTCGCTTGTTGAAATCAACGATGATATTGCTTCCAAACTTATCCCGTCCGAGATAAAATCCGTCAGCGTCGGTTTTACCCGAATAATTGAACGGAAACAAATTCGCAACGCTGGAGGCAGGGAGCACCCGTTCAAACTGATCGCCAAATGCGTTATATCCGCTCGGCATTACGGATACAAAGCCCTGCTGCTGCCGAAGCATAAGCTTATCCACATTTATCTTTGAACGCACAAGCTCGGTCAGCGCCTCGGTCTGCAGCTCCTTCAGCATATCAAAGTCATGCGCCATGATTTCTATGTACACCGCTGTGTGGATCAGCGGCTCTCTGTTTCTGTGCATGGAGGATACAAGGTTTGTTACATCCTGTAGGTTTCCCTCCGCAACAACGGTTTCCTGTAAATCATTTGTTTTGCTTCGCCTAAGTCTGTTCTTGTTTGCGGCGTTGGAGATGATTTTTCTTTCCTCAAGCGCCGTTACATGTCTTGTATAAATCTTAATCGATATGCCGTCCTTTTCGCCCAGATGCTTTAAGATTGCCTGTTCGTCAGTCGCTGTCGGGTACTCCCGCAGCGCCCAGACGCTTCTGTAGGTGTTGCCGCATATAAAGTAGTCGGGGAAAAACTTTATCACGGACGGCGCTATCATATCCATAAACGATTTGATTCTCGCAGTCTCCTGCTCTGTGATTTTATTCTTTTTTGCCAATTTCCTTATCCTCCTAATCTCCGAATATTACCCAGCGTTCACCGTCATGGTTTTCAAAGGCTTCCTGTGTGACATTTTGTTCAAAGTACACCGCCAGCAGACGCTTCAGATCGTTTTCATCCGCCCGTTTAATAGAAAAGCCCTGCTCACGCAAGGTTTTTTCGATACGGTTTAAGTATGGTATCAGCTCCTTCTCGCTTTGGTTCAAAAGCCTTACCACAATTGCAAATTCTCTCGCTGTTGCCGTTTGAATCTGAATATTGTCGAGGTGTGTCATATCCTTTTCAAGCAGCTGATTGATGATATAGTTTGACTCGTCCTTCATCCGTTTTTTTAAATAACGCTTATTGCCGTCGAAGTTTTCTCTGCTGTTGTAGCAGCACATTTCAATTTCCGCCATACCCTTTAAAACCGTCATCATCGCATATATCCTTGCTCTGACGCTGTCCTCCGACATCACGGAAATGTTTGACGGCTTTATCAGAAACAGCACAAGCTCGCCGTGTTCATAGGTGACAAGCGAGAAATCCGTTATTTCTCTTACGCCTATAAGCCTTCTTGTTGAAGCCTTTTGCTTTTCTTCCTTTTTTCTTTTACTCATCCGTGTACCTCCACTCGTAAAATTGCTGTATTCCGGCAAAGTAGTTCCAAGCGTTTCTGATGAACATCATGATTGACATTTCATCAAGTCTGATGGTTAAGAATCCATAGCCTGCCGTAACAGCAAGCGGCAGCATCAAGCCTGTTTGCGTCAGCGCAAGAATTGATATTATTGCGCCGATCGCCAAAATACCTATGTCCTTCAGCTCCCACAGCCACATTACCGCTTTGGATTTTAGATTGTCCGGATATATGTACATATTCTCATACCTCCCTTGTAAATGAAATTATTTTTTTGCAACAGCCTTCATGATAGCCTGCGTTGTTCTGACTGCGGCTTGTCCTGCGTAATAGGTACTCATGATATTAACTCTTGAGGAGGTGTCAAGCCCGAACCTGTCTGCAATTCTCGGCACCTCGTTTGCCGCAAGCATGATACCGAGTCCCAAAAGCATATGGTCGCCAAAGGTGAGCAGTCCGGCAAACAACAGGGAATTTTGCAAAAATGCGGTAATGCATAAGGCGATTACCTGTTTGCACCAGTCCACAAAGCCGTCAAAATGCCCCCGCGTTAAGCCGAATATGTAAAGGCTTCCGACCGCCATGTTGGTCAGCATAATGCCTCCGCGCTTTATGTTTGCAAAAAACACCTTTATCACCGCATAGCCAAGCGCAATAATGCTGAAAAGATTAAACGGATTTATTTCCGCCGAAAAAGCTGTAAGCTGCTGTATTGACAGCGTTGACAAATCCGATATAGATCCGCTGTAAAGCCCAGACATTGCGCTGCCCAAGCCGTTTTGTATGTCAATTGCCAGCTTATACAGCTCTATCGGAAGCACAGTAAACAAGTTTACCGCAAAAAATCCCTTGATTGCGCCAAGCGCTGCGTCCTTTATATTTCCCTGCCCGTTCTGCCATGCGATTGCCGTATCAAAGACAGCCACAACAAGCGCTATCACATACATTGACCAGCCGAACAGTCTGAAAAATTCAATAATCGCCTGTATCCATGAAAGCTCAAATATTTCAACTCCCATTCCGCTTATATGTGTAAAAAAGGTTTGTATAAACTCCATTACTTTGCCGTAAATCCAATCAAGAAACCAATCGAACACAAACATCTTTTATAATCACCTGCCTTTAATTTTTTATTATGTCAATTTTAAATCCTGCGAAAGCTCCGGTTCAGGCAGCTTCAACTCCTGAAAAAGCATATTTGCCACCATTGTCATTGATTTTGCCTCGCTCGTCCTCAGTTGATTAAGGTCTAAGTCCCGAATACCGAATCTGACTCTGTCAAGCGCATCGGCGTCCTTGAATATATCAAGCAGATACCAATTGTTTTCGCCGATTGCATTTCTGCCCTCATCGTCAGGCAGGGAATGATATTTGATAATTTGCTCGGTCAGCATGTTATATTTAATCTGCTCGGGATGAGCGTTGGCATATCTGCTGTAATACTTTGCCGATGCTGCACCGTGTTCGATTTCATCGCCGTTGCTTAACCTTCGGGCATCATGAAATACGGCAGCCGTGCAAAGTATGTCGGTTTCCTCTCTTGTCAGCTTTTTCATGTTTGCAAGAATCAGGCAATGCATTGCCACCCGGCAGCTATGAAGAATTCCATGCTCCGAATCGTCTATATTAAATTTCGGACAGTCAATTGCAAAGTCACGGTAGCGCTGATACTGTTCAGATATATCGGGAAGCTGCTTTTCCAACAAATCAATACCGTAGACGTCTATGCAATTTTTATACCGAAGCTTTTCGGGGAGAATAATGCACTCTTTCTCCGATTCAAAGTATTCAATAACATCGGATTTATCGACCTCGGCAATATGTATTGCCGCCTTTTTGCTTTCCAATCTTGTGGCGAAAAAGTTGGCAATATTAATGTCGGTTGTCCACGAAAACGATTCCCTCCATACGGCGCTTTCATCGCCCTCACCTCTATATACCGTAATTGTTTGCGGAAGCTCACTCATGCTTGCGGCTGTATTGCGTTTATCGGCTTCGCTTTTGCTATCCGCCAGCTTTCGCAGCGTTTCTTTTGACAGAGCGCTGCAGCCGTAATCCGCCGTCACATAAAAGGTTATAAACAGCGTGTACGGATCGGGAATTTTATTCTCGCTTATGAGCTTCTCAAGCAGCTCCATTCGCATTCTGTCCTGTAAGCTGATGAGAATGTGGTCATACTTTCCTTCTTTTGCCTCACGTTCAAACATAATCGCTCTCTCCATCGTCTTTAGCATAAGCTCGTCAAGAGGGTATATGGATGTCTTGCCGACAAGCTGTATGGGAAATATAATCAGCTTTTCCTTATCGTAATAAAAGACTTTGTCATATCCGTTATTATAAAATATCTTATTTGTATCAATACTCGGAAACATTTTTTTGAGTTCATCCGAGACAAAGCCGATATTATAGCCTTTTCTGTTTAAGGACTTTATATCCTCCTCGGTTTTCACCTCACTTGAACACACAAGCGCCTTCATTGTATCGTTTTTTACAAATGCCATAAGCTTTGCTTTATTCAAAAATTTTCACCTCCCATCGATGTATTCAGATCTCCGCTTTTTTTACTCTGCGGCTGCTACATCATTTGTATTTCTTGGCTTTCCTCCATAGTCTGTTCTCTGAACACATCAAGGTAATTTGCCGCAGCATCCCGAAGCATTTCTATATCCCTCGGCGTAGGCTGATATGCATACCAGCCGATATCGTTGCCGCTTTTCCATATTTTCGGGCAAACACCGTCCTTAAAATAGGGATTATCCTGAATTTTTTTAATTCCCCAAAGCTCAAGGAATCGTATCCTGTTAACATCTATTTTTCCTTCTTTTCTGTTTAGGATTGTGATTTGCAGTGCGTCATAATCATCGGCTATGCCGCTTGTTGTGAACTCAATCCTTGCTCTTATGTCCTTGCAGAGCGAACCGTAACAGGCTCGCCCCACATAGGTTGTGTTCTCCATAATCTCGTTGTTGCCGAGTATCTTTCTAAGCTCGGCTTCAAATGTTGTTTTGATGCTCATTGCGTATGCCTCACATTCCGAGTATGCTCCACAAATACGTGGGAGCTGTTAATACGAACACAAGGCAGGCAAACAAAATTGCCGGAGCTGTCCATTCAAACTGTCCTGATTTTCTGTAGTCAAAGTATGCGCTGCCCAGCTTTACAAAGAAAAACACGGCAAGTATTAAGTCAAGAACGGGGAATACAACATTGTTAACCACCGTTTTAATCTGTCCTCTTGCCGTTGTCCAGGTGCTTTCAACCGCACCCGCAACATCACCGGCCGCATAAGCCGTAACAGCCGTCAGCGTCAAAGCTGCCAATACAATAAATACAATTGCCATTCTCTTTAATTTCATTTTGTTTTCCTCCAATTTTTTATTTTATTTTTTCGGCGCTATATGCCAATCGTCAAATAAATTTCCCGAAATACGCAGCGAAGCGCTTTTGTTCACCGACAGCATCCCTGCCGGAGTCCATGCGTCGTACACCCTTGTACAGGTTTCATATGTACCGTCAGGATACCATATGGGCGTAAAATGCGCTCTGCTGTTGTAGGTTGAATATCTGTTTTCTTTAAACACAAATGTCGATTTCCCGCTTAACGCTGTTCTGTCAAGAACTCTGAAATATGTTTCGTAGCTAAATTCGGGGAA
>JAUNBL010000065.1 GCA_030527235.1 Clostridia bacterium | reverse complement strand
TTATCGCAAACGCTCAAACTTTTTTTGGGTCACATCATTGACAACCGCAGATTTTAACATGAAAAAAATAAACTTTTTTGTAGACAAAACAAATGCCATATGTTATAATAATACTGTTATGCATGTGTGGTAAAGCAGTATGTTTATATATGTTATTACAAGGAGGTTTTTACATGAGCAAGGTTGTTACGGTGCCATTCAACGGCACCAAGGAGCAAGAGCAGGAGCTTTTGAAGGTGATTGCTGCGCATAAGGACGAACGAGGTGCGCTCATTCCGGTGCTCCACAAGGCGCAGGAGATTTACGGCTATCTTCCGATAGAGGTGCAGACAATTATTGCGAAAGAGCTGGGACTTTCTCTTGCAGAGGTTTACGGCGTGGTGACATTTTACGCGCAGTTCTCGCTTTATCCCAAGGGTGAGTACAAAATTTCCGTATGCCTCGGCACAGCGTGCTATGTTAAAGGCAGCGGCACGATTTTGGACAAGGTAAAAGAAAAGCTTAACATCGAGGTCGGGGCATGCAGTGAGGACGGAAAGTTTTCGCTTGACGCAACGCGCTGTATCGGTGCATGCGGACTTGCTCCGGTTATGACTATCAACGATGATGTTTACGGGCGTCTTGTTCCCGAAGAGATTGATAAGATTCTTGCCAAATATTAAAAATGCAAGATTTGTCTTTGAATATTTTAGACATTGCCGAAAACTCCGTCCGTGCGAAAGCCACATTGATAGAGGTTGAGGTTTTTGAGGACACAGACGACGATGTTTTGTTTTTCTCTGTCAGAGACAACGGCTGCGGGATGGATGAGGAAATGCTTAAAAAAGTTACGGACCCTTTTACTACCACGCGCACAACGCGGCGTGTAGGTCTTGGAATCCCGCTTTTGAAAGCCGCCGCAGAGGCTGCGGGCGGAGGTGTGGAAATATCGTCGATGCTAAACGCAGGCACATTTATAAAGGCAACATTTTCGTATTCCAATATCGACCGTCAGCCGCTTGGAGATGTGGGGCAGACGATGTCCGCGCTTATATGTATGAATCCAGATATTGACTTTTGCTATAAGCATACATATGACGGAGCGGTCTTTGAGCTTGATACGCGCAGGCTGCGCGAAATACTCGGAGCGGTTTCGTTTGGCGTTCCTGCCGTGGCGCAGTGGATAAGCGAATATATTGAAGAAGGAATAAATAACATTTACGGAGGTGCAGAGTAATGGCAGTAAAGAGCTTGGCTGAACTTGAGGCAATAAAGAATAAGGTAATGAACGAAGTAAATCTGCGTACAGAGCGCGAGGACGGTACGCGTATTGTTGTCGGTATGGCAACGTGCGGCATTGCGGCCGGTGCGCGTCCTGTTATGGCGGCGTTTGTTGAAGAGGTTGCAAAAAGGCAGCTCAACAACGTCATCGTGCAGCAAACGGGCTGTATAGGAATTTGCCGCCTGGAACCCATCGTTGAGGTCTATGCCCCGGGCAAAGAAAAGGTGACGTATGTTAAAATGACTCCGGATAAGGCCGCTCGTATTGTAGCGGAGCATATAGTAAACGGTCAGGTCGTAAACGAATTTACAATCGGCGCGTCCGAAAAGTAATAAAACAGAAGGGAGCGAATTGCGAAATGGAACTTGTAAGGTCACACGTTCTCGTGTGCGGAGGCACAGGCTGTACCTCGTCGGGCAGTCAAAAGCTCATAGAGGAATTTAACAAGCAGATTGCCGCCAAGGACCTTGAACGTGAGGTTAAGGTCGTTCAAACCGGCTGCTTTGGTCTTTGTGCGCTCGGTCCGATTGTTGTTGTATATCCTGAGGGTGTGTACTACAGCATGGTGAAGGTTGAGGATGTAGAGGAGATAGTCTCTGAACATCTTCTTAAGGGCAGGATAGTAAAAAGGCTTGTATTTCAGGAAGAGGAAGCCGCCTCTGGTGCGCAAAGTCTCGGAGAGGTGGACTTCTATAAAAAGCAGCATCGTGTTGCGCTTCGCAACTGCGGAGTTATAAATCCCGAAAACATCGAAGAGTATATCGCTTTTGACGGATATAAGGCGCTCGCAAAGGTTCTCACTCAGATGACACCAGAGGAGGTTATAGACACTATTTCCGCTTCGGGGCTTCGCGGCAGAGGCGGCGCGGGCTTTCCCACAGGCAGAAAGTGGCAGTTTGCGCGCGCGTCCAAGGGTGACGTCAAGTACGTCTGCTGCAACGCGGACGAAGGCGACCCCGGCGCTTTCATGGACAGAAGCGTTCTTGAGGGCGATCCGCACAGTGTTCTTGAGGCAATGGCCATTGCGGGCTATGCAATCGGCTCAAACCAAGGCTTTATCTATATACGCGCCGAGTACCCAATAGCTGTCAAGCGTCTTGAAATAGCTATTACACAGGCAAAAGAATACGGACTTTTAGGTAAGGACATATTCGGAACCGGATTTGATTTTGACATAGAGCTTCGTCTCGGCGCGGGAGCGTTTGTGTGCGGTGAGGAAACGGCTCTTATGACATCGATTGAAGGCAAGCGCGGCGAGCCGCGGCCTCGTCCTCCGTTCCCTGCAGTGAAAGGTCTTTGGGGCAAGCCGAGTATACTTAACAATGTTGAAACGTATGCGAATATTGCACAGATTATAAACAACGGCGCGGAGTGGTTTGCGTCTATAGGGACGGAAAAGAGCAAGGGTACTAAGGTGTTTGCGCTCGGCGGTAAAATTAAAAATACCGGCCTTGTGGAAATCCCCATGGGTACAACGCTGCGTGAAATCGTGGAGGACATCGGAGGCGGCTGCCCGGACGGAAAGAAATTCAAAGCTGCGCAGACAGGCGGACCTTCCGGCGGATGTATTCCCGCATCGCTTATTGATACGCCAATAGATTACGATTCCCTTATTTCAATCGGCTCGATGATGGGCAGCGGCGGTCTTATAGTCATGGACGAGGACAACTGCATGGTTGATATAGCTAAGTTTTTCCTTGAGTTTACGGTGGACGAGTCGTGCGGCAAGTGTACGCCATGCCGCGTAGGGACAAAGCGCCTGTACGAGATTCTGGACAAGATTACGAAAGGCAACGGTACGCTTGAGGACCTTGACCGCATGGAGGCTCTTTGTTACAGCATAAAGAACGGTGCACTCTGCGGGCTTGGTCAGACCGCTCCCAATCCTGTTCTTTCCACACTTCGCTATTTCCGTGATGAGTATGTCGCCCACGTGGTGGATAAGAAATGCCCCGCCGGCGTGTGCCGTGAGCTTGCCAATTACCGTATAAATCCCGATAAGTGCAAGGGCTGCTCGCTATGTGCGAAAAAATGCCCTGTCGGCGCTATTTCGGGCGAGCTCAAGAGTCCGTTCGTGATTGACACCACAAAGTGCATCAAGTGCGGAGTCTGCGCCTCAACATGTAAGTTTGGCGCAGTAGAGAAATAGAGAGGAGGAGCAAGCAATGGATAAAGTAAATGTAACCATAAACGGCAACACCATTTCCGTGCCGGCGGACTATACAATCCTCGAAGCGGCGCGCAGCGCAGGGATAGATATTCCCACACTCTGCTACTTGAAGGATGTAAGCCAGACAGGCTCTTGCAGGATGTGCCTTGTAGAAGTACAGGGCGCACGCGCTCTGCAGGCCGCGTGTGTATACCCGGTTAACGAGGGTCTTGTTGTAAATACAAATACAAAAGCAGCGAGAGAGGCCAGAAGAACTACGCTTGAACTTATCTTGTCCAACCATGACCGCAAATGTCTGACCTGTGTGAGAAATCAAAACTGTGAGCTTCAAAAGCTTTGTGATGAGCTTGGTGTGGAGGATATTCCCTATGAGGGCGTGCGCATCGAGCATGAAACCGATGCTACATCGCCTTCAATAGTGCGCGATGATAACAAGTGCGTGCTTTGCCGCCGCTGCGTCAATATGTGTAAAAACATTCAGACTGTCGGAGCTATTGAAACAGTGGAGCGCGGATTTGACACGAGCGTGGGCTGCGCGTTCGGAATGGACTTGGCGGATACGTCGTGCGTAAACTGCGGCCAGTGTATTGCGGTATGTCCTGTTGGCGCGCTTTATGAACAGGACGCGACAAAGACAGTGTGGGCGGCGCTTGAAAATCCCGACTTGCATGTTGTCGTACAGCCTGCGCCCGCGGTTAGAGTTGCGCTGGGAGAAGAGTTTGGTCTGCCGATAGGCACGCGCGTTACGGGGAAAATGGCGGCCGCCCTTCGCAGGCTTGGATTTGACAAGGTGTTCGACACTGATTTTGCTGCCGACCTCACGATTATGGAAGAAGGCACGGAGCTGCTGGGCAGGATAAAGAACGGCGGAAAGCTTCCGATGATAACTTCGTGCTCTCCCGGCTGGATAAAGTTTTGCGAGCATAATTTCCCAGACTTTTTGGATAATCTTTCAACCTGCAAATCACCGCATGAGATGTATGGCGCAGTCATAAAGAGCTACTACGCTTCCGTCTCCGGCATTGACCCCAAGAATATCTTTACTGTCTCGGTGATGCCCTGCACGGCGAAAAAATTTGAAGCTCAGCGCGACGAGCTTGCTGCAACGGGATACCAGGATGTGGACGTAGTGCTTACAACACGCGAACTTGCCAAAATGATTAAACAGTCCGGCATAGATTTTAACGCCCTTCCCGACGAAGGCTTTGATGACCCGTTCGGCGCGGCAGCTTCGGGCGCCGGTGTAATTTTCGGAGCAACAGGCGGCGTTATGGAAGCCGCGATAAGAACGGTTGCTGAAATTTTGGAAGGCAAAGAAATTCCGGATATCGAATACACATCCGTTCGCGGCGTAGAGGGCATCAAGGTCGCGCAGGTAGAGGCCGGAGGCAAGACAATTCGCGCTGCTGTCGCTCACGGACTTGGCAATGCGCGTGCGCTTTTGGAACGTATTCGCTCGGGCGAGATAGAGCTTGATTTTATTGAAATTATGGCATGTCCCGGCGGCTGTGTGAATGGCGGCGGACAGCCCATCGTTCCCGCGAAAGTTAAAATGAGCGCTGACGTGCGTGCTGTGCGCGCCGCTGCTATTTATGACGAGGATGAGTCTCTCGAAATCAGAAAGAGCCATGAGAATCCCTATATTAAAAAGCTCTATGACGAATACCTCGGCGAACCGTGCGGCCATAAGAGCCATGAACTGCTCCATACGCACTATGTAAAACGCAATCTCTTTACAAAATAGAATTATTAAGATTTCGGTAAGAAGAACCCGCATTTGCATTAGGTAAACTGCGGGTTCTTCAATAGTTTACCGCAGAAACATTGTTTGCTGTTTTCATATAAAATGTATGTGATACAATGATATGACCCAGAAAGAATAGAAGCTGAACGTCCAA
>JAUNBL010000024.1 GCA_030527235.1 Clostridia bacterium | reverse complement strand
ATTTTTTTATTAAAAATGGACCATATGTTTGACAACCGCAGAAAAGAAAAGAACCGTGTTTCGTATTGGTGTTGACACCGGCTAATGCTTTGTGATAGAATAAATATGTATACGATGCTATTAATAAGCGCGGGGTATTATATAAAATTTACTGAGGTGTAATATGACAAATAAAAAAATTGAACTTGTGCTGGGGACAATGACTTTTGGGGAGCAGATTTTCGGGACAGACGTAAACGACATGATAGAATGTTTCGCGTCATACGGGTATACGGAGCTTGACACGGCTTACGTATATAACAGCGGCGAATGCGAGAGGCTGATTGGCGCGTCCCCCGCTGCGGCAGCGCTTAGAATTTCTACGAAAGCGAACCCCAGGATTACCGGGCGGCTTGACAAGGAGGCAGTGATAAGTCAGCTTAACGAATCGCTCGAAAGGCTTAACATCAAAAAAGCGGATACGCTATATCTGCATTTTCCAGACCCTAATACACCTCTTGAAAGCGCACTGGAAGGCTGTGCGGAGCTTTACGAGCAGGGTAAGTTTGCGAATCTCGGACTGAGTAACTTCCCCGCATGGATGGTCTCGGAGGCGTATCACATCTGCGAGAAGCGCTCATGGATGCTGCCCCAAGTCTACGAAGGGTTGTACAACCCGCTCAGCCGAAACGCGGAAAAAGAACTGGACATGGCTCTGGACAACTACGGGATGCGCTTTTATGCATATAATCCACTGGCAGGCGGAATGCTTACGGACAAGTATTCGAGCAAGGAGCGCGAACTTAAAACCGGCAGGTTTACATATCGGCCGAACTATCAGGCAAGATACTGGAAGGACTCCTATTTTGAGTCCATTGACAAAATTAAAGAGGCATGTGCGTTAAATGGAGTCAACATAGTCGAAGCCGCATACCGGTGGCTGGCTTATCATTCTATGCTGAAGCCGGAACGCGGCGATGCGATTATAATAGGCGCGTCACGCTTATCTCAGTTGAAACAAAACATAGAGACTGTGGACAAGGGCGCGCTTTGCGGCGAAATTGTGCAAACGATTAACAATGCATGGGAGATAAGCAAAGTTGACGCGCCGGAATATTTCACATTTTACGCGCCGGCAAAACAGAAATAAAAATCATACAAATTATACGGAGGCCGACATGATTAATCAAGCACACTTTTTAGCCGCGCTGGGCGCGGAAGGCGTCGAGTTCTTTACCGGAGTCCCAGACTCCTACCTGAACGGGTTCTGCAATCATCTTCTTGAAAACGTACCTGGCAGCAGGCATATTATCGCCGCCAACGAGGGCAACGCAATCGCTATCGCCGCCGGATACTATTTCAGCACCAATACCGTGCCGCTTGTATATATGCAAAATTCAGGCATGGGGAATACGCTTAACCCTCTTATGTCGCTTGCGGACAAAAACGTATACAGTGTTCCGCTTATTCTTTTAATCGGCTGGCGCGGCGAACCGTCTACAGGTGATTGGCCGCAGCATGAGACGCAGGGGATTGTAACGACAAAACTGCTTGATATGCTTGACATCCCATACGTCATTGCACCCGATGACGACGCAGAACTTGCAAGTCAGGTGCGTTGGGCGGTGGCGAAAGCAAAATCCGACAAATGCGCTGTTGCCATAATCGGAAGAAAAGGCGTATTCGCAAGCGAGAAAAAAGCCAATATCAAGGACGATAAGTACCCGCTTTGCAGAGAGGACGCGATTGAGGCGGCGCTTAACGCGTTACCCAAGGATACTATTTATTCCGCCACAACAGGCCGCGCCACCCGCGAGCTGTACTTTTTGCGCGAACGACGAGGCGAAGGACACGACTGTGACTTTTTGAATGTAGGTTCGATGGGACACGCTTCATCCGTCGCCCTTGGCATAGCCGTGGCAAATAAGCACAGAAATGTTGTTTGCCTTGACGGCGATGCTGCAGCCATCATGCATATGGGCGCATTTGCCATGGCAAGCAAGGTGGACGTGCCCAACTTCATACATATCGTACTTAACAACGGCGCGCATGAGTCTGTGGGAGGTCAGCCGTCTGTGGGACAAATGATTGATTTCACACAAATAGCGAAAGGCACCGGCTATGCAACTGCGTCAAGTTTTGTAAGTACGCGGGAGGAAATTTCCGCAGCCCTAAAAGAACTTTCCGGCAAAGGCAAAGCGGCATTTTTAGACATCAGGGTACATAAGGGGCTTAACGGTACGCTTCCGCCGCTTAAAATCTCGCACTCCGAATTGATTGGCGGATTAATGGGCGAATTAAGCTGCAAATCAGACTTTTAGCAATATATGAGAAGAGGGGTTTTACTATGAAAGAGACAAGAGCATTTTTGAAATCAATCGGCATGCCCGAAGGCGATGCGTATAATCTTCCAACATCGCAAAAACGTTTTGGGGACGGCGCTCAGTACCGTTTTGAAGTGCCGGGCATTCAAGGTCCGAAGGTAATGGAGGCGTTGCTCGAAGAGATGGACAGATACGGCATCTGCATACATCGTGTGACGCAGACAAAGGGCATTATGCTTCTCACCGACAACGAGATTATACAAATGGTACACTTGGCTAAGAAGGCCGAAACAGACTTGATTTTGGCAATAGGACCGAGAGCGACCACTGACACAAGCGCATCTGTTAACACGCCTGAGGGTGTGCGCATGGGCTATCGCCTTCGCGGACAAGAGCAGATTGTGCGCGCCGTGGAGGATGTAAAACGTGCAGCGGCGTTCGGGTGCCACTCCTTTCTGGTCTACGACGAAGGTTGTCTGTGGCTCCTGAATGAAATGCGCAAGGCTGGTGAAATTCCTTCCGACTGTCATTTTAAGGTATCCGCACACGCAGGGCATGGCAATCCCTGCTCGGCAAAGCTGCTTGAGCTCATCGGCGCCAATTCCGTGAATCCGGTGCGGGATATTCAGCTTCAGATGCTGTCGGCAATGAGGCAGGCTATTGACATTCCAATTGACATACATACTGAAAATCCTAAATCGACCGGCGGCTTTATCCGCCATTACGAGGTGCCCGAAATGATTCGCGTTGCGGCGCCTATATATCTTAAGACCGGCGGTTCTGTCGCACAGACACACAGTTGGGAATCATCCGCAGATGATGCCAAAAAACGTGCTAAGCAGGTTTCTCTCGTTAAAAGGATGATTGATTCATATTATCCCGAAGCGCGCTGTTCGGAGAAAGGTTCGATAAGGTAGTACAAATGAGACATCATAAATACAATCCCGGGTTTGAGTTTATTTCCAAACCGGAAGATTTTTCAAAGTATACGGACAGAGAACTGCTGCAGTACTGTCTTGGCGCAACAATGTATATGCCTGGGACGAAGGATTTCTCCGAAAAGATTCTAAGTCGCGACATGCCCGAGCTGACCTCCATGGTGTTTTGCTTTGAGGACGCTTGCCCGGAGGAGCTGGTTGAGGCGGCTGAAGAAAATGTTGTTCGCGTCCTCGGCATACTGAGTGATGCACTTGACAGCGGTTCGCTTACATACGACGACCTCCCGTTAATTTTCTGCCGGATACGCAATCAAGAGCAGTTCATAAGGTTTTCTCAAAAGTTAGAGAAAAAGCATGTAAAGGTGCTTGCCGGCATCAACTTCCCGAAATTCAATTCACATAATGCCAGCGTTTATATGTTCTATCTAAAACAGCTGAACGAGAAGTTTGGAGAAATTATATACGGAATGCCGATAATCGAGGACCCTGAGGTGGCTTTTAAGGAAACCAGACTGACCGAGCTTTTAAGTATTCGCGAAATACTCGATGAATACAAAGACATCGTCTTGCAGGTTCGTGTTGGTGCTACGGATTTCTCGTCATGTTTCGGTGTGCGCAGAGGCGTTGACTATTCTATATACGACATTATGACAGTGCGCGAGATTTTGACGGATATTATTAATATCTTCGGAAGGAACAATGATTATGTCATTTCCGGACCCGTATGGGAATACTTCAGAGTCAGCAAGCAAATGCAGTTTCAAAATATCCCCAGCCACGCCATAGAGGACTGCCTGCTCAAAAGAATCCCGATTTTCAACATGGAAATCGACGGGCTCCTGCGCGAAGTGGTACTCGACAAGGCTAATGGGTTTGTGGGCAGAACTGTAATTCATCCGACTCACATTAAATATGTAAACGCTATGCAGGCAGTAACGCGGGAAGAGTATCTGGACGCCGTCAATATACTCGGCAACGACAAGGGCGGTGTGTTCAAGGGCGAATCGGGCAATAAGATGAACGAAGTAAAGCCTCACAGGAACTGGGCTACCAAAATATACATGCGCTCTCGCGCGTACGGCGTTATTGAAAACGAGAAAAGCTTTATCAGTCTTTTCTCACCTGACACACAATAGACAGCGAAAGGACGTGGTGCGGATGAAAGCGTTGACAACCCCAATATCCGAAGAAGCGGCGCTATCTTTGCAGATGGGCGATATGGTTCTGATTTCCGGTAAAATCTATTGCGGAAGGGATGCCGTGCTTCCTAAAATATGCGCCATGATTGAGGATAATACCATTTCGCATTCCGGCATTGATTTGAGCGGAAGCGTTATTTTTCACACCGCAGTCAGCGCCGCGGGAGTCGGCCCCACCTCCAGCAACAAGCTGGAGATTGAAAGCAGCTTTCCCACACTTTCCAAAGCGGGGGTCAAGCTTCACTTGGGGAAAGGCGCTATCGGCGCCGACACCGTCAAATCGCTTGAAGCTTTTAATTCCGTGTACGCAGTTATCCCGCCCGTAACGGCTCTCTTAGGCAAAAACACGCGCACACAAAGGCTTGTTGCCTTTCCGGAGCTTGGCATGGAGGCGTTGTACGAATTGGACGTGGTAGATTTTCCGGCAATTATAGCGGCAGCGCACAATAAAAGCATTTATTGAAAGCGTTCGATTAAGGAGATGCATACCGTGGAGTTTAACAATACCGTCGTAAAAAAGGTTTCGGATACACTTGTCCGTGCGGGTTCAGCTTTTTTGCCGGATAAAAAGGACGCGTATCTGCGTGCTATAAGTGAAGAGACAAACGAACACGCCAAATGGGTTATGGAAACCATTCTCGCAAATGCGCAGGCTGCGGAAGAAAATCACAGTCCGTTATGCGATGATACGGGGATTCCGCATCTTGTTTTGGAAATAGGGTCCAACAGAGCCGCAGACGGGCTTCTGTTAAGCTCTATAGACGAAGGCATTCGCCAAGGCCTTGCAAAGCTGCCTGGGCGGCCGATGGCTGTTAAGGGCAACGATTACGATAGAATCAACCAGTCGCAAGGGCTTGACGAAGAACCCGCCGCACTTGAATCCGCTCCGATTTTGCTGCGGCGCATTGATGAGGACGCGCTCAGGCTGCACATTTTGATGTTCGGCGGCGGACCCGCCATACGCGGCAAAACGTACAGGGTGTTTCACAAACACAGCACAGAGGTAGTGCTCGGAGAAATAATTGATTGGGCTAAGGAATCCGTCAAACAGTTGGGATGTACCCCTTGCACTCTGGGAATAGGCATTGGGCGCTCGCATTACGAGGCCGCTTCGATGATGCTGCTTGCCTTAGTAGACGGCAATTACAGCAGACAGACCGAAATGGAACAGACAATTACAAAAGCTCTCAACGATTCACATGTCGGACCGCTGGGGCTGGGAGGCAGCCATTCGGTACTGGCAACCTTCATGAAGGTCGGGCCACAGCGGGCCAGCGGTGTCCGCATTGTCTGTCTGCGTCCGTGCTGCTGCTTTGAGCCAAGAATTGCAACGGCTGACCTCTAATTCGTCCGTTTAAGACATTTTTCAAATTTTTTTCAAAAAGGCTTGACAATGACTTTTTCCTCTGTTATAATAGTAGCGATTTATCCCTACCGAAGTCTTTAACTCATTGTTTAAGGAGGCACTTGTGTTATGGCACAATCTGCGCCCAGAAATGAGTTTGACGCGATGAGTGATGAATCTCTTGTGCGGCTTGCGCAAGGCGGAGATAACGGCGCGCTTGAATACATTCTCGATAGGTATAGGTCGCTTGTAAGCAAAAAAGCGTCTTCCTACTTTCTTATCGGGGCTGACCGCGAGGATTTGATTCAAGAGGGCATGATTGGGCTTTTTAAGGCAGTTCGTGATTTTCGCAGCGATAAACTTGTTTCGTTTAAGTCGTTTTCCGAGGTTTGCGTCACGCGCCAAATCATTACGGCAATCAAGGCGGCAACCCGCCACAAACACTCGCCTCTTAACACGTATGTTTCGCTTAACAAACCGCTTTTTGACGACGAGTATGACGCAACATTGCTTGACGTTTATGAGAAGCGCGATACCGTTTCCAATCCGGAGGATATTTTAATCAGCCGCGAACAAATTAACGACATCAGCGTTAAACTCAGCGAAATATTAAGTGCATTTGAGTGCCGCGTTTTGGCTCTATATTTACAGGGGCGGACATACGCGGAGATAGGCGAAATTGTTTCAAAAACCCCTAAGTCCATTGACAACGCCCTGCAGCGCATACGACGCAAATTTGAAAAGGTTGCACCAAGACTTTATTGACAAAGCATATGCGGGTGTAGCTCAATGGCAGAGTTTCGGCTTCCCAAGCCGACTACGCGGGTTCGATTCCCGTCACCCGCTCCACCTTTTTGCTTTTTGCAAAAAGGCGCGCACCAATCGTTATATGCCTCGGAATCGGTGAAAGCGCCGAGGTGAGGTAAAAATATTTTTATTCTAAGTGAGGAGATCCAACATGTACGAAGACAAGACCCTAATTTGCAAAGACTGTGGACAGGAGTTTGTGTTCACCGCAGGTGAGCAGGAATTCTATGCAGAGAAAGGCTTCCAAAACGAGCCTCAGCGCTGCAAAGACTGCAGAGTTGCAAAAAAGCAAGCGCTCAGAGAGAACAGAGAAATGCATACAACGGTATGCGCAGCTTGCGGTAAAGAAGCCAAGGTTCCGTTCATTCCCAAGAATGACAGACCTATCTACTGCAGCGAGTGCTTTGCTGCACACAATGCTGACAGATAATCTCCCTACTTAGAGGTTAATCGATTGGCACAAATGCCGTCCTTATCGGGCGGCATTTTTCTTTTGACATTATCATAGTATAGTGTAGGGTGATGCACTATGCGAAAGAAAGTTTTAGCTGTTCTTATTGCCGCACTGTTTTTTCTCGCGCTTGTTAAGGGATTGGCCGACGATGAAATGCTGTCCCGGCGCACAGTTTACATTACGATTGACGACGGCCCTACTCTCAATACACCGCACTTTTTAGAGCTGCTCGAAAAATACAATGCCAAGGCAACATTTTTTGTACTGCAAGAGCGCATTATAAAGTATCCTGATTACATACGCGCCATTGTCTATTCCGGGCACGCCATCGGACTGCACGGCACAAGTCATGACAAAGAACACATCTACGCAACCTCCACCAGCCCGCTTGATGAAATGAATGCCGCAAACAATTCGCTCTATGAATTAATGGGCTTTAAGTCTCCTATCTGCCGTACCCCCTACGGCAGCAACCCGTATATGTCTAAAAAACAAGCTTCTATCCTAATTGGCGCGGGTTATAAAATATGGGACTGGGACGTTGACCCACGCGACGGGATTGGTAAAAGCGTCCCCGCCGCCACTATTTTGTCCAATATGAAAAAAGGCCTTGCAAAAACGCCCGATGATGCTGTAATTCTTTTCCACGACCGACTCTCAACGCTTCACGCTTTTGAAAGCGTTCTAAAGTATCTTTCCGAATGTGGTTATGACATGCGTGCCATTGATTACAACAAAGCGCCGCATAACTTTGTAGATAGGCTGAAGTAAATTTTCAAATTGTCTCTTGCAAAAGCTCAAATGGACAAAGCCCGCAAATTCGTTCCACAAGTTTGCGGGCTCTGTTATCAACACCACGCTTGCTGCGGTGTTTTTTGTTATTCGTCGAACTGGCTGTTATAAAGCTTTTCGTACATGCCCTTTTGTAACAAAAGCTCCTCATGCGTACCTTGCTCTACAACCATACCGTCATTAATAACCACAATCTTATCCGCCTCGCGTATTGTTGACAGACGGTGCGCTATTACAAAACATGTTCTGCCGTACATGAGGTTTCGCATCGCCTCTTGGATTTTTATCTCCGTTCGAGTATCTACACTGCTTGTCGCCTCGTCCAGGATAAGAATATCCGGGTCTGCAAGCATCGCGCGGGCAATAGAAAGCATCTGTCGCTGACCCTGGCTTATATTTGATGCGTCGTCCGTCAAAACAGTATCATATCCGTCGTGCAGACGCGTTATAAACTCATGACAGTTTGCCAGGCGTGCCGCGCTCTCCACATCTTCATCCGAAGCGTCAAGTTTGCCATAGCGAATGTTTTCCCTCACGCTCTCGCTGAACATGTGGGTGTCTTGCAAAACGATTGCCACCTTACTGCGCAGTGAGTTTTTTCTGACAGTGCGAATATCAACATCGTCAATCTTAATCGCCCCGCTGTCCACATCGTAAAAACGGGTGAGCAGATTTACAATTGTCGTTTTTCCTGCGCCTGTCGGTCCGACAAGTGCAACCGTTTGACCCATCCGCGCATTAATTGTAACGTTTTTGAGAATCTGTCTGTCGGGAACGTATCCGAAGCAAATATTTGCAATATCTACCCGCCCTTCAACATGACCGATTTCGGGGAGTGCGTCATCTCCTATATATTCGTTTGGCGTATCCATAATTTCAAATACACGCTCCGCGCCGGCTATTGCCGACTGAACCGTTGCAAAGAGGTTGGCAAGTTCGTTTATCGGACGCGAAAACTGACCGGAATAATTCAAGAATACTACTACGCTGCCTATGCTGAGCGCCGCAAAACCCGCCACGGGGCTGAGCGCTAAAAGTCCGCCTACAAACGCAGTTATAGCATAGCTCATATTGTTGAACATTCCCATCATAGGAGCGACAACTCCGCTGATTATCTGTGCTTTTGTGGCATTGCGGCAATATATGCTGTTGCGGCGCTCAAATTCCTCAATAACCTGCTTTTCATGACAGAATACTTTTACCGCCTTGACACCGGCAATATTTTCCTCAATATGCCCATTGAGGTCACCGAGCGTGCGCTGCTGTTCTTTGTAATAGCGGCGCGTATATTTCGCTATCGTACGTGTTACAAAAAGCATCAGCGGCACAGTAACAAGCGTTATCAATGTCAGAATCGGACTTACATAAATCATAAAGCAAAGCGTTCCGATAAGGGTAATTGCGCTTGAGAAAACCTGTGCAATTGTCATGCTCAGCGTCTGACTCACCGTATCAACATCGTTTGTGGTGCGGCTCATCAGCTCGCCATGAGTGTGTGAGTCAAAAAATTTTATCGGCAGCAGCTGCATCTTTTCAAACATATCACGGCGCATCTGCATAACCGTCTCCTGTGAGACGCGCGCAAGAACATGATTCTGCGCCCACTGGGATACAGCGAAAAATGCATAAAGCGCCATCAGACAAGCAAGCAGAGTTAAAAGCCTTGTATAGTTTATCGCGTTTCCACTGCTCATTTCATCTATAATCGGCCTAATGAGATATGTTCCGCCCAAATTAGCCAGTGTACCCACTACCACAAGCGCCAACACCAGTGCAATACTTTTCTTAGATTTGCCCAGATATGACACAATTCTACTTAGCGTGCCCTTCGTATCTTTTGCCTTTTCTATTTCCATCGGACCGTGGGGTCCTTTACCGCCACCATGTCCTCCTCTTGGCATCATACGTCATGCACCTCCTCATCCGCCTGCAGCTGTGAATCGTATATTTCTTTATATACACGGCTGTTTCCCAAAAGATAATCGTGCGTGCCGCAATCTACTATTTTGCCATTTTCCATTACCATAATCTTATCGGCATTTCTCGCACTCGAAATCCGCTGCGCAATTATTATCACTGTCATCTTCGAAAGTTCGGTCTTGAGCGTCTTGCGAATCTTGCTCTCTGTCGTCATATCCAGAGCGCTTGTGGAATCGTCAAGAATCAACACCTTCGGCTTTTTGACAAGCGCGCGTGCAATTGCCATACGCTGTTTTTGCCCGCCGGAAAAATTGACACCGCGTTGAGAAAGCACCGCGTTGTATCCATCCGGATTTGCTGTGATAAACTCCTCCGCCTGCGCCATCTTTGCCGCATGGGACAATTCCTCTTCTGTGGCATTCTCATCGCCCCAGCGGAGATTTTCAGCAATGCTTCCGCTGAAAAGGATATTATCCTGCAAAACAACGCCCACAGCGGAACGCAAATCGCTTATACGATAATTTCTTACATCCACTCCGTCCACCAGAACCGCACCCGAAGTGACGTCATAGAGCCTCGGAATCAAATTGACTAATGTGGATTTCCCGCTCCCCGTAGAACCGAGAATGGCCACGGTCTCACCGCCTTTGACTGTAAAGCTTATATTCTTTACAGCGTCTCCCGCCGCGCCTTTGTATCGGAATGAAACATCGCGAAACTCCACATCGCCGCGTGTAATAGGCCGAGTTGTCGGTTGGTCGGGGTCCATAATATCAATGTTTTCGTCTAAAATGGCATTTATTCGCTCCGCACTTGCCTGCGCCCGTGAAGCCGAGGTGAACATCATGCTCATCATCATCAGCGAGCCGAGAATTCTCGTTATATATGTTATGAGCGCACTGACCTCACCCACCTGGATTTCGTCCGCTCCGACGAGATTTGCGCCAAACCACAGCACGGAAACCACTGCCGCATTCATTATAAGTGTCAGAAGCGGCATCATAAGCGCCATTATCTGCTGCGCCCTGATAGAGAGCGAAGCAAACTCCATGTTCGCCTTGCCAAAGCGGTCATTCTCATGCTGCGCCCTGTTATAAGCTTTTACAACGCGTATACCTGTAAGGTTTTCCTGAATTACAGCATTCACCTTGTCAAGCTTAGCCTGAACCGTCTTGAATATCGGGAATGCTTTTCTAATCGTCAGTATAAGCACTGCCAACAGCAGCGGTATGGCGATAAAAATAATAGCGGCCAACTGGGGTTTTATCATCAGCGCATGCCAAATGCCTCCGAAAAACGTCATAGGCGCGCGCACAAACATTCTCAGCGCCATAGCTACAATTGTCTGTAAAAACACAACATCATTTGTTATTCTTGTCACAAGTGAAGCTGATGAAAAATCGTCAATATTCGCAAACGAAAACGATTGCACCTTACTGAAAGCATCGCTTCGCAGTTTGCGTCCGAAATTCTGACTCGCAATCGTTGCAAAAACGAGCGACAGCGCGCCTCCCGCAAATCCCACCAGCGCAACAAGCAACATCCGTCCTCCTGCGGAAAGGATGTAGCTCGAACCGAGACCGCCTCTAATACCGTCGTCTACTATAGCGCTCATCAGCTCCGGCTGGCGAAGGTCACAATACACCTCAAGAATCATCATCAGCGGCGCAAGTAAAACAGCAAAACAGGAACCTTTTAAGTATTTGAAATATCTCCTCACTCAGCTTCTCCTCTCAATTTCTTTTTCCAGATGTTTTGCAAGCTTGGTGCTAAGACAACAGAAAGTATTGTACTCATCTTTTGTAAAGCACTCGATAATTTCACTATCTATTTTATCTATCGTATCTTTAACTGCTTTTTCTATATCTCTGCCCTTTTGCGTCAGCTTTACGCGCACTCCGCGTCTGTCGCGCTCATCATGCGTGCGCTCAATCAATCCGTTTTTTTCCATTGTTTGCAGCATAACTGTTATAGTCGCAGGAGACATACGATCAGTCTGCGCTATCTCCTTTTGCAGCATCTCACCTTTTTCCGAAAGTATGTGTAATATTCTTGGCTGTCCCTTACCTAATCCGTAAGAGGAAAAAACAGAGTGCACACACAGAAAATGCAGATGACCTATCCTTCCCAGTAACGCACCTATCGTGTCCATAAAATCACTTCCTTAACAAATTAGTGTGCTAACCATCCATAAGGTTAGCACACTAATTGTATTATGTCAATGAATATTTTGTTAACAAATCATTCTGACGCAACTTTTTCCAGCACAAAGACTTGCACGCTTTCGCTTCCGAGGTTTTCCTGAGTTACCCCATCATCTGTCCGAGTCAAGTAGAGCTGAGAGTTTTTGACTTTAAGACGCACGCCTCCGTCCGCCTCTTCAGGTATAAAAATTTGGTTGTCCGCACGAGTAAGGTCCCATGTTATAAGCTGAGCGCCGGGTAGAGTGCTCACATCCAGGATATCAAACGCATACCCTGTCGCTTTATTTATAAATACATACTCGCCGTCTGTCACTTTCTTACGAAGCCAAGACTGAGCATCTGAGCCGTCTTTTGCCGCAAGCGTTACACCGGCAAGTTTTTCGCCGCCGGCAATACAGTCACTTGTCCCCTTCAGAGAAATTATATATTCCTCTACCTCGACCTTTCCCACGCTTTCCAGTTTCCAAACCGTAGGGACCACGTTTTGGAGAACGGCGTCGCCTTCTGCGGCAATACCTAAATCATAGCGGAAGTTTGTGAATACATATCCGCCATCTTGCTCTGCCACTGCAAACCTGTCATCAATTGCCCACTGTCCGCCGTACTGCACAAGCGGTTTTGCCGAAAGCGCGCTGTCGTCCATTTGAATACCGCTCTCGGAGTGTTTTGCAATGAACTTAACATATCCTCCGCTTTTTTCAACCATGAAATGCTGGTTGTCTGTGCCGGCGTAATCCGCTAAAAGCACAGGAACGTCATTATCGGTCGAAGAGTCTTTCACAGTCATGACCTTGCCGCTCACAGCATCCACGATTTTATAATACTGTGTAACGTCTATTTGTGAGGCGACACTGTTTTCGCCATAGGCATCAATTTTTGTTCTGATTTCATCAATGAAGCTCAAGTTTTCCGCATATTCGGCAAAAAACTCTTTATCGGCCTTGTACAAAAGAGCCCTGAAAAGTTTTGTCCTGTTGGGGTAGACCTTTTCCAGCTCGCTGTGGTAGTCTGTGCCGATTGAAGTCCAGTAGAGGCGATGAAATTCAGCCAAGTCCTCCGCCTGATTCGAAGAGCCGTACCCTGAAACAGGGCAGGCATCCATCGCTTCCGCCCATGTCCAAATTGCAGGTTCTCCGAGCTGATTAGAGTCGAGGACATGGCCGAGCTCATGTGCAAATGTCTGTGCAACCTGAGCCGTACTTGGCTCCCATTCAAGGCGAATCCAAATAGAATCTCCGCCGCCGTTATAACTGTTTGCGGGGTCGCCTTGTTTCCAATACAAATTCTTCACATATTGGCGCACGGCGTACGGGAAAACTCCTATTGCCTCAATAGCACGCTGCACCATTGGCGTTTCTTCCTGGTTGGAAATCACCTTAAACTCATGTATCTCACCTTCTGCACCGCCTTGCATCTTAACATAGGTCAGCCAGCAGGGTTTCATGTCGCCGCGCCAAATATCGTACGATTCTTCATATTCTGTATTTACTATTTCATATTCCGCGCACGTCATGTCCGTCATGCCGTAGCTTACCTGTCCTTCAGCAGTAAACGTGAGCATATTCGCGATTGCGCCGAGCTGTTCTTGCGGGTCCATAGAGCTGTAATTATTTTCAATCAGATATGACTCCGCTCGCGTCGCCACTGCACGGCATAGCGGAATACGTCCAAAGAAGTACGCTGAGAATGCCCGTTTCAGTCTTTCGTCAGCCAGCTCATATCCCTCTGATTCCATTACACTACGGAGAGCCGAAGGCTTCACAAATTCAAAAATCCATTTTTGAGCATCGGTATCATTTTTGTCTTCCTGTGTAAGCTGCGGCAAAGAGGCGTCAATATTGAGTCCCGAATGCTTTGCTTCAAGAGTATATCCGGCTTCATCGCCCTTTATAGCCCAGCTTTGGTTCGCGTTGTTATAGAAAGTGTACTGAATCAGCTCCACGCCGCTCTCTGTTTGCGCACTCGGCACATCCACCGATTTTGCGCTCGCTGCATTGATAATGCTGTAATATCCCCCGCCTAAATCTCCCAAGCGCCAAAGAAACTCATCGTTTTCTTCCTTGTCAAGCGTAGTGAGTGCAGCGTTGTTTTCGTGTGATAAATCAACTGCGGCAAGATACTTTCCCGTGGCAGCGTTTTTTATGTAATAGTATCCGTCAAACCCCGCCGCAGGTGTTGTAAGGATTACTGTCTTGGTGTCATTATCCCATTCAACGTCTTTGGCAAACGCCTCGCTTATAGCACGCACAGGCAAATATGTCGTGCCATCGAGCAAAATGGGATGGACCACTTTGCCATTAACATCCTTTGCCACAAAAGCCTCGCCATTTATAAATATATTCACATGCTCGCCTTTTTGCGCCGTCTCGGGCGCAGAACCGATTATGACGGACTTCGTATCATCCTGCCATGATATGTCAATGCCGACTATTCCGGCTATCGCACGAACCGGCAGATATGTCGTGCCGTCTTCTATAAACGGCGGCGCCGCTTCTCCCTGCGCGTTAACGCAGTTCACTTTTTCCCCATCGCAGATAATGGTTATCTCATCCGCCGCCATCGCCGCACATGGGAGCATCGCAAGTATTAACAAAATTGCAAGAACTTTTCGCATATTTTTCCTCCTCTTTCTAAACAAGCGCTTCACAAGCGCGTTTTATCAATATCAAAGCCTGCTCTATCGTGCAGTTTGAGTTTGGCCCAAGTTCAGTAGCGCTCATCCCGTTCATAATCCCGAGCGAGACCGCCGCGCCTACGCTGCCGCGCGCCCACTCCGCCACGCTTGCGGCATCGGAATATGAATCAACCTGCGCTGCGTACGCCACAATCTCTTCCTCAGTTATACCTTGCAAAAGCGCAGAGCGGATAACTCTGACAAGCATAACGCATATTTCCTGACGCGTTACAGCCGCATCCGGCGCAAAAAGGGTATCGCTTACGCCTTGAATGATGCCAAGCTCATATGCTATCAAAACATATGGGTCGTTTACATCCGTAAACGGATTTGCAATGCTCATCTGCCCCAGCTCGCCTTGGAAAATCCTGTTGTAAAACTCAAGTGCAAGATAGCAGAATTCCTTTCGCGTAATATTGCGCTGGTAATCCATGTCCACCTGCATAGCCTCCATGTAAGCTACCAGAGCCGAATCAATTTCAGCTTTCGCCCACTCGCTCGGCTCCGTTGCCGCTTGCGCAGCAAAAGAGCTTAAGCAACAAAGGCAAAGCAGTATACACAATATTTTCTTCATTTTCTCTCATCCCTTTACTTTAGATTGAGCTTGCCCAAGCTCGCGCAGCGCAGATATTCGTTAATAAACGCATCGATGCCGCCGTCCATAACTGCGCTGATATTGCCTATTTCAAAATTTGTTCTGTGGTCTTTAACCATCGTATATGGTTGAAAAACGTACGAACGTATCTGACTTCCCCATCCGATTTCCTTTTGCTCTCCCTTTATGTCCTCAATCTTTTCCTTGTGCTCGCGCTCTGCAATTTCCGCAAGCCGCGCCTTGAGCATCTTCATCGCCGTTTCCTTGTTTTGATGCTGGCTGCGCTCGTTCTGACAGGCAACCACTATATTTGTGGGCAGATGCGTTATTCTGACGGCTGAACTCGTTTTATTAACGTGCTGCCCGCCCGCACCGCTCGAGCGGTAAACGTCTATCTTCAAATCCTCGGGGCGGATATTGACCTCCACATCATCGTCAATGTCAGGCATTACCTCGACGGAGGCAAACGACGTATGACGCCTGTCCGCCGCATCAAACGGCGAAATTCTGACAAGTCGGTGGACACCTTTTTCACACTTTGCATAGCCATATGCGTTAAGTCCCTCTACCAGGATAGTAACACTCTTTAATCCCGCTTCATCACCGTCAAGAAAGTCGAGCGTAGATACTGCAAATCCACGCTTTTCGGCCCACATCTGATACATCCTGAGCAGCATCTGGCACCAATCCTGCGCTTCCGTTCCGCCCGCGCCCGCGTGCAGCGTCATAATGGCATTGTTCTTGTCGTAGGGACCGGAAAGAAGCGTTTCAAGCTTCATTGTCTCAGTTTCATTTTCAAGCTCTTGTATCCCCGCCAAAACCTCTGCCGCAACGCTGTCATCGTTTTCTTCTATCGCCATCTCGGTAAGTGTCCCCAAATCTTCCCACTTGGAACGAAGCTTGTTGTAGCGTTCGGTCTTTGCCCGAAGCTGCTTGAGTTTTTGCATTACTTTTTGGCTCGCGCCAAGGTCTCCGTAAAAATCGGGCCGCATCGTCTCTTTCTCAAGCTCTTGCATTTCGCTGAGCGCGCCCTCAATATCAAGCGCACTGCCCAGCTCATCAATAGGTTTCTCAAGCGCTCCGAGGCGCAGTTTATACTCATCAAATTCAATCAATGTCAACACCTACTTTCCGCAGCATTGTTTATATTTTTTGCCGCTGCCGCATGGACAGGGGTCGTTCCTGCCGACTTTCGGCGTTTTCCGCCGTTCAGGCTTTTTCTCACTTGTCCCGTCACCGTGTGAAGCCGTTGTAGGTTTAGCCACCTGCACCCGCTGTATCTGTGCCTGCGGTTTTACGTTCATAAGGTATTTAATCGTATCTTCACGAATTGCGGCTATCATGTCGTCAAACATATCATACCCTGCAAGCTTGTATTCAACCACCGGGTCATGCTGCGCATACGCCCGCAGCGTTATCGAGCTTTTGAGTCTATCCATATCATCGATATGATTCATCCAACGGCTGTCCACCGCACGGAGCATAATTACGCGCTCAACTTCGCGCATCCTTTCCGCGCCAAACAGCTCCTCTTGCGCTTCATACCTCTTGTGCGCCGCATTGATGAGCTGCTGACGCAAATCGTCCTTTGTAATGCTGTTGCGTTCCTCCGGCGTGTATTCAAGCGCGCCCTTGTCAAGGAACATCGCCTCCAAATGCTCCCGCATAGCGGCCAGGTCCCAATCGTCTACATACTGCGCTTGTGCATACGTCGTAATCGCGTCGTCCACAACGCCCTCTATCATCTTTTCTATCGCATTGGCAAGCGAGTCCCCATCAAGCACCATACGGCGCTGCTCGTAGATAACCTTGCGCTGCTGGTTCATAACGTCGTCATACTGCAGTACATATTTCCGGATTCCGTAGTTCTTGCCCTCAACTTTCTTCTGTGCGTTTTCTATGGCATTGGTAAGCATTTTCTGCTCAATCGGCTCGTCATCGGGAATATTGAGCATTGTAACCATGTTCTGAATCCTCTCGCCGCCGAAAA
Source organism: Clostridia bacterium (assembly GCA_030527235.1). Lineage (GTDB taxonomy): Bacteria > Bacillota > Clostridia > UMGS1883 > UMGS1883 > JAUNBL01. The sequence goes on along the minus strand of JAUNBL010000024.1, from coordinate 14,320 downwards.
GGCGCATCAAATCATCGTCAAGTGCGAGGAAAAAGCGCGACATACCGGCATCACCCTGGCGGCCGCTTCGTCCGCGCAGCTGGTTATCTATACGCCGGGATTCATGCCGTTCTGTACCCATTATATAAAGTCCGCCCAGCTCCTTGACCTCTTCGCGTTCAGCAGAAATGGCGTCCTTAAAAGAGTCATACAGCTCACTGTACGCCTTACGCGCTTGGAGAATTTCAGCGTTGTCCGTCTCAGCAAAACCCGTCGCTTCCGTAATCATTTCCTCGCTGTAGCCACGTTTTTCCATTTCTGTGCGTGCTAAAAACTCAGCGTTGCCGCCCAGCATTATATCCGTTCCACGGCCCGCCATATTTGTAGCGATTGTAACAGCGCCCTTCTTGCCAGCCTGTGCAATGATGTACGCCTCTTTTTCATGCTGCTTGGCATTTAAGACATTGTGCTTTATCCCCTTGCGGCGCAGCATGGAGGAAATAAGCTCGGATTTCTCTATTGTAATCGTACCTACCAATATTGGCTGCCCTGTTGCATGTACACGCTCTATCTCTGAAACCACGGCATTGAGCTTTGCCTGCTCGTTCTTGTACACTACATCGTTTTGGTCAATACGTATCATCGGCATGTTTGTCGGTATCTCCACAACATCAAGCGAATAAATGCCGCGGAACTCCTCTTCCTCTGTTTTCGCGGTACCGGTCATGCCTGCAAGCTTATCGTAAAGCCTGAAGTAGTTCTGGAACGTAATCGTTGCGAGAGTTTTGCTCTCACGCTCCACTTTAACGCCTTCCTTGGCCTCTATCGCCTGGTGCAGCCCGTCGCTGTAGCGGCGGCCCACCATGATACGGCCTGTAAATTCATCGACGATAAGAACCTCTCCGTCTTTTACAACGTACTGCTGGTCTCGGTGCATTACCCCATGCGCACGAATCGCCTGGTCAATATGATGCGAAAGCGTCATATTGTCCGGGTCGGAAAGGTTTTGTATGTTAAATGCCGTTTCTGCTTTTTTTATTCCGCGCGCTGTAAGCGTTACGCTGTTCGCTTTTTCATCTATAACGTAGTCTGCATCCAAATCATCGTTGTCCTCTTTGTCATCAAGTTCCACAAACTTTATGGGCTTAAGAGTACGTGCAAAGCGATCGGCAAGCTCATAAAGCTGCGTTGAGTTGTCGCCCTGCCCTGAAATAATAAGCGGAGTTCTCGCCTCATCAATAAGGATTGAATCCACCTCGTCTACAATGGCAAAAGAATGCCCGCGCTGTACCATGTGTTCTTTGTATATAACCATGTTGTCGCGCAGATAATCAAAACCCAGCTCGTTGTTCGTGCCGTAAGTAATGTCCGCATTATACGCTGTCTTTTTCTCTTCCGTCTCCATCTGACTTACCACAAGCCCTACCGACAATCCCATATAGCGGTATAATTTGCCCATCCACTCACTGTCGCGCTTGGCCAGATAGTCGTTAACAGTAACTATATGCACACCCTTCTTTGTAAGCGCGTTAAGGTACGCCGGCAGCGTTGCCACAAGCGTCTTACCCTCTCCGGTTTTCATTTCGGCTATTCTGCCCTGATGGAGCACAATTCCTCCGATTATCTGAACGGGGAAATGACGCATCCCGAGTACCCTGTCCGAAGCCTCCCTGACCGCGGCAAAAGCCTCGGGCAGAATATCATCCATCGTCTCGCCCGCTGCAAGCCGCGCCTTAAACTCGCCTGTTTTTGCCTTAAGCGCGTCCTCAGAAAGCGCCCTGTACTCGCCCTCATAGGAAAGGACTTTATCGACAATGGGACGTATTTTTTTTAGCTCCTTATCAGAATAGCTTCCAAACACCTTTTCCAGTAAATTCATATTATGATTATTTCCTCTCAAGATAATTTATTTAAGTGTATCACCAAACACAGCCAATTGTCAATCAATTTATCGGCCGTGTTGCGCGCTTGAGCCACTCTTGCGCCTCACCGTCAAGAAAAGGCGAAAGTTTTGCATATGTTTTGGCGTGGTAATCGTTAAGCCATTCCTTCTCGGCTTGTGAAAGAAGCTCTGCGTCAATGCCGCGCAAATCTATCGGAAAATACGACAGCATTTCAAACCCGAAAAACTCCCCGCTGTCAGTTTCAGCAAACGGTACTACACATACGTTGTTCTCCGTACGAATCCCATACTCTCCTTCTATATAAACGCCGGGCTCTATCGTAAGATTCATCCCGCACTGAAGCGGCACGCTGTTTAAGCTCTGCGAAAAGGCTTGCGGTCCTTCGTGTACGTTAAGACAAAAACCTACTCCGTGTCCCGTACCGCATTTGTAGTCAATTCCCTTCTCCCATAGCGGAAGTCTCGCCAAAACATCAAGGTTTGCCCCTGTTGTGCCTTTTATAAACTTCGCCTCCGCAAGGCGTATAGCCCCCTTCAAAACAAGAGTGAAATCACGCCTTTGTCTTTCCGAAATATCTCCCAAAACAATTGTGCGCGTTATATCAGTCGTCCCGTTAAGATACTGCCCGCCCGAATCCACCAGCAGCATACCCGCACTCTCCAAAGCGGCGCAGGTATTTTCGGCCGGCGAATAATGCATCATCGCAGCATTTGCACCATACGCAGCGATGGTGTCAAAGCTTGCGCTTATAAACGTGCCAATTTTCTTTCTTTCGGAAAGAACGATATCGCTAACTTTGCACTCTGTAACTCTCTCATTTGCAGCAAGCATTTTTTCCACACGGCAAAACGCCCTTGCAAGAGCGGCGCAATCCGCAATATAGCACTCTTTAAGCGCGGCGTTTTCCGCATCGTTTTTTTGCGCCTTGAAATCAAAAATACAATCTCGCACATTCTTCACATTTTTACACACAGCCACAGTTGCCGCGTTTGTACGCGAAAAATCCAGTCCTATAACATTATCCGCTGCGGCAAGAGTGCGTTCAAAGTCTTCATATTCGCAAACGTCAACGCCATCTGCGGCAAGAGTTTCTCTAACGGCCTCATTCAGGCATGACGTCCTTATATAAAGCTTCGCCGTGTCCTCATCCACTACGGCACGGCTCAGCGCGAATGGGCAATACTCAATATCAGAGCCGCGTATGTTAAAAAGCCACATCACACAATCGAGCATCGTAAACGCTATAGCTGTTACGCCATTTTCCGTCATATATTTCCGAACACGCTCTATCTTGCTTTTCACACTTTCCCCCGCATACTCGATGTCGAGCAAAAACACCTCGTTTTCTGGGAGGTCCGGTCTGTTCGTCCAGATATCCGAAAAATCACAGTTTATGTCAAGCTCTATATCTTTTGACGCAAACCTCTCCGCCATATTCGCTCTTTCACGTTCGGAAATAAGTGCGCCCGACAGCCCAACTCGCGCACCCTTGTCAAGAACGTCGCAAAGATAATCCACATAGCCCTTTACGCCGCGCTCCGCAGCCTTATGAAGCTCGATTTCGCTGCCCTTTAGTTCTTTCTCCGCTTGGATATAATATCTACCGTCCGTCCAAAGTCCACTCCTGTCCGCGCACACCACGAGTGTGCCCGCGCTGCCGCAAAAGCCGGAAAGCCACCGGCGAAACTTAAAGCGCTCCGGTATATACTCGCTTAAATGACTGTCCGCCGTGGGTACTATATAAGCGTCAAGTTCTGCCGCTTTCATCTTCGCGCGCAGCAGCGCCAGTTTTTCATTCGTTGTCATACAAATCACTTCCCTTATAATGTAAGCTGTGCAACTGCGTTAAGATTCAGCGGAGAACGAATTCCCGCCATAAAATTTAAGTACCCCGCCATGCTTATCATTGCCGCATTGTCGGTACAAAGCGAGATTTCCGGCATAAACAGCTTCATGCCCCGTGCTTGTGCGGCCTGCGCCATGGACGACCGCAGCAGTTCATTTGCCGATACGCCGCCCGCCATGCAGATAATTTTTGAATTCACCGCCTCTGCGGCCTCAATTGTATTTCGCACGAGTACATCCGTCACCGACTTTTGAAACGACGCCGCCACATCGGCCTTGTTAATTTCTTTACCGGACTGCTGCGCGTTATGAACATAATTTATTACCGCAGTCTTAACGCCGCTGAAACTGAAATCAAGCCCGTGGCGCGGGCGCGGAAAAGCAATCGCATCATCTCTGCCCTCTTTGGCAAGCCTGCTAAGTTTAGGACCCCCGGGGTAGCCGAGTCCGAGGACTCTGGCCACCTTGTCAAACGCTTCACCCGCCGCATCGTCTGTAGTCCGGCCGAGGATATCAAATTCGTGGAAGCTCTTCATGTGCAGGATATGGCTGTGTCCTCCGGAAGCGACAAGGCACACGAACGGCGGCTCTATTTCCGGATTAGTGATATAGTTCGCAGCAATATGACCTTCTATGTGATTTACCGCCACAAGAGGCTTTTTTGCCGCGTATGCAAAGCCCTTTGCATAATTAACCCCGACAAGCAGCGCGCCCACAAGTCCGGGCGTGTTCGTAACGGCAACAGCGCTCAAATCGTCACAGGTTATATCGGCTTCTTTCATCGAAGCTTTAACGACAGCATCTATTTTGTCTATATGCTTTCGTGATGCAATTTCAGGCACTACTCCGCCATATTTCTCATGAATGTCAATCTGTGAATACACAACGTTTGAAAGCACTTCACGGCCGTTTTTCGTAACAGACGCTGCCGTCTCATCGCACGATGTTTCGATTCCTATTATATATGTCATTGCAATCCTTCTTTTAGTAACGAGGCGTTCATCAGCAGCGCGTCCTCGTCGTTCTCATAATATTTTTTTCTTATTCCGCACTGTGTAAATCCGTGTTTTTCATAGAGTCTGCGCGCTGCAGCGTTTGACTTTCGTACCTCAAGCAGCATCATTACAAGCCCCATTTTTTCCGCTTCTGCGCGGATTTGGCACAGAAGCGAGCTGCCCACACCCTGCAAACGGTATCTTTCACAGACGGCGATGCTTATTATATGACATTCATCTGCCACCTGCCAGAAACCTCCATAGCCCACGACCTGTCCACCGTCCTGTGCGACAAAATAAACCGCAAACGGCAGCTGTAAATCCCGCTGTATCATCTGGCGCGAATACGGCTTCTCAAAACACTCGTTTTCAACTGCGGCTATAGAGTCTGTATCGCTCACATCAGCTTTTCTAAATGTCAGCATAGCTTTTGTATATATTTTTCCAGCTGCGCGGCGCAAGCCTCATAAATATCGTCACTTCCGCCAAAGGGGTCTGACACATCCTCTTCCTCCCCCGCACATGCGGCAAGCGTGTGAATCTTATCCTCGCCGAAAGATGCGCAAAGAGCGTCCCTATGCGCGCCGGTCATTGTAAGAACTAAATCTGCCCACGCTATATCCTCTGCCGTTACTTGATGTGAACGATGGTCTGAAATGTCTATTCCCCGGCTTGCCATTGCACGTATTGCCCCGCAACTCGGCGCAAGAGAGCCAAAAACCGCCGTACCCGCGCTCTTGGCATTGTTTGAAGCAGTTGCTTTATTGTATAGCGCCGCCGCCATAGGACTTCGGCAGGTGTTTCCGCTGCAGACAAAGAGTATTTTCAAATCACTCTACCTCCGGACGACTTCAAAAGTCTGTTTCTGAGCGCCGCACCGATTCCGCGGCTCGGCGGCAAATAGGCATAAATGCGCTTCATTCCAGAATCATCGCATCGACGCAGGAGATAGAAAAGCCGTGCCGCATACGAGGCGCAGTCCTCACCCGCGTCAAAAAAGTTTTGCTCCGTCCTGTCGCGCGAAAACGATATAACGGCGTCAGTATCGCCCAAGCTCGCAGTTGCCGTAAAACTTCTGATATCACGCACGGCAATCACCTCGGCGGCCGGACTGTAATGCGTATATTTCATGCCGGGGCATTTGGGAATATCGGACGACTCCTCGCCAAAACGCACATCACCTAAAACATCTCTCAGCATCTCCGGTGTAACCGCTCCGGGACGCAGTATGACAGGCACCTCCGCAGTCATATCAAGCACCGTGGATTCCAATCCTATAGGTGATGCTCCGGCATCTATTATCATGTCTACCCTGCCATCCAAATCACGCAGACAGTCCTGCGCAGTTGTGGGACTCGGGCTGCCGGAAATATTCGCGCTCGGCGCCGCTATGGGACATTTTGCCGCACGAATCAGCTCATGCGCCACACTGTGGCTTGGCATACGCACAGCCACGGTATTGAGCCCCGCTGTGACAACATCCGGCACTGTAGGTTTGCGCTCCAATATCAAAGTGAGCGGGCCGCCCCAAAAACGCTCCATTAGTATTCTCGCTTTTTCCGGCACTCTGCGCACAAGCTCATTGACCTGCTCAATATCTGAAACATGCGCTATAAGCGGGTTGTCAGCCGCTCTTCCTTTTGCTTGAAATATTTTGCCGACACTATCAAAATTAAACGCGTCAGCTCCGAGGCCGTAAACCGTTTCCGTCGGAAAAACAACCAGTCCGCCCCGACATATACAATCTGCCGCACGCGCTATCAATTCCATGTCTATGTTATCAGGGTCTGTTTTTATAAACTCTGTAAGCACTTTTCACCACATTCTTTCAATTTATTATTTTCGCACAGACGCGGCAAAATGTCAATACCTTTCAAAATCTTTTCACAGCTCTCCCGTGAGACATTTTTGCATTTCCTCGCTGTTTCCCAGCAAACCGACTGCCGGGTCAAACAGGCTCATCTGCTCGGACATCTGAGGCGCGCAGATAAGAGCCTGATATATGGCCTGCTCATTACATCCCGGTATCATGTGCTTTCCGTTGCACGTTATAAAATACCTAGCTCGCTTAATCACCACTCCGAGGCGCTTGAGTTCATCAAAGCCAAGCGCACAGCTGCGGCGCGCGCGCAGTATCCTGTTCGTGCTTCGTACGCCTATTCCGGGAACTCGCAGAAGCATCTCTCTCGGGGCGCTGTTCACTTCCACCGGGAAAAGCTCCAAATGATTCATTGCCCAGTTGCATTTAGGGTCAAGATTGTCATCGAGCGAACTATGCTTTTCGTCCAAAATCTCTTCCGCCTTAAATCCGTAAAAACGCAGCAGCCAGTCCGCCTGATAAAGCCTATGCTCGCGCAAAAGAGGCGGTTTGGATTTAGGCAGTGCGACATGGTTCCCCACTGGAATATATGCCGAATAATAGACTCTTTTCAGGGCAAACTTTTTATACAGCGCCTCGCTCAGCCGCAGTATATGAAAATCCGTCTCCCCCGTCGCCCCAACTATCATCTGAGTGCTCTGTCCCGCCGGCACAAACTGAGGCGCATTCTTATACAGCTTAATATCATTTCGCTGTACAATGATGCCATCTCGAATCTGCGCCATCGGCGCAAGAACCTTTTCGCGCGATTTCTGCGGCGCAAGAAGTTTCAGGCTGTCCTCGCTCGGCAGCTCTATATTGGCGCTCATTCGGTCCGCAAGGAGTCCAAGGCGGTATATTAGCCATGCGCTTGCACCGGGAATTGCCTTAACATGGATATAACCGTTAAAACGGTACTCTTCGCGCAGTATTTTTAACGTGGCTATAAGCTGTTCCGCTGTGTAGTCGGGATTTTTTATCACACCCGAGCTTAGAAACAATCCATCGATATAGTTTCTGAGATAAAAGTTCATGCATAAATCTGCGAGTTCGCGCGGCGTAAACGCCGCACGCTCGATATCGTTTGAAGAACGGCACGTACAGTATTTGCAATCGTTGATACAATAATTTGTAAAAAGCACCTTCAATAGTGAAACACATCTGCCATCCGCGCTGAAGCTGTGACAGCAGCCCGCGTTTGAGGTGCTGCCTATCGAGCCTGCGACACCCTTGCGCCTGCTCCCGCTCGAAGCGCATGATGCATCGTATTTTGCGCTCTCGGTCAATATTCTAAGCTTTTCTTCAAGCTGCATTTCTTTGCATCTCCTTTTTTATTCTCTGCACCATTATAACACACTTGAAGTCAAATTGCAAACTTTTGTTTTTATTTTTTAGAACATTTTTTCGTTTTTCAGCGCTATTGTGAATTTTTTATAATAACCGTTGCATTTTCAAAAGATATAGTGTATAATATGGACAAAGGGAAGCACTGCAGCCCTTCATACATAAACAGTAAGGAGTGACAAAGATGAAAATCAACATCATTACGCGGAAAGTTACGGTTAACGATGCGAAAAGAGCGCTGATTGAGAAAAAAATCGGCAAGCTTGCAAAATTCTTTGACGAAAACGCCGAAGCGAACATTACACTTTCCTCGCAGAAGGATAAAATGATTGTCGAGGTAACAATTTACGCCGGGGGCATGATTTACCGCGCAGAGGAGCGCGATGTTGAGGTTTTGGACGCGGTTGACACGGTTGAAACAGCGATTGACCGCCAAATCCGCAAAAACAAAACGCGGCTTGAGAAGAAACTGCGTTCGGGCGCTTTTGTCCCTGTGCCCGATGAGACTGCAATAGAAGAAGAACACGATTTTAAGATTATCAAGGCAAAGACGCATTTTCTGAAACCGATGTCTCCCGAGGAGGCAATTTTACAGATGAATCTTTTGGGTCACGAGTTCTACGTTTTTCAGAACGCGAACACGGAGCTTACGAATATTGTTTACCGCCGCAAGGACGGTTATTACGGCTTAATTGAAACCGCGCTATGATTTCACTCAATAAGGCTGTCGTTGTAGAAGGAAAGTTTGACAAACAGCGTCTTGGCACGGTTTTGGACGCTTATATAATCACAACGGACGGATTTGGAATATTTAATGACAACGAAAAAAAAGCCTTCATTAAAGCCCTTGCAAAAAAGCAAGGGCTTTTGGTTCTTACAGATTCCGACCGTGCGGGGTTTAAGATTCGCGCATATCTGCGCGGGCTTGTGCCGTCCGAGCAAATTGAGCACGCCTATATTCCGGAAAGACCGGGCAAAGAGCGGCGCAAGAGCAAACCTTCAAAGGACGGGCTCTTAGGCGTAGAAGGGATAGACGAGGACACTTTGCGTACAGTTTTAGAGCCTTTTATCTGCGCACGAAAAAGCACCGCGGAACTCACAAAGGCAGACTTATACGATATCGGACTTTTGGGGCAAGCTGACAGTGCGAACCGTCGCTCAGAGATATGCAAAAAGCTCTCGCTTCCTTCCCGCATGAGTTCGAACGCATTCCTTGAGGCTGTGAATACCCTTTGCTCTCCAAAGGAGTTACTCTCGCTTTGCGCCGGAGATAAACCAGCTCCCGATAGTGGCGTAGGGTGAGTCGAGATATGGCTCCCCCACCCCGCCTATATCATCCGCCGTTATCACGCAATCGCCTATAAAGGCGACTCCGATTATTGGCTGCTCACGCAGGAACACGCTTTCAAACTCACGCAGCGCCTCTTCAAACGACGGCGTTGCTGGCGCGGCCGAGATTGCGTCTATAAGCGCGTCGGTATAGGCGTTTGAATAGTTGAACACGTTCATTGTACCGCCGCTTCTAAGCAGAAAGCCAAAATCCCACGGTGTCTCAAATCGGCACTCGCCCAAAAACGCGTCATAGTTTCCGCTCTCTATCCTTGAAATATACTGTTCCCAAGGAAGAAGCGAAACCGTTACATCAAATCCAACCTTTGCCAGCTGGGAAGCTATTTCTTCAGCAGCACGCACACGGCGATAGTTATCCGCATTGACAAGCAGCGTGAACGACAAGCTGTAAACGGCATCGCCCGTTTTTTTTGTTGCAATCCTTTCGTTCCCTATTTCCCATCCGGCGGAAAACAACAGTTCCGACGCGTATTGCACGCGGTAGGCAACACTCTCGCTTTGCGGTGCAAAAACGCTGTTCCCGTTCGGGAACGGCAGGTTCGCGCCGTGCTTCGCGGACTCGAAGTAGGATGCGGCTATTATTTTGTCCCTGTCGAGTGCGCAGGAAAGCGCACTGCGTACATCTGAGCTTTGGAAAAGCGGCGCAAAATGGTTCAGCCCTATAAAAAGGTATCCTCCCGCAGATGCCGCATGAATTTTCATATTACTCATAACGGCAAAATTATCAAGATCGATAACATTGTCCGTTACCGCATCTATCCTCGCAGAAGAAAACGCCTCTGCCGCCGTTTCGTCGTTTCGAGTGAGCGTCACGTCGATTTTATCTATATAGACATTTCCACCGTGCCATGCTTCGTGCTTCACCATTTTAAGAGACTGAAACGGTTCATAGCTTTCGATTTTGTATGCCCCTGTACCGCAGAAAGCTCCGGAAGAGTCAGGACATACTATGGGAAAGTTCAGACGATACACTATCTGCGAGCAGGGGTATTTGAGATTAAACACCACACTCAGAGCGTCCGGCGCTTCATATGTGTCTATTATATTAAATATGCTCCCGTACGCGCTTTGCGGAGTTTGTCTGATTAAATCCAGCGAATATATGACGTCGCTTGATGAAAATTCCAATCCGTCATGTCGAAGCACGCCGCGTTTCAGGTTAACGCGTAGCACTGTGGCGCTGTCGTTAAACGTATAGTTTTCGACAAGACACGGCACACTTTCATAGGCGCCGCTTACATTTATAAGCGGTTCGCAGACAATCCGCATTACATCGCGCACACTCTGCACCGTACTCACGATGGGATTAAGCGTATCGGGAATACGCATTTGCAGCGCAAGTGTTCCGCCTATGACCGGAATGCTCCCTATCAAGCTCTCGGTCGGTGCATCACTGCTTTTATTACAGCCTGCAAGTACAGCTATCAGCATTAATATACAGATTATCCTTTTCATAGCATCACTATTGCTCCTATGTTTCCGCTCACACCGTTTTGCGCGCGATGCGAGAAAAAAATATCATTATTGCAGCTCGTACACAGATTACAGTCTTCAACCTCCGCGCCGCCTTGGATGAGCTGCTTCTTGTTCGCCGCCGCCAAATCGAGCATAAATTTACCGCTCGCCGTTTTTGTCAGCGTATCCGCCGGGAAATACGCGGCAACATCTTCTCCCACCTCGTAACAGCACGCGCGTATAGACGGTCCTATCAAGGCGTAAATGTCTTTCGCGCCCAAATCACGCATGATTCTCACTGCCTTCTGCGCAATCAGCTTCGCGCTGCCGCGCCAGCCCGCGTGTATGACACCCGCACAAGAGGAGGAATACAGAATTATCGGAACACAGTCCGCGCAGTAACACATCAGCGGCACGCCGGGCAACGCAGAAATAATACCATCTACACTTTTGTTCCATACCTTTGTAAGTCCGCAGCCCACATGCGCCTCATCCAAAACCACTATATTGTCAGTGTGCTCTTGAAGAGTCACAGTTAATTTACCGTACTCGATTCCGAGCGCACCCACAGCACGGGAAATATTCTCGCGAACCTTTTCCATATCGTCGCCGCGTCGCTGACCTATATTGAGCGATTCAAACGCGCCCTCGCTCACACCGCCGCTGCGCAAAGTAAAACCGTGGACAACACCTCTTCTATTGAGATGTTCACTCTGCCAAAAGACAAGCTCGCCTATTTTCTTATACATATTCTCTCAATTCCTCGCGCTTTGCCGCTCAACTCATCAATTTCAATAATACAGCCGCAAAGCTGATATTTCCCCTTCGCAACCGCGAAGCGGTGCTTTATTTCAGGTTCAACGAGACGTGCCGTTGCAATCACTATTTCCATGCCAAGTACGCTGTCCGACGCTCCGCACATCCCTACATCAGTAATATACGCGCTTCCCTTAGGTAAAATTCTCTCATCTGCAGTTTGAACATGCGTATGTGTACCTAAAACCGCGCTGACGGTTCCGTCAAGATAATAACCCATCGCCTGCTTTTCACTCGTTGCCTCAGCATGAAAATCAACGACGATAATATCTGTAAAGGCTTTTGCCTTTACAATCGTTTCCTCCGCGCACTCAAAAGGGTCCGAGACAGCTTCGTTCATGAAAACTCTGCCCAAAATATTTATCACGCCTATCCGCAGCCCCAACGGCAGGTTTAGTACCGCCATACCTCTCCCCGGACTTTCGGGTGAAATATTGGCCGGACGGACTATATTTTCACCATTTTCCAAAAGCGAAATGATTTCGCGTTTGGAAAAAGTGTGATTCCCCATTGTAAAACAATCGACGCCACATGCCGAAAGCTCGCGGTGTGCTTTTATAGACATCCCCAACCCGCCCGAAGCGTTTTCCCCGTTGGCAATGCAGATATCGATATTTCGCTTATATTTAAGGTCGGGAAGAAAATCGGCTACTGCCTCGCGCCCGGTACGGCCCATTATGTCCCCGATAAAAAGAACTCGCATCTAAACGCTCCTTTGAAAAACAAGGCGGGGCTTTCGCCCCGCCCACGTTCATACTATTTTGCGTACGCGGTAGTGCGCGTTTCGCGTATGACATTAATTTTAATCTGACCGGGATACTCCATTTCGCTCTCGATTTTCTTGACGATTTCACGAGCGATAAAGTCCATATCTCCATCGCCTATCTTGTCGGGACTCACCATTATTCGCACTTCACGCCCCGCCTGAATAGCAAACGACTTCTCAACACCCTCAAAGCTCGTTGCGATTTCTTCCAGTTTTTGCAAACGTTTGATATACGTCTCAACATTTTCCCGTCTTGCGCCGGGCCTTGCCGCGCTCACCGCATCGGCCGCCTGAACAAGACATGCGATAACTGTAGTTGCCTCTACATCGCCGTGATGCGCTTCAATTGCGTGAATGACATCCTGACATTCCTTATATTTACGTGCGATATCAACGCCTATTGAAATGTGCGACCCCTCAACCTCATGGTCAACCGCCTTGCCAATGTCGTGGAGGAGTCCTGCGCGTTTTGCCAAAGTTATATCCACGCCGAGTTCTCCTGCCATCATGCCCGCGATATGAGACACCTCAATAGAGTGTTTAAGCACATTCTGACCATAGCTTGTACGGAATCTAAGTTTACCCAGCAGCTTTATCAATTCGGGATGCAGTCCGTGAACGCCTGTATCAAAAGTCGCCTGCTCACCCTCCTGCTTAATTGTGATGTCAACTTCCTTCCTTGCGCGCTCTACCATCTCCTCAATGCGCGCCGGGTGAATTCTGCCGTCCACAATAAGCTTTTCCAGGGCGACACGCGCAATCTCGCGGCGTATCGGGTCAAACCCCGAAAGGATAACAGCTTCGGGAGTATCGTCGATAATCAAGTCCACTCCGGTCATTGTCTCAAGAGTTCTGATATTTCTGCCTTCACGTCCGATGATTCTGCCCTTCATTTCATCATTTGGCAGCGACACAACGGAAACCGTTGTCTCCGCAACATGGTCTGCGGCACACTTTTGTATTGCCGCGCTGATAATGTTCTTCGCATTTTTAGCGGCATCTTCCTTTGCCTGGGTTTCAATGTCTTTAATCATGATTGCGGCTTCGTGGCGAACTTCGCTCTCAATGTTGCGCAGCAGATAGTTTTTCGCCTCTTCCGCCGTAAGATTGGATATGCGCTCCAAAATTTCTATTTCCTTTTTGCGCATATCAACGACCTGTGCCTTTTCCTCTTCGATCTCCTTAACTTTTTTTGAGATGATTTCTTCTTTCTTCTCGATATTCTCAGTTTTCTTATCGAGGTTTTCTTCTTTTTGCGCTATTCGTTTTTCTTGTGTTGCAAGCTCCTTGCGCCTCTCTTTGATTTCTCTTTCGGCATCGTTTCGATTCTTATGTATCTCTTCTTTTGCCTCAAGAAGCGCCTCTCGCTTTTTGTTTTGCGCTGCTTTCTGCGCCTCTTCCACAATGCGCTTTGCTTCTTCTTCCGCACTGCCCATTTCCGCCTCGGCAATTTTGCGGCGATGAGCTATGCCCATTCTAAAGCACACTATCGACGCAGCTGCGCCGATTATCAAGAGTGCCGCCGAAACCAGCATCCAAACATCCGGCAAGTCTATACACCTCCTTATATAATTAAGTGTTTTTGTCCGATAATTACATTCGTCCAGTTTATCGAACAAAAATACACACGTTTATATTATAATACCTCATTATTCTCTTGTCAAGGAAAAATAATTACAATATCAACGCCGCCTTCTGCGGTTGTCAATGATGTGACCCAAAAAAAGTTTGAGCGTTTGCGATAAAGGTAAGTGTTATCGAAGTTTCAGCTTCTCGGAGTGGAGCGTAGCGGAGCAAAGAGAAGCTGAAACTTCGCGCCGCCGTGACAATCATATGACCCATATATAATCTTTGAGTTTGCTCAGCGGGCTTTCACCTTTGAATATCCGCATTGGTTTGTTGTTTGTCCAATGCAAATGTTTAGCCAGTTTTTCGTTAAACTCATCTATGTTTCTGAAGTGTTCGTATTCATAAAAATATCTCTGATCCATTCTGTGACTTCGCTCTA
>JAUNBL010000064.1 GCA_030527235.1 Clostridia bacterium | reverse complement strand
CGACACCGACACCTACGCCCACGCCTACTCCTACGCCAACTCCGCAGAAAACGGCCGGAGAGTTGGTAAAAGCGGCTGTGGCGATTCTTTCCGGATATCAGGATTCCTTTGCCGGAGCGATTGAAGGTGTCATGTCGGCAAAAATAGGGGAATATGTGGAAATACTTAAGAAAAAGAAGGTACCATCCGACCCGGAATCGCGGGCAGTAATCATTCAGCAGATTTCGGCGGAGATAAATTCGCTGGAAGCGAGTTGTGACGCCAATGTTAACAAGCTTCTTTCGCAGCTGGAAAGCGATTTGAAAGCGATTGGAGCCGAAACAGAAATTGTGGGTACGCTGCGTTCATCATACAATGAACAAAAGAGCTTAAAGAGAGCCTACTATATGAACAAATATCTAAACAACTAAAACCCCGCCCGATGCCGGACGGGGTTTCCCCAAAAATCGGTACAGCCGCTTACACGTTGAAGCGGAATAGTACAATATCTCCGTCTTGCATAACATAGTCTTTGCCTTCGCTGCGGACAAGCCCGCGCTCTTTTGCGGCGGTGTGAGAGCCGCATTCTACAAGGTCTTTATATGCTACGACTTCCGCGCGGATAAAACCTTTTTCAAAGTCTGTGTGAATTTTTCCGGCCGCCTGCGGCGCCTTTGTTCCTTTCACAATGGTCCATGCTCGAACTTCGGGAGCGCCGGCAGTGAGATAGCTTATAAGGCCTAAAAGCTTATAGCTTTTTTTGATAAGTCTGTCCAGCCCCGATTCGCTCAGCCCGAGTTCTTCAAGGAAAACTGTTTTTTCGTCCTCAGGAAGCTGCGCTATTTCCTCTTCGATTTTTGCGCTTATCGGAAGCACCTGTGCACCTTCCGCCGCAGCGATTTCTTCTACAATCTTAACGTATTCATTGTTGCCAATGCCGCCTTGGAAATCATCTTCAGAGACGTTGGCGGCGTACAGAACGGGTTTGGAAGTCAAAAGGGCAAGTGAGTTTGCAATAATTTGCTCGCTGTCGGAAAGCTCCATGGCGCGCAAAGGTTTCCCGCTTTCAAGGTGTAATTTAACATTTTTCCAAAAATCAAGCTCCACGGCATATTGCTTGTCGCCCGACTTCATCATCTTTGCCGTCCGCTCGATGCGTTTATCCACGCTCTCGATGTCCGCAAAAATCAGTTCAATATTAATTGTTTCTATATCGCGCTTGGGGTCTACGCTTCCGTCTACATGTACTATGTTCGTGTCGTCAAAGCAGCGCACGACGTGGACAATTGCGTCTACTTCACGTATATGCGATAAAAATTTATTGCCCAAACCTTCTCCGCGCGAAGCTCCGCGTACAAGCCCCGCGATGTCAACAAACTCGACCGTTGCAGGGGTAACCTTCTCCGGAGAATGCATCTTGGCGAGCACATCAAGCCTTTCGTCAGGAACAGCGACGATGCCGATGTTTGGCTCAATAGTGCAAAACGGATAATTAGCGCTTTCGGCTCCGGCTTTTGTAATAGCGTTAAACAGCGTGCTTTTCCCCACGTTTGGAAGACCAACTATACCGAGTTTCATTAACAGAGACCTCCGAAAATTCATTTTTTGTTAATAAATAGTACATAACAAGCTTATAAGTGTATTATACAATGAAAGAGATAAATAAACAATACTTTTTTGCGAGCGACATAAACATTTTGAAAGGCGGCGAGAACCTATGGCGAATATTAGGCAGAAAATTCTCATTGTTGATGATGACAAAAACATTTGCGAGCTTCTTCGGATTTATCTGGAAAAAGAAGGCTTTGGGTATCTAATATGCTACGATGGTGAGACGGCGCTTGAAGCAATACGAAAAGAGCGTCTTGATTTGATATTGCTTGACATAATGATGCCCGAGATGGACGGTATATCGCTTTGTCGGGAAATTCGCAGGTTTTCTGATATCCCTGTGATATTTCTGACGGCAAAAGGCGAGACATTTGACAAGGTTTTAGGACTTGACCTTGGTGCGGACGACTATATTGTAAAACCGTTTGAAGGGAAAGAGGTCATTGCCAGGGTAAGGGCGGTGCTTCGCAGAACAATGCCAGAAGTGGAAAAAGAACGTGAAAAAATTATTGAATATGAAAACCTCGTGATAAATCTTTCCAACTACGAACTTGTTATTGAGGGTAAAGTGTTTGAAATTCCGCCCAAAGAGCTTGAACTGCTCTATTTTTTGGCGTCGCATCCTAACCGCGTGTTTACGCGTGAGCAACTTTTGGAAGACGTATGGGGATTTGACTATTTCGGCGACAGCCGCACGGTAGATGTACATGTTAAGCGCTTGCGTGAAAAGCTTGAAGGACATGAAGGGGAATGGCAGCTCAAAACCGTTTGGGGTGTAGGATATAAATTCGAGGTGAAGTAGCGTGCAGCATACGATACGCGCAAAATTCGGCGTTGGAACTTTTGTAACCATTTCTATAGTGGTGGCAACGTCAGCGATGTTTCTTTTTACGTACCTTGGCAGTTATCTTGTACGTGAGCACAAAGAGGAGTTCACTCGCCGCACTATACAGTTTGCGGAAATGACGGAGTTGATGTTTGAAAATCAGGGCATTTTTCAAGAGTATGTTCTAAGGAAAAATCTGATAATGATTAGCAATGAGACAGCCGCGACCATGCTGTTGCTGGATCGAAATAAACGAGTTGTTGTCAGCGCCAACACGGATGTACTTGAGTTTCGGCTTCATCAGATTCCGGATGAAATTTACGATGAAGTTCTGGGAGGCAAAACAATTTGCAGCGTGGACGAGCTGGGAAACACCTTTTCGGAAATGGTTCTCTATGTAATGCACCCTGTAAGGCGCGGCGAAGAAATTGTGGGTGTTGCAATGTGCTTTGCCTCAATTTCGCAGATAACTATTGCAAGAGACGATATCATGAAGATATTCTTGATGGCCTCCTTGTTCGCGTGTGCCGTTTCGATTTTGTTTGCCTTTATGATGACCAATAATATGACGAGACCTATAAAAGAAATGTCCGGCGCGGCAAAGGAAATTGCGAGCGGAGATTTCAACCAGAGAGTTGGCGCTGCAAAAGAAGATGAATTAAGGCAGTTGGCGGAATCTTTTAACCAAATGATAGTTGCTCTTGAAGAACTGGAACAGATGCGCTCATCGTTCGTTTCAAATGTCAGTCATGAATTACGGACTCCAATGACCGTTATCTCAGGGTTTGTGGATGGCGTCCTCGATGGTACCATACCTCCGAGTGAGCATGAAAAGTACATTGCTATCGTGCAGAGCGAAATAAAGAGACTAAGCCGCCTTGTCAATGAGCTGCTCGAAACCGCAAAGCTGGAAAATGGAGGCATACAGCTTCACACTGTTCCGTTTGATATAAATGAGCTTATAAGAAGAACCGTAATAACTTACGAGAGCAGCATAACCACAAAAAATATAGATGTAACACTTGATTTCTCGTATGAAAAATGTTATGTTAAAGGCGATTATGACGCAATGTACCGCGTTATGAACAACCTTCTTGATAACGCCATGAAATTCACCCCGATAAACGGCAGGATAACTGTGACATGCGTGAACGAAGGCGCAAACGCGAAAATCACTCTTGAAAACAGCGGCGCAGGCATAAAGAAAGAAGATCTTCCCCATATCTGGGAAAGATTCTACAAAACCGACAAGTCACGCAGCATGGACAGAAAAGGCGCGGGGTTGGGTCTGTACATCGTGAAAGAAATCATGATTGCACATGGCGGTGATGCCTATGCCGAAAGTGAGGAAGGAAAGTACACACGTTTTTCGTTTACGCTGCCGTCGGTAAAATACCAAGATGACGATGAATAAATAACGGTTAATTAACGATGAGTTCACATTCTCTTAAAAAAAGCAGTTTATAATAAAAGCATAAACAAAGAAGAAAGGAAGTAATCATATGGCTAATTTTAATGAATTCGACTGGAACGAAACCATTGAGCCCGAAGTGAAGGAAACCAAGCCCTTATACACGGAAAACATAAGGTACAAAACACGAAAAAGAAAAAATCCGTTTATGATGGCTTTAATAGGAGCCTTAGTAGGAGGTATCGTCGCTTCGGGCGCAACAGTATTATGCGTCCCCTATGTGCGCATGCTGGGAGGCAATGTTGTGATATACAGAGGCGCGTCGCAGCAGCAAAATGAGGCGCAGACGCAGGCGCTTTCAGTGACGGGTGAAGAGAAGACCGAGCTTACTATTGCTGAGGTAGCAAAGCGCGTGGGTCCGGCAGTAGTCGGAATTTCATGTAATGTTACGACTACAACGTGGTTTGGAACACAGCAGGGGACAAGTGGCGGAAGCGGAATAATATTGAACAACGACGGCTACATTGTGACGAATAATCATGTTGTAAACGGCGGCACAAATATTAAAGTTAAATTCAACAACGGCGATGAAGTGGACGCAACCATTGTAGGGGCGGATTCAAAAACGGATATTGCTGTAATAAAAGTTGAGGCTAATCCCAATTACAACGTTGCAATATTGGGCGACTCTGATACGGTACAGGTTGGCGAAACGGCTATCGCAATAGGCAATCCGTTGGCGGATGAGCTTTTTGGCACGGTTACGGCGGGCGTAATAAGCGGTGTTAACAGAACAGTGAAGGTGGATGACCGCGAAATGACTCTGCTTCAGACCGATGCGGCTATCAACTCAGGTAACAGCGGCGGCGCGTTGGTGAATCTTTATGGAGAAATCATTGGCATAAACAGTGTTAAAATTGTCTCCACAACCACTGAGGGCATTGGCTTTGCAATTCCGATAAACGAGGTCGTGCCAATTGTCCAGGACCTTATTGAGTATGGATATGTCAAGGGCCGTCCTCTGGTTGGAATTTCCGTGAGGGAGATTACAAAGGAACTTGCGTATTACAATGACCTCCCTGTTGACCACGGCCTGTATGTAATGGGTGTGACGGAAAACAGCGGCGCTGAAAAGGCCGGAATCAAGCGCGGAGACATTGTGTTGAAATTTGACGGTGTAGAGGTTACAACGTCGGCAGAGCTTAACGCACAGAGAGATAAGCATGCCGCAGGCGACGTTGTCCAGATAGAGATTGACCGTGATGGGCAAACAATGGTTTTAGACCTCACACTTACAGAGGACAGACAATCGTCACAGCAGTAAACAATATTGACATTAAAAACGTTTGCAGGAGCTTGCTGAGCGCCGATGGGGCAACACGGCGGACACGGGCTTATAGATTTGAGCAAATAGAAATGGGCGAGAAGTCAACAGCTTCTTGCCCATTTCTTTGCCCATTGAAATTCAGCTTCTATTTTTGGATCATATTGTATCACATGCAGAACACTATGAGGAAATAACGGCAAATGTATTGGTATAATACATGTGAACCATAAAGAAATAGAAAATCAAAATTCAA
>JAUNBL010000063.1 GCA_030527235.1 Clostridia bacterium | reverse complement strand
CTTTATCGCAAACGCTCAAACTTTTTTTGGGTCACATCATTGACAACCGCAGAACGCTTGGACGATTAAAGCAATCTTTTTATTGCAAAAAGTCAAAAATACTGTTAAAATTAGTGGTGAGTAACTTTAGGAGGGGACTATATGGCAAAAATACTATCGATTTTTCTTGCGGTAACGTTGCTGTTGCCGCTGTTCGCATTGCTGCCGATAAAGGCTTCCGCCTACTCGTATGACGACTCGGCGTTTTTCTCGCGCTTTGATTACACCTCGCACACGGGGCTTTCCGCCGTTAAGTCTTACGTTGACGCAGGGGACTACACTTCTGCGAAAAGGGCGCTGCTCGATTATTACATAGCGCGTAAAGCTTCGGGCCAAACACCTGCATTTGAAATCACACAGAAGGACGCCAACATAGGTATGGCAAACCTCGCTCTTGACAATATAATTACAGGTCCCTATGAGTTTGACGTACAGATAGGCATGTTCACTGTTTCCGGCGTTGGGAGCGGCAGTGCGCAATGGTATGAAACGGATATTACGCAAAAAGTTGTTTCCGAGCGTGACAATGCTAATATTTCAATCATGCTTTTTGCGCGGCAAAAACAGCGTTACCCCGTTATCGTGCTGTCTCGCGAAAGCTCGTTTTATCCTACGCTCGTGATTGAAATGGACAACGGAGCTCAATATAGGATAGCTGCGGACAAAGATACCTACATTCATTCCGGCAACCAAAGCACATCTTACGCAACGGAGACCGAGCTGTATATTAAGGAGGACGCAGCGAACGGAGCGGACTCGTCGGGTGCGTTTGGTAACGCATCACGGCGCGCATATATCAATTTCCCGTTATCCTCCATCCCTGAAGGCCGTATAAAAAGCGCAACGCTGAATCTTTACGCTTATCTTGCGGAGGATTGCACGACAGGAGCAAAAGATGTCCACGTTATAAGCGTGGGTGACTCCACTTGGAACGATGCCTCGCTGACATGGGGCGGCATTAACGGAAGCATATATTCCTGGCAGGGAGAGGCTGCGGGACCCACCTGGGTAAAGCCTTCCGGCTCTGACGGTGAATATCTCAATGTTGCCTGCCGTTTTTGGTACGCGAGGGCGATGGCGTGGGAATATAAAAAATATCTTGCCGATCCTTCCGGATATCCCGAAGGCGAAGCCTATGGTCCCCAGCTTCTTTTCCTGATGAATTCGTTTGCAACAGCGTGCTCGGCGGGTTTCAACCGCACTCTTGAAACAGGCGAACGGTTGAATCGCTGGACGGACGTTCTTTATGCCATGCTGGACACGCCTGCAATGACGCCTGACATTTTCTGCAATCTTGTAAACTACATGTGGGGAGATTGCAACAGCCTTGCGACAAAAGACATTTCAAACGGCAGCTACTGGTGGAGTAACTGGCGCGTGGTGGCAAACGCAGGCTTCGCAAAGGCTGCGGAATTTTTTCCCGAGTTCACCACCTATACTGCCTGGCATGCAAAGGCAAAGTCTAATCTCGAGTGGACATTAGACAATTTATACAACGATGATTATTCATTCAAAGAGGCGGGCCCCGCATATGCAATATGGTGTGCGGAACTCTACTCCGACGCCGCCATAATGTGTTACAACTGCGGTAACCCTTACGATACTATTTTCAACGAGAAGCTCCGCCATGCAACTTATTACGCTATGGACATGTGTTATCCTGACGGATATGACACCAATATCGGAGATTCTAACTATAAGGACCAGTCGCACGTGTTCCTGCGCATAGGCGAATATCTTAACGACGATATGCTCCGCTGCTTTACCTCCTCGTCTGCCGAGGGAACCGCACTCTACAATTCCAGGTACTATTCGGATGCGCATTGGGCAACAATGCGCTCGGGCTGGGATAAGGAAAACGATGTATACATTAATTTCCACACCAACAACGCCGATGGACATGCACATCCGGACAGCGCACAGATGCTGCTTTACGCATACGGCTCGCCTCTGCTTGTAGACAGTGGGCGCTACGGTTACAGCGGCAGTTCTCTTTTCACACTTCTGAGATATTCGCAAGCGCATAACACTGTTGAAGTCTCTGGATTGAGTATGGGCGACCACTCCCAAAGCGGGCAGGATTTCTCCTACTGGCAATCAAACGGCTCTTTTGATTTTGCGCAAAGCGCCCAACACGGATATTCTAATATAATTCACACAAGAAGCATTCTCTTCATAAAAGACGGCTTTGCCATCGTATCGGATGACATTAACAACACATCCTCTTCAAGCTACACCTATCTGCAAAACTGGCATTTTATGCCCTCGTCAAACGCCGCGGCAAATGGCAATAATGTCTCTACGGCATTTGCGGACCGCGCCAATATAACTATATCGAGCCCGAGCGCGAACGCGTCGGTCAAAGACGGCTACCACAGCGCTGACTACGGACTCGCAGCAGCATCTAAGTACGCAAGCTTTTCACAGAACGCCGTCTCCGCAAAGTTTGACACTATACTCTATCCCACACGTGCAAATGAGAACGTGAATATAGCTTCACAGGAGCTTTCATCCGACCTTGACTACAGCGCGGTCAAATTCACAATCGACGGCAATGAGAGCTATTTCTACAACGCACACGACAGCATTTCCGAGCGCGCGTTCGGTGCGTATACATACGACGGAAAATGCGCTTACGCAGCAGCCGATATGTATATCGCGATTGGCGGCAGCAATCTTACGCATAACGGCGTCGCCTTGATTGAATGTCCTTATTCTGTAAGCGACATTTCCGCCCGTATAAACGGTGAGGCGCTTGCGCTTGACGGAAGTATGCTGATACCTTCTACAGATGAGAGTTCGGGCATACGAATATATGCTCCGAACGCCGTGTCAGTTACACTTAACGGCATCGATGTCCCCTTTGTCCGCGACGGGGATTATGTTATTGCGGCAGCGGAGATGGAATATGATTTCGTTATAGACGGTGTTGTGTATAACAAGGTGAGCGGCGAAAACCTCGTGCCCAATCCAAGCTTTGAGACAGACACATCTTCATGGGGTACCTGGAATGGTTCGGCAATCACCTCTCTGGGTACGTTTTCAAGAACAAATGAACAGTCTCACGACGGCATCTATTCCATACTCTCCAACGCTAACGGCAGCGGAACAAGCGCGTCCAATATTGTAGGACAATTTCCCTTAAACAACAGCGGAAGCTCAAAGCAATACATTCTGTCTTTCTGGCGCTATTCCGGAATTGACAGCATTACGCTCACTGTGGGACTCGCTTCGGCAAACGGAGTAACCGTTGATCTTGCGTGCGGCGGACTGGGGAATTTAGGCACTGACACTCCTTCCTGCAACCTTACCGGTCTGCCTCAGAATCAATGGCATCAAATGCAGTATCTCTTAACCTCATCTCCCGAAAGCACAAACGCCATATTCTATGCACGATGGCTTGGGACCTCCACTTATTTTGATGATTTTGAGCTTTACGAGGTTGCTGCGGTGCAGGATGCAACATCTCTGCACATTCGCCATGTTGATGAAAACGGCACGGAAATTGCCGACACTAACGTACTCTACCCGACAAGCACAGGCACATACATCTATGAAGATGCACCCGGATATATAGTTTTTAATGGAAATGCGTATACTCTTAACTCAGATAACACTTTTTCGCTGTTAATACAAAACGGCAGCAATGATTTGGTTTTGGAGTATACAAAATCAGACGTTTCCCTTGCACCGACTGCTGACAAAACTGTAAACATGGGCAGCGGACTGCTCGAAGAAAGCTCGACTGTCCGGGCGACAGGCTCAAATGCCGCATCCCGCAGAAACGGATATGTTAAATTTACACTGCCTGCTCTTGACGCCGCCAACATTGTAAGCGCATCACTTTACCTAAAGGCTCAGGGCGGCAACAACGGCAATACGATAGTGCATTTGTACGAGGCGGACTCCGAATGGAGCGAAACAGACGCCGCTGTGCCCGACAAGGGGCCGCAGATAGCCACTTGCTCCATCTCCCTTGCCGAAGCAAATGCTCACAAGTCGCTTGCGTTTGATGTTACTGATTATATCAAAGACTCGTCCTCCGGCGGCGACGTTTCCTTTGTTCTTGCCGCTGATACCGACGGCAGTACAACCGGAAATCTTGTCTCATTTTACTCTCGCGAAAACACCGATACGCTTGCCTCACCTCCGATGCTTTGCATTGAATATCTGATGACGTTTGACGGCGAGACTGCATCGGTAGATTATAATTCCGGAAATGTATATATCGCCCATTACAATCTCGACGGCATACTTTTAAGCGCCGATGTTCACGATTCAAAAGACGGATTATCCTTCTCGCTTGCCGCACCCGAAGGCACACAAAAGAGCGCCGCGTTTTTATGGGCAACACCAATGCGGCCGCTGATTAAACCAATAACCAAGCAGAATTAAAAAACGACATACGGCCGCTGTTTTTTCACAGCGGCCGTATGTATTCACTGTTTAAGCGCGCGCAGATATTTTTTTCTCTCATCTGTTATGCGATAGCTTTCGATTGCCTTTTGTATGCTTTTATTATGCACCCATACCGACAGCCGTTTTTCTTCTATAATCCGCACTGCCGCCTCATACTGCTTGGCGAGCGCCGTTGCAAAGTACCATGCAATCATCATATTGACGTAGTATTCTTTGGACATTACTTTACAGATTCGTTCCGCCTGCTCAACCTTGAAATTCGAGTCAAGCGAAAAGCTCATCAGCATTTTAATAGCGAATCGAATCGTATATGTGTGAGATGAATTGAGCCACAGCTCAATCTCGGGATATAGCTCTGTGATATTTTTCCTGAACACGCCGGGCGACATCATATCGCACGTTGCCCAGTTGTCCACATACGGCAAAAACTTTTTTACCTCCCGCAGCGCGGTCTCAAAGTCATTTATATTTGAAATTAAAAAACAGTGCAGATTGTTTTCATCATAATACTTGTGCGGCAAATCTTGCAAGAACGCGTCCGCCTGCGGCGTCTTAGAAAATTCCTTGGCAAACTTTCTAAGCAGCGGCACGCGAACTCCTATTACAGTACCAGAAGCTGCTGTAGGAATAAGACGGCACTGAAACTCCTTGTATTTTTGATCCTGCATTTCAAAAAGCTTCTTTTCAAGGTCATACATTTCTTACACCTCACAAACCATTTCAAAGAAAATCGGAGCAAGCCTTACTTGCTCCGATTGGTGGGACGAATTGGAATCGAACCAACGACCCCCACGATGTCAACGTGGTACTCTAACCAGCTGAGCTATCGTCCCAAAGGGCTATGGCGGTATTATACCCGCCTTAAAGCGCATTGTCAAGTTTTTTTTAATTTTTTAACCAAACTGTTTCTGCGGTTGTCAAACATATGGTCCATTTTTAATAAAAAAATAATTCAATGT
>JAUNBL010000023.1 GCA_030527235.1 Clostridia bacterium | reverse complement strand
ACTGCTGCAATTTTGACTGGAACAAGATTTCCCCCGCTATTTTCGGCGCTATGTTCCAAGGAGTCATGGATAAAAACCAGCGCCGTGAGCTGGGCGCGCACTATACAAGCGAAGAAAACATTTTGAAGCTGATTAACCCGCTGTTCATGGATGAGCTTTGGGCGGAATTTGAGCGCGTCAAGACCACTCCCGCGCTGCTCGATTCCTTCCATGATAAAATTGCAGACCTCAAGTTTCTCGACCCGGCCTGCGGCTGCGGCAATTTCCTTATCATCACCTACCGGGAGCTGCGAGCGCTGGAACTTGAAATATTGAAAATGAAGGTCAACACCAATCAGCTTATTATGGATATTTCTACGCTGCTCAAGGTCAATGTGGCGCAGTTTTACGGCATTGAGTACGAGGATTTCCCATGTCAGATTGCGCAGGTAGGTATGTGGCTGATGGACCACCAGATGAACACCCGTGCCGCCGAGCAGTTCGGGATGTACTATGCCCGTCTGCCGCTGACGCAGAGCGCGACAATTGTGCATGGCAATGCGCTGCGGATAGACTGGGAGGAGGTCGTTCCAAAGCGGGAGCTTTCCTATATCCTCGGCAATCCGCCGTTTGTGGGCGGCATGATGATGAGCCGTGAACAAAAGTCTGATATGATTGAAGTGTTTGAAGATACAAAAGGCGTTGGTGAGTTGGATTATGTATCTGCTTGGTATAGGAAGGCTGTTTCCTATATGGAAAACACACAGATTAAGACAGCTTTTGTGTCAACAAATTCTATCGTGCAAGGACGGCAGGCGGTTACGCTTTGGAAACCGCTGTTTGACGATGGGCTTGTAATTCATTTTGCATACCACTCTTTTGTCTGGAGCAATGAGGCAAAGGGAAAAGCTGCGGTACATTGCGTCATCGTGGGATTCTCTTTGTTTGATACTGATAACAAAAAAATCTTCACAGACGATAGTGAACACAAAGTAAAAAAAGTAAAAAACATTAACTCTTATCTTGCTGATGCACCGAATGTTTTTATAGAAAGCCATTCAGCGCCTCTATGTGATGTGCCTGCCATGCGCTTTGGAAGTATGCCGAGAGATGGCGGCGGCTTTGTCCTTTCCGATGAGGAGCGCGAGGACTTACTAAAGGCTGAACCATTAGCTGAAAAGTGGATACGTCCCTACATAGGCTCATATGAGTTCATTAACAAAAAGTCTCGTTGGTGTTTGTGGCTTCAAGGCGCTAACCCAAGCGAAGTTAAGCAATGTCCCACGGTCGTTAAGCGAATTGAGGCTGTTAGAGAGTTCCGTGCAAACAGTGTTGCCGCTGCAACAAGAAAATTTGCAGATACACCAATGCTGTTTTGCCAAATTGCACAGCCAGATACACAGTATATTGCCGTGCCGAAAGTATCTTCTGAACGGCGCAGATATATTCCTATCGGTTTTTTGCCAGCAACAACTGTTGCCAGCGATTTGCTTTTCCTGATTCCGAAAGCGACTTTATATAATTTTGGCGTTCTTACGTCAAATGTTCATAACGCTTGGATGCGGACGGTCTGCGGCAGATTAAAAAGTGATTATCGCTATTCTAAAGATATCGTCTACAACAACTTCCCGTGGCCTGAACCTACCGATGAACAGAAGGCGAAAATCGAGCGGACCGCACAGACCATTTTGGATGTCCGCGAGCTTTTCACGGACAGCAGTCTTGCCGACCTCTACGACCCGCTTACCATGCCGCCGGAATTGCTCAAAACGCATAGGGATAACGACCGCGCCGTTATGCAGGCCTACGGCTATTCTATTAAGGACACGACTGAAGCAAGCTGCGTGGCTGATTTGATGGAGAGGTATCAAAGATTGACGCGAAGCGGGCAAGATTGCTGTGAAGTTAGTGAAAGTACGATGAGAGGCTGATTGATGTTTGCCATCATACCGACAAAGGCTATTGCATTTTATTGCCGATTTGTGTTATAATACAAAAAAAGACGGTGAGGTGAGGTTATGCCGGACCCGGTCAGTATTTTGGGTGTTAAAGTGTCGGCAGTCGATTTTGAAGGCGCCGCCGGAAAAGCGATGGAATTTCTTAACTCGGACGAGCCGAAAATAATTGTTACGCCGAACTCCGAAATGATTCTTGCCGCATCGCGCGACGAGGAGTTTTGCCGTGTTTTGAACAGCGCCGATATGGTTGTGCCGGACGGGATAGGCGTTGTATACGCGGCCAAGCTTGTGGGCAGACCGCTTTCGGAGCGTGTGGCGGGGTTTGATTTGGTCTGTGAGCTGCTTTCGCGCATTGCGGGGACGGAGCATACAGTTTACTTTTTAGGCGCAAAGCCCACTGTGGCGGAGAAAGCCGCCGAAAAATGCCGTGAGTGCTATCCCGGCATTCGCATTGTCGGCACGCATGACGGGTACTTCAAAAACGACGATGAAGTTATCGCTGAAATAAATGCGCTTTCACCGGCGCTGCTTGTGGTGTGCCTTGGCTTCCCGCGCCAGGAGAAGTGGATGATAAAGAACAGAGAACGCCTTAACATAAAGCTTGCCATAGGTGCGGGCGGAACGTTAGATGTTCTTGCGGGCAACAGCACACGCGCACCGGAATTCTACCAAAAGCATGGCATAGAATGGCTGTACAGGCTGAAAAAAGAACCTTCACGAATAATTAGGATGACCGCGCTGCCGCGCTTTGCGTTGAAGGTTATTTTTAAGGGGAGGAAATACAAATGAAGGTAGAACTTATCTGCCATACTCCGGAACCGGAAAAAGTTGTAGCGGCTGCGGCAAAGCTATGCTACTCAAAAAGTCCGGCAAGCGGGATAATGCAAAATTTGGACGAAGAAAAAACAAGGAGTTTTATTAAGATGCTCATGAGTATGGGGCATGCCAGTCCCATCGAACACGTGTCGTTCACGTTTTCGATAGAGGGAGTGAGCCGCAGTTTGCTTGCCCAAATCACGCGGCATCGAATTGCCTCATACAGCGTAAAGAGCCAGAGATATGTGGCGGAGGACGGATTCGAGTTTGTGATTCCGCCGAAAATAGAGGAAACAAAAGAAGCGAAAGCTATATTCCTTCGCGCCATGGAGCGCGACAGGGAAGACTACATAGCGCTCAGCAAACTGCTCGAAAGGAAGCATCTGGATATGATGCTTGCCGCCGGAATGGGTGAAGCGGAGGCGAAAATCGCAGCGCAAAAAAGAGCGATTGAGGATGCGCGCTATGTGCTGCCCAATGCTTGTGAAACTAAAATGGTGGTCACAATGAACGCAAGGTCGCTGGAAAACTTTTTCTCACTGCGCTGTTGTGAGAGGGCGCAATGGGAGATTCGCCGCTTGGCGGACGAGATGCTCCGCCTCGTAAAAGCCGTGGCGCCGACGCTGTTTGCCGCGAGCGGCCCGCCTTGCGTGTCAGGGCCGTGTCCGGAAGGTAAAATGAGCTGCGGCAAAGCAGAACAAAAACGTAATGAATATCGGGGAGATAAATTTTGATTAATTTTAGCAAGCTTGATATTTCTCGCAAAAAAGCTTTTGATTCATATCACGCGGCGCGGGATAAGTCAAACAGCGAAGAATCTTTTGCAACCACATTTATCTGGAATGACTACTACAAAATGGAGACGGCAGTTGACAAGGGCTTTTACTTTACGCGCTACAACATAGACCCTGTACTGCCCGAATACGGAGTACCGGCGGGCGAGGGGGATTTTAGAGAGGCGATGGGCGAACTCTTTGCATTGGCGCACGAGCGGGGACAGAAGCTGATTTTGCGTTTTGTGACGGCGAAGGACAGGGAGAAGATTGAAGCGCTTTTCCCGGGTCGTTTTGAGTTTAAGCCGCGCCGCGACCTGTGGGATTATGTATATAAGACCGAGGATTTGATACGGCTTTCAGGAAAGAAGTATCACTCAAAAAAGAACCATTGGAATACTTTTTTGGCTTCGTATGATTTTTGTTATGAGAGGCCCAACCTGCAAACGGTGCTCTCCGAATGCGCGCCGCTCATGTATAAGTGGGTGAGAGAGAAGAAGCAAAACATAAATGAGTTTGAGCTTTGCGCCATGGAGCGGTATTTTGAGAACTACGAGGCGCTCAATCAGCTTGGCGCTGTTATACGCATCGGCGGTAAAATTGTCGCGATGAGCTTTGGGGAAAAGCTGTCCGATGATATGGCATTGGTGCAGATTGAAAAGGCGGACGAGGAGATAAAAGGCGCGTATGCCGCGATAAATAAGCTCTTTTGCGAAAACGAGTGGAGCGGCTGCGCGTATATAAACCGCGAGGAGGATATGGGCATAGAAGGCTTAAAGCGCGCGAAAGAGAGTTACCGCCCGATACTTCTTGTGGAAAAATATGCGGCAGTGGAGGTATGAAAAAATGATATATTTATTTCTTGCGGAGGGTTTTGAGGAAACGGAGGCGGTGGGGACCGTTGATATTCTGCGCCGTGCCAAGCTGGATGTCTTGACGGTGTCGCTCGCGGACAAGGCTGTTCGCGGAGCGCATGCAATAGTTGTGCAAGCAGATATAACCATAGACGAAGTGGAGCCGGACAGAGCCCAGATGTTTATACTTCCGGGAGGTATGCCGGGGGCGGCGAATCTGGAGAAGAATGAAAAGGTGCGCGCTTTGCTTGAGTTCGCGCGGGACAATTCACTTTTTATCGCTGCAATTTGCGCCGCACCGGCAGTACTCGGCAGAATGGGGCTTTTGCAGGGGAAAGATGCCACATGCTTTCCCTCGTACGCGAAGGAGCTTATCGGGGCGAAACTGTCCGAGAAGCGCGCCGTGCGCGATGGGAATATTATTACCTCTGTTGCACCGGGGACTACATGGGATTTTGCCGCAGAGATAGTTAGGGCGTTTGGGAAAGACCCAAGTGAAATACTCCGCTCGATGCGCTGCTATGATTGACAGGGGGCTGCTCATAAAAATGCGCATACGGTGCGGAGGCAGCAGCGCTGCAATTTCGGCCGCATTGCGATGTCTGAAATCATATGCCGCGGCAAAGCGTGTGATGATATACCTTCCGATTAAAGGCGAGGCGGACGTTACGGAGCTTTTGGCGGACGACAAGGAGTTTTTTGTGCCTGTTACAAGAAACGGGAAAATTCTTGCCGCCGAGTATTCGGATGATACCGTGGAAGGCGAGTTCGGCGTGCGCGTGCCTGTAAATCCGCAGTTTGCCGAGCCGGAGTCTATAGACGCAGTGATTGTGCCGGGCGTGGCTTTTGATGAAGCGAAAAACCGCATCGGCTACGGCAAGGGATATTACGACGCTTTTTTGAGAAACATTCGCGCCGTAAAGATTGGCGCGGCGTTTGATTGCCAGATAGTAGACTCACTGCCTGTACACGCGGGCGATGTCGGAATGGATTTTGTTGTTTGTGAAACGAGGGTGTTGCGTTGAGTTTTGCCAAAACGCCTTACGGCGAGAGCGAGTTTTTGAAAAGCCTGCGCGAGGAAGCGGCCAAGGAAGAGTCTTATGCGCCCATTGTTGCACCGGATACAGCGCAGCTGCTTGTTACGATGATAGAGGCGCAAAAGCCGCGTCGGATTCTGGAAATCGGAACAGCGATAGGCTACAGTGCGATACTTATGGCCTCACACGCGCCGTGCGCTAAAATAATCACTATAGAGCGTTACCAAAAGGCTGCCGACAGGGCGATTGACAACATTTTTGCGGTCAATATGGCGGAGCGGATAAGTGTTGTCGCGGGCGAAGCCGCAGAAGTTCTAATGTGGCTTGACGGGACGTTTGACTTTGTGTTTTTAGATGCGGCAAAGGGGCAGTACATAGAGTTTTTGCCGCGGATAACACAGCTGCTTCGTCCTGGCGGGATGCTTTTTTCGGATAATGTTCTTTTTCGGGGCATGACGGAAGATGATTCGCTTGTGGTCAGGCGGAAAATAACGATAGTAGAGCGCCTCAGAAGCTATATAGAAAAAATAACCGCGTGCGAAGAATACACGACCTGCCTTGTGCCTGTAGGCGACGGGGCGGCAATTTCGGTAAGGAGATAGAATATGTGCGAGCTGCTTGCCCCTGCCGGCAATCTCTACAAGTTAAAAATTGCGCTGAAGTACGGCGCCGACGCGGTTTATGTCGGAGGGGAGTCTTTTTCCCTGCGTGCCGCAGCCGATAATTTTACGCCCGGTGAGCTGCGCGAAGGGATAGAGTATGCGCACAGCATGGGGAAAAAAGTGTATGTTACGGCTAACATTATAGCGCACAACTCGGATATTGAGCAGATGCGCAAATACTTTGCGTTCCTTGAAGAAATACAGGCCGACGCCGTTATAATATCTGATTTGGGCGCATTCGCGCTGTGTCGTTTGGTGGCGCCGAAGCTTCAGATACATGTGAGTACGCAGGCGAATAATACCAATTATATGAGCGTGAAGGCGTGGGCGGACTTGGGCGCAAAGCGCGTTGTGACGGCGCGCGAGCTGTCGCTTGAGGAGCTGCGCGAGATTGGGCGCAAAGTAAAAGGAATGTGTGAATTGGAAGTATTTGTCCACGGGGCGATGTGCGTGTCTTATTCGGGCAGATGCCTTCTGAGCAACTACATGACGCACCGCGATTCTAATCGGGGCGCGTGTTCGCACCCGTGCCGCTGGAAGTATGCTCTTATGGAGGAAAAGCGTCCAGGGGAGTATTTTCCAGTTTTTGAGAATGAGCGCGGTACATTTATAATGAACTCCAAGGATTTGTGCATGATTTCACACATGGGTGAGCTTATTGAGAGCTCAATCGCATCGTTCAAGATAGAAGGGCGAGTAAAGAGCGAGTTCTATGTTGCCACCGTTGTGGCCGCTTACAGGCGGGCTATCGACGACTATAAGGCGGGCAAGCCGTTTGACAGCACGCTTTTGGACGAGGTTTGTAAGGTAAGCCACCGCGAATACGACACAGGGTTTTTCTATGAGATGCCGCCAAAGGGCGAGCAGATTTTCGGCTCAAGCTCATACATACGAGACTATAACATAGCGGCGATAGTTCGCGAGTATGACACGAAAACCCGCATTGCGCGCCTTGAGCAGAGAAATAAGTTTTCCGTGGGAGACGAGGTGGAGGTTATTTCTCCCCTCAAACCGTATTTCAAGCAGGAGGTAAAGCGCCTCTGGAACAATGAGCGGGAAAAGATAGACAGCGCCCCGCACGCTGCGCAGACCATCTACATGGAGATGGAACAGGATGTTTGTGAAGACTCAATGCTGCGAATGAGAAAGGCGGAGAACAGATGAAATATAAATGGGATAAGAAATACCTCTATTGGGGTGTGACGGCATTTCTTGTTATAGCCGCAAGTATTTTAATTTCCCGTGTGATGCCGAGCTGGGAGATAATCATGGGCTGGGGCGATTCTATGCTTAACGGGATTATCCCGCTTGTTTTCGGCATGGTGTTCGCGTATATACTTTTTCCGCTTACAAATTTTTATGAGAAAAAGGTTTTTTGTAAGTTAATGAAGCCCAAGAACCCGCGTACGCCCCGCTATGTTGCGGTGGCTTGCGCGCTTGCGACGGCGGTCGCTTTTGTGACAATTTTGCTTTTCATGATTGTGCCGCAGCTTTACCAAAGCGCAGAGCGGGTTGTGACCAGAACACCCGCCTATTTGGAGAACGGGGCGAAATGGTTTGAAGGTTTTTTGGATGATGAGCTGCCCTTCGGCGGTTTTGCCCGAGAGATGTATGAGAACGCGGTGCAGTACGCTTCCAGCTGGCTGCAGACGGATGTTATGCCGTACTTCAGTACAGTTGTGACAAATCTTACGTCGGGCATAGCCGGTGTAATAAGCACCATGATAAACATCTCGCTCGGACTTATTGTGTCGATATACATCCTCAGCGGAAGAGAGAAACTTAATGCGCGCGTACGCAAACTGTCAAACGCGGTTTTCGGCAGCAATATAACGCGAAAAACGGCGGAGGTGCTGATGGTTGCGCATAAGACTTTCGGCGGATACCTGAGCGGCATGGCGCTGGATTCTATTATTATCGGAATGGCGTGCTTTATAGGACTTTCAATTTTGCAGGTGCCCTATGCGCTGCTGGTAAGCGTCATCGTAGGCGTAACAAATATAATCCCGTTTTTCGGTCCGTTCATAGGCGGGATACCGAGTGGCTTTTTGATACTTATGGAGAGCCCGATAAAGTGTTTGGTGTTTGTCATTTTTATAGTTGTACTTCAGCAGATTGACGGCAATCTTTTGAAGCCAAGAATTGTGAGCCATACGACAGGCTTAGACGGTCTGTTTGTAATGATGTCAATACTCTTTTTCGGCGAGTTATGGGGCATTGTCGGAATGCTGATAGGAGTACCGGTGTTCATGGTTATTTATATGCTTGTCAAGTCATTTTGCGAAAAGCGGCTCAGAGCGAAGAATCTGCCGGAAGAAACGCAGGCATATTTTAACAGCGGAGAGGACACGGCAGCAGAAAGCGGGGAAAAAGCTTAGCGGGCGCTTAATACTTCTATGAGCGCCTCACTGAACCTATCTGCTCCCAAAAGGGCTTCCTCCATGGTGTTTGCATCGCTGCCCACTTCGACGATAACCGCACCCGGCGCGGTATGCCCGTTAAACCGCTGCTTGCGCAGATTGACGGGACGTGCGAGGGTGGGGAACATTTCGTTCATTGCATATTGCAGCTTCAGTGCAAAGGAGAGGTTATCGCGCCATGCCGGATGTTCAAGCCCGCTGCCGTCCGTCCCGACAACAAGCATTATCTGCGCAGTCTTTTCATTGTCTATAGTACAGACAGCTTTCATTTTTGTACCGTCAGAGCGCATGATGGAATCGCGGTGAATATCTAATACAACCTTTATCGAGGGGTATTTTTCCAAATACGATTCTATAAGGGTGAGAGTTTTGGCATAGCTTCCGCTGTAAGAAGGATAGTCGTTTATCGCCTTGTCGTGTATGTAGGGGATATTGGCGGCTTGGAGTTTTTGCGCAATGTTTACGCCTACTCGTGCCACGTTGAAATTAATGTCCTCGGTGCGGTCTGTGTCCGTAGGCGTGTATTGGAAATTAGGACTGGGCGTGTAGCTTTCGCTTGTGTGGGTGTGGACAATCAAAACGAGAGGCTGTGTGCCTACGGCAAACGAAAGCGGTTTTTCGAGCAGCTGCTTTATGTCAAAGGCGTACTCTGTCTGGTTATTTATGTAAAGTCCTTCGATGGAAGTGTACCCTTTTTGCGAGGTTGTCTGATATGTTGCTTCGTTCGTCGCGTCCGTAGGTTCAGAAACGGGCTCGCTTGGAGCGGCGGAAACGGCTGCGGAGGGTTCGGACGCAAGTGGCTTTTCCATTGCGGCAAAAGCCGGCAAGGCCAGTTTCATCAGGAATGATATGCGCGCATCCGTTGGACTTGACAGCAGCAGTCCGCGGGCGAGCAGAGCGTTTGTCAAGGCGGAGGAGGGAGGCAGATTTATCGGAAGCGAGGCGCACAGCACGCCGAATAGCGCGGTGAAAACGAGCAGAAGCGTGCGCAGGATGCATCTTCCTCGAAAAACATACAGCTTGGGGCTTTTTTTCATTTGACTTCAGTCCTTTCATATCTATTCTATTTGAGACCGGAGGTAAATATGTACACAAGGGACTTGACGCTGCGGTCGAAATTTGGTTAACTTTCGGAAAATTAAATGGAGGGAAAAAGCTTTTTTAAGAGAATATATTTTTAGAACAAAAGAATTGGGAGGTAGTGTTATGTTAGTATCGGCAAAGGAAATGCTCGAAAAAGCACGTGACGGTAAGTATGCGGTTGGTCAGTTTAACATTAACAATCTTGAGTGGACAAAGGCCATCCTTCTTACGGCACAGGAAAACAACTCACCTGTAATCTTGGGCGTCAGCGAAGGCGCAGGCAAGTACATGGCGGGCTACAAAACGGTAATGGGCATGGTTCGCGGAATGATTGAGTGCCTGAACATCACAGTCCCCGTGTCCGTTCATTTGGACCATGGCTCCTACGAAGGTGCAAAGGCCTGCATTGAAGCGGGATTTCCGTCTATTATGTTTGACGGATCCAAATATCCGATTGATGAGAATATTGAAAAAACAAAGGAGCTTGTCGCGCAGGCGAATGCGTTAGGACTTTCTGTTGAGGCGGAAGTCGGTGCAATCGGCGGCGAGGAAGACGGCGTTATCGGCAACGGAGACATTGCAGACCCTGAAGAATGCAAGAGAATCGCGGCTCTCGGCGTGACAATGCTTGCGGCAGGTATCGGCAACATTCATGGCAAGTACCCGGAGAACTGGAAAGGTCTTGACTTTGATACGCTTGAGAAGATAAAGGCAGCGACCGGCAACATGCCGCTTGTGCTTCACGGCGGTACGGGTATCCCCACTGATATGATTAAGAAAGCTATTTCGCTCGGCGTTGCGAAAATCAATGTTAATACAGAGTGCCAGCTTGCTTTTGCGGCGGCCACACGCAAATATATCGAAGAAGGTAAGGACCTTCAGGGCAAGGGCTTTGACCCCAGAAAGCTTCTTGCACCCGGATTTGAAGCTATTAAGGCCACAGTTAAGGAAAAAATGGAAATCTTCGGTTCGGTTAACAAGGCGTAATAAAAGAGAAAACCTCCGAATATGCTTTACCAAAAAGCGTGTTCGGAGGTTTTTGAGATGATGAAAATAGACGAGGCGCGTAAGGAAAGCGCGCTTGGGATAAAGCGCTGCTTGAAGAATATTTTGCTGGCGTTTCTCTTTGCGGTAGTTTTGCTTGCCTTGCTGGCGGTGGTGTTTTGCTATTCGCCGATTGATGAAAAGTATGTTTCCATATCGGTACGAGCGGTAAATTATATCTCGATTGCGCTTGCGGGTATGCTTTGTTCAATGAGGAGCCGGCGTTTTGGGTACCTTTACGGCGCTGCCGCAGGTGCGCTCTATATGCTTATGCTTTACAGCGCAGGTTTTCTGATTTATGACGGGATAGATATAAATATACATACGCTTCTCGGCGTACTCTACGGACTGATTTCCGGTGGTGCGGGAGGAATAGTCGGCATTAATCTGCGGCGCGAAAAATAGCGTAAAAATGTGTTGACAACACGAGCGGCGCGTGGTATATTTAATACAATGATGTAATAAAGGAGGGCTTTGTGGTATGAAGCATGTGAAGACGCTTACAAGTGCAAGTCTTACTAAATCTGTTAAAAAAGGCGGTTGCGGCGAGTGCCAAACCTCTTGTCAGAGCGCGTGCAAAACGTCGTGTACTGTAGCAAACCAAAAGTGCGAGAATAAAAACAGATGAAAATATGCGAGGGCTGCCCATGAGGCAGCCTTTTTTGCGGAGGAATGATATAATTGCCCAGAATACATAAATTTAGCGTACTCGGAATCTTTTGTGTGGCGGACATTGCGAGCGGCGCGGTACATGTGCTTTCAGAAACGGCGTATAACGCGCTTGACAATTTCACCGAGAGCGGGGAATATGTCGGCGCTCAGATGAGCGAGGCTGAAGCTGAACTTTTGATGCTCAAAGACAGAGGAGAGCTGTTTACTCCCGATGTGTACAGGGAAATAGCGAACCACTGGGAAAAACAAAGCGTTATAAAAGCGCTGTGCCTTCACATCGCGCACGATTGCAACCTGCGCTGTAGGTATTGCTTTGCGCACGGCGGAGAGTATATGGGTAAGCGGGAACTTATGAGCGCAAAGGTAGGCAAGGCGGCGATAGACTTTGTTATCAAGGAAAGCAAAAACCGCCGGAATATTGAAATAGATTATTTCGGCGGCGAGCCGCTGATGAATTTTGATACAGTGCGTGAAATTACAAATTATGCAAAAGAGCAAGGGCGCGAGCACGACAAGGAATTCCGTTTTACAATTACAACGAATGGCATGTTGCTTGACGATAAAAAGATTGAGTATATAAATGAAAACATGTCTAACGTGGTGCTCTCTCTTGACGGAAGAAAAGAGGTGCACGATAGTGTGCGTGTGCGCCTGGACGGGAGCGGCAGCTATGACGCGGTAGTGCCGAAGTTCCAAAAGCTTGTGAAGGGGCGCGGAGAAAAGAGTTATTATGTTCGCGGTACTTTCACGCGCGACAATCTTGACTTTTTGAATGACGTTAAGCATATACACTCGCTCGGGTTTGAACAAATAAGCGTGGAGCCTGTTGTGGCGAAGGCAAATGAGAGCTATGCGCTTTGTGAAAGTGATTTGCCGGAAATTTTCAAGCAGTACGAACAGCTCGCTCTTGATTTAGTGAAAACACGTAAAGAAGGCGGATTCTATAATTTTTTCCACTTCATGATAGATTTTGAACAGGGACCGTGCGCATACAAGCGCTTAGCGGGGTGCGGCAGCGGACATGAGTACGCCGCAGTGACGCCCAATGGGGACATATATCCGTGCCACCAGTTTGTTTCGGATAAATCGTTTAAGATGGGTGATGTGTTTAGAGGCATAACTAACAGCGCGGTACGTGAAAAATTCTTGAGGAGCAATATATACACAAAGAAGGGATGCTCCGAATGCTGGGCGCGTTTTTATTGCAGCGGCGGATGTGCCGCAAACGCATATCAGATGAACGGTGATATTGAAAAACCGTATTCCATTGCCTGTGAGATGGAGAAGAAAAGGGTTGAATGTGCAATCGCGGCGGCGGCGCTTTTGGCGCAGACATGATAAAGCGCATCTTGACTTTGGCGCAAAGCAATGGTAATATAATCAAAAGCAAAAAAACGAAAGAGGGTAATACGTAATGACGAAAATCAAATTTGACTCTTCAAAAGCGGCGCCGTTTATTTCGGAGAAGGAGATAAGCGCACTTGCGCCGTATGTGCACACAGCGCATGACGCGCTGCACCAAAAAACGGGTTTAGGCAGCGATTTTCTCGGCTGGGTTGACCTCCCGGTGGACTATGACAAAAACGAGTTCGCGCGGATAAAGGCTGCATCTGAGAAGATAAAGAGAAATTCCGATGTACTTGTGGTGATTGGAATAGGCGGCTCGTATCTGGGCGCAAAAATGGCGATAGAAATGGTGAGTCATAGTTTTTACAATGCATGTGAAGCCGGGAGAAAAGGTGCGCCGCAAATTTTCTTTGCAGGGAACAATATCAGTGCGACGTATCTTGCAGACCTTATAGAGACGGTTAAAGACAAGGATATTTCCGTAAACATCATTTCTAAGAGCGGCACAACGACAGAGCCGGCAATAGCGTTTAGGGTTTTTCGCGCGCTGTTAGAAGAAAAGTACGGTAAAGAGGGCGCAAAGGAGAGAATCTTTGCCACGACTGATAAGGCGCGTGGCGCCCTTAAAGCGCTTTGCGATGCGGAAGGTTATGAAACATTTGTTGTGCCGGACGATGTCGGCGGCCGTTACAGCGTACTTACGGCGGTTGGATTGCTGCCAATTGCGGCGAGCGGAGCCGATATTGACGCGCTTATGCAGGGAGCTGCCGATGCGCGAGAGGAATACTCGGTATGCGATTTGCAAAAAAATGACTGCTATCGTTATGCGGCGGCGCGCAATGCCCTCTACCGCAAGGGGAAGACTATAGAAATTATGGTAAATTACGAGCCGGCAGTACATTCCTTCGGAGAGTGGTGGAAGCAGCTTTACGGGGAAAGCGAGGGTAAGGATGGCAAGGGTATTTTCCCTGCTGCGGTTGATTTTTCGAGCGACCTGCATTCAATGGGTCAGTATATACAAGACGGTTTGCGTATAATGTTTGAGACGGTGTTGTTCTTTGAAAATTCGCGTAAGGATGTTATAATACAAAACGATAAGGACAACGTGGATTCGCTTAATTTTTTGGCAGGGCAAACCGTAAGCTTTGTAAATGCTCAAGCAGCGAGTGGGACTCTTTTGGCTCACACCGACGGCGCGGTTCCCAATTTGATGTTGAAAGTAGAAAAAATGGATGAGTATTGTCTGGGCAATTTAATCTATTTCTTTGAAAAGGCGTGTGGCATAAGCGGGTATCTTCTCGGCGTAAATCCGTTTGACCAGCCAGGTGTTGAGGCGTATAAGAAAAACATGTTTGCACTGCTCGGAAAACCCGGATACGAGGAAATGGGTGACGCGCTTCGTAAAAGACTTCAATAAAAGCATTCGGCACAGCGCACGCTGTGCCGAATATTTATGTAGGAATAATTAGTTTTTCGCCTTTTTTAAGCGCGGCAGTGTTTTCGATTGCATTTGCGGCGCAGAGCTCGTCAATAGCCACATTGTAATGCTTTGCCACGTTCCAGAGCGTGTCATCCTCTTCCGCAAAAGTGATGAGAACGCTCGGTCGCGGAGGCATCGGCGAATCGTCCAGAACCGCAGAGGTGACAAGTGTTAATTCCGCGCTTTTTTCGCAGCTTACGCACAGCTTAGGCGCAGCACGAACCTCAACGGCTACTGCAGAAGTAATAGTGTAGCTCATGCGAAGAAGCGAGGCTGCAGCGCAGACTTCGCCTCCGGAAAACTCTGGCACTTCAAGGCTGTGCTCAAAGGGAATATCGACTGAAACGCAATCCGGTCCGTCGAGCGAAATGTAGAGCATGGATGCGTGAACAGTTCCTCTTATTTTAAGAGAATCACCGCTCCAGTGTGTTTCGTCAATCCGCGCGTTTCCTGTTACGGAGCATACCTTTTCGATGGTGGATGCCTCACGCGGCGAAAGTGTTTCCTTGATGTATATTTCGTCACAGCGCGTGGCACAGATGGAATTAAGCTTTAGCGCGCGTTTTTCGCACTGCATATTTTTGCGCGGGAAAAATGCGTCTGTCACAACGCTCATAGAGATACACTCGCTGCCGGAGATGTTGACCGTTACATTTGCAGAGATATTTACCATGCGGCGTATACCGCTGGTATCGTTGTCAATGCCGATATCGTAGTTTCCGACACATGCGTCAAGCATTATTCCGGTTTCGGGATTCAGTCCGGGCAGGTCGAGAATTTCCGTAAACGGAAGCTCAAATTCTGCGCTTTCTATCATACTTTCACTGGTGTAAAGTATTGACGCAAAGAGATTTCCTCTCAAAATGAGTTTGTTTTGCACGCTTTTATAGTCGCATTCTCCAAGCCGCACGCTTTTGCATAAAACGTCGCATACAGCGCTCTTGGAATCCGGCAATTCCGATGTGTCTTCAACCGTGAAGCTTTTCTCCTCGCAAAAACGTTTTACAGTTGATGTAACGGGCTGTGTCATCACTTGCGCACCTTCTATGGCGCATATGGGATTAAGAGAGTCTGTGCTTGAGGCTGACAGACGAAGCTGCAGTGTAGCAAAGAGAAGCGCCTTGCGTGAATTTATGAGTTCACAGCCGTCTGAAACAACGTCAATCCGCGCGCACACAGAGACATCAGTGTTTATAAACTCGCCCTCTACCGTGCGGGAAAAATCACAGCTTCCGGATATTCCGAACACGCTTTTGTCACCGTCGTCTCCGAGACAAATGAGTGAAAAGCATACAACACCGCTGATAACGGCGTGTCCCGCGAGCAGGTCCTTTTTCGCTATATACGCATGTGAAGAGACGTCCAATATGCGAAGTATATCTGGCTTTGTGTCTGGTACTATGATGTCGGTGTCAACTCGGAAGGTTTCCGAGCATCCGCACCCGGGGCGATTGAATTCAAGCGGAAGTGTTTGGCAATTCAAATCCATTTTTATAATTCCTCCTAATAGTTTCATCGCCAAAGATTATGCGCCGAGCAAAGGAATTATTCCTAAAATTCACTTGCAAAATCTAAATATGAGCAGTAATATAGAATCGAGGTGAATAAATGATGTATTCTCTTGGAATAGACGTGGGGACATCTGCGCTAAAGGCGGCGCTCTTTGATGAAACCGGAACTGCTCTATCGTCATCTGCGAAAGAATACGAGCTTCTTTGTCCGTGCGGCGGGTATGCCGAACAACGCCCGGAGGACTGGTGGCTGGCATGCTGCAGCGCAATTAAAACCGTTTTGAAGCATGCAGAAGTCAGGCCTGAGCAAATTGCTGCAGTTGGTCTTTCGGGGCAGATGCATGGACTGGTGATGCTTGATAAAAACGGTGCGGTTTTGCGCAATTCCATACTTTGGTGTGACCTTCGTACACAGCCCCAATGTGAGGAAATTGAGCGCACAGTCGGAAAAGAGAGGCTGGTAGAGATAACGGCCAATCGTGCGGCTGCGGCTTTTACAGCTGCCAAACTGCTATGGGTGAGAAGCAATGAGGAACACATATACGACAAATGCTCGCACATAATGCTGCCAAAGGATTATATCCGCTATCGCCTTACCGGAGAAATCGCGACCGATGTTTCTGACGCAGGCGGGACGCAGCTTCTTGATGTGGAAAAACGTACATGGTCTGGCGAAGTGGCGGACAAGCTGCATATAGACAAAAGCTTGCTGCCGAAAGTATATGAAAGTGTTGAAATCAGCGGGTTGGTGAGCAGAACCGCTTCGGAAGCGACAGGACTTTCGATTGGGACAATAGTTGTTGCCGGCGGAGGTGACAATGCATGCAGCGCGATAGGTACCGGGGTTTGCAGCGACGGAAAGGCGTTTACCACAATAGGCACAAGCGGTGTGGTTTTTGTTCACACGTCAAAAATGCTGCGCGATAAAGAAGGCAGAATGCACACTTTCTGTGCCGCTGTGCCGAATGAATGGCATGTAATGGGGGTGACTCAGGCGGCGGGACTTTCTCTTAAGTGGTTTTGTGAAAACTTTTGCGAGGGTGAAAAAGCAAGAGCCGCGTCTCTTGGCGAGGATATATATGCTCTCACAGATGCCCTGGCCGCAGCTTCACCTATAGGCGCACGAGGCGTATTGTACTTACCGTATCTTAATGGAGAGCGGACACCACATTTTGACACAGCAGTACGAGGCGCATTCCTTAATATTGGAGCCGATACTGAGAGAGGAGACTTTATACGAGCCGTTATGGAAGGGGTGGCGTTTTCACTCCGCGACTGTATCGAGGTTTTGCGTGCAAGCGGAGCCGATATTCGTGACATGGCAGTCTGCGGCGGTGGCGCAAAAAGCGCTCTATGGCGGCAGATAATCGCGTCAAATTATAAATGCCCGCTAAAGCGCACCACATCTAGCGAAGGCGGCGCGCTGGGCGCAGCAATTCTTGCGCTTGTCGGTGCGGGAGCATA
The DNA here is from genome assembly GCA_030527235.1 of Clostridia bacterium. Lineage (GTDB taxonomy): Bacteria > Bacillota > Clostridia > UMGS1883 > UMGS1883 > JAUNBL01. Next base: position 15,139 of record JAUNBL010000023.1, on the reverse strand, counting down.
TAAAAATGTGGCGGAAGGCTGTGAGAGTTGTATCCGCGTTAAGGACGAAACAAAACCGCTCTGCGCTGACGAATACGAGCCCTACTATGCGAAATACACCGCAGGCTATAAAAGAGTAAAATAAAAAATCACGGCAGACTGAAAATCAGCCTGCCGTGATTTGGAGCGGAAGACGAGATTCGAACTCGCGACGTTCACCTTGGCAAGGTGACGCTCTACCACTGAGCCACTCCCGCATCTAAATATATTTTAGCAGAAATTTTTCAAATTGTAAACCCCTTTTTATAATAAACATATAATAAAGTATGAAAGGGGTGAATTTATGCCGTCAATTTATTTGAGTCCGTCAACACAAGAAAACAATATGTATGTTACCGGCAACAGTGAGGAGTATTACATGAACAAACTTGCCGATGCGCTTGTACCTTATCTGCGCGCGGCCGGGATATACTACACAAGAAATACTCCTTCGATGACAGCTGGGTCGTCTATAACCCAGTCTAATTCCGGAACGTACGATTTGCATTTGGCGCTGCATTCAAACGCCGCGCCGCCGGGCAAATATGGCACGGCGCGGGGAATTCTTGTGTTCTATTATCCCGGAAGCGCAAAGGGCAAGCGCGCGGCAGATATCATTGTAAAAAATCTTAAGCTTATCTATCCGCTGCCAGATAAGGTGCGGGCTGTACCGACAACAAGTATAGGCGAAGTAAGCCGGACAAAAGCCCCCAGCGTTTTCATTGAACTGGGGTATCACGATAATTATGAGGATGCGCGCTGGGTGACGCAGAACATTGAGAAAATTGCCTCAAACATAGCATATTCCCTCGACGAATATTTTGGAATCCCGTTCCGCTCGCCGTGATTTGACGTGCGGACTGTTTCTTGATATACTAAAGCCGATGAACGCGGAGGGATAGAAATGAACGTTTACGATTTTGATAAAACCATATACGACGGCGACAGCAGCGTGGACTTTTACCGCTACTGTGTTTTGCGTTATCCTCAAATAATTCGTAAAGCTCCGCGTCAAGCGGCCGCCGTCGTCTGCTATGGATTAGGCAGAATCACAAAAACGCAAATGAAGCAGGCGCTTTTCGCATACATGGCGCTTTTGCCGGACACACTGCGTGCGGCAGAGGACTTTTGGAGTACGCATCGCGAGCGGATAAAGACATGGTATATTGTTCAAAAAAGAGAGGACGATGTCATCATTTCCGCTTCACCAAGATTTTTGCTTTCGTTTGTCTGCCCAAACCTGATTGCGTCTGAGGTTAATCCCAAGGACGGGACATATTGCGGTATTAACTGCCGCGGAGAGGAAAAGGTGCGGAGATTTCGCGAACTTTACGCCGATGCTAAAATTGAAAACTTTTATTCAGATTCCTTCGCCGACACGCCTCTTGCCATTGTGAGCGAGAAAGCCTTTTTAGTCAAGGGTGATAAAATAATTCCATGGCCCGAGGCTGAGTTAAAAAACGCGTTGCATGCAAGAAACTCAGATAGGGAAGTATAGAAAACGGGAAAGAAGCCGGCAGCTTCTTTCCCGTTATTTCTAGAATGCATAAATTGAGCCTGTTTCAAGCGTTTCTTATTATACCCATCGGTGTGCATTGTGAACCCTGCCCGAGTGGATTGTCACGTAAAATGCGGATATAAAGGTCTCTGTCAATGTCGTGAGAGGCGCCGAGTATGTTCCCGCCCAAGTCGTTTATATCCACAATTAGTACGAGCTTACCGCCGAGAGCGCTCGATACTTTTTTCGCAGTCGCGTTCGGTTTGTCCGGTCCCAGAACTACATATTTATTATATGGCGGCAGTGTATAGTGGCACGGCCCGTCAATTGAGGCGGCTTTTCTTCCCGCAACAATATAAAACCAGCCGCGCTGACCAAACAATTTTCCTACCACGCTGCATACGGCTGCAAAAAGTATGCGAAGTACGCCGCACTCTCGAAGCGCCATTTCCATGGTCTCCGGCATGGCAAGTCCAATCCCGCCCGGGTTTTTGTAGACGTGTTTCGAGAGAAATATTGCGAGTGGGCGCGGGTGAATGTCAGAGAGCATAATGGCTCGGCTCTGAGTACACGCGACCATTTTTTCCGATATAAAGAGCACGTCATTTTCTTCAAGCAGCGGCTCTGCGTATTGTTTTGCTACGCTGCATATATCGTCCTTGTTTGTTATAACCTGCGTCCGGATACCAAAGCGGCGGTAGAGTTTTCCGTCCACCTCAATAGTTTCGGACTTGCCCTCGTTCACATGCATGTTATCGCTCATTTGTTAGCTCCGTTTCTCAAAAGATAAAAGAATTATAACTCACGACAGATGTGTTGTCAACTACTTTAACAGTTTTATCACGCGCACAACTGTCCTCTGGAAAAAGACTTCAGATAAAACTTGACAACAGTATAATTTAAATATATAATGTGCAAGAAAACGTTCAAGAAGCAGAGCGAAAAATGGGCATACTAATTGAACAATACTTGAGAGGTGTAGAAAGATGCAAGATTTAAGAATCAGACGCACGTACAAGCTTTTGACAGAGTCTCTTTTGAAACTGATGAAGAAGAAACCGTTTGAAAAAATAACGGTAAAAGACATTTGTGAGGATGCGCTTGTCCATCGCACAACATTCTATACGCATTTTCAGGACAAGTACGATCTTTTGCACTACTGCATGAGCGAGTTCACAAAATCGTTCGATACAAATGACTTAACGACAAATAGCTTTGATGGCTACAGAAGCTATTGCATTACTGTGGCAGAAGGAGTCTTGAGCGAGATAGAAAGAAACAGCGAGCTTTTCATTTCGCTTTTACGAAAGAACAAGGAAGAATCCGTTGTGACGAATTTTCAGGACACACTTGCACAAAAAATCAGCGAAAAGCTTTTGAAGTGTCAGGAGAGCGGAATGGAACTTTCACAGCCAATACCTCTTATTTCAAACTTTTTTGCAGGCGCGTGCATGAGCAGCGTGGCATGGTGGCTTGAAAACGGTATGCCGATATCCTCCGATGCACTTATAGGGTATCTTGAAATAATGATAACAGAAAAATCTTTCGGTTAAGCTAAAGACATAAAGAACCAAGAACTTTAATAATCAGGGATGAAACATTCAGGACAACCCTTCTTTATATAACATAACAGGCAACCGAAAGATTTCGGTTGCCTGTTGCTGTCTTTAATGCTTTTGTCATTCGCGTTTATTTACGCCTTCAATCTTCTTGCCAATTATGGTAAACTTCCTGAACGTCATCGTTATCTTCAAGCATTTCAAGAAGCTTATTCATATTTTTCAAATCCTCTTCGTCGGTAAGCGTTACGCTGGTCTGAGGAATCATTTGAATTTCCGCCTGCGCAAATACATAGCCTTTTTGTTCAAGACTGTCTCGAACAGCGGAAAATGTTTCCGGAGAGGTCAAAATTTCAAAGCACTCTTCCTCCGCGTCAAAATCGTCGGCTCCGGAATCAAGAGCATCCATCATAAGCGTCTCCTCGTCAACGGAATCGGTGCGTTCAATTACTATAACACCCTTTTGGTCAAACATAAAGCTCACACAGCCGTTTTGACCAAGGTTTCCGCCATACTTATCAAAATAATGGCGCATCTCTCCGGCAGTACGGTTGCGGTTGTTGGTAAGGGTTTCCACAATAACGGCAACGCCTTTAGGACCGTACCCTTCGTAGACAATATCCTCATAATCGTTTCCGCTGCCTTCTCCGGCCGCTTTGCTTATGCAGCGTTGGATGTTATCGTTGGGCATGTTGTTGGAGCGAGCCTTAACAATGGCATCTTTTAATTTACTGTTGCTCTCCGGGTCAGAACCGCCTTGTTTGACTATAACAGCAATCTCACGTCCAATTTTGGTAAAGATTTTTGCGCGCTGCGCATCCGACTTTTCTTTTCTGTGTTTAATATTTGACCATTTGGAATGTCCGGACATAATTGACTACACCTCGAAAATTATTTATTCTCAATAGTTTTGGCAGAAGCGTTGGTGTCCTGACGAACTTCGGCGCGTGCATGGCGTATAATTTCCTGAGCCTTTGCAAGCCGCTGTTCGCTGTCGGCGAACAGGGAATCTACATATTGACGCGCGCCAAGACGCAGCTCACGCGCATTCTTTTGCGCTGCGGCAATAATCTCGTTCGCCTGCTCATAGGCCTTTTTGGTAATTTCGTGTTCTGTAACCAAGGCGGCGGCTTTTTCTTCCGCATCCTTTGCAATTCCTTCGGCTTCTTGCTGAGCTTCGGCGAGAATGCGCTTGCGCTCGTCCTTGACCCAGCGCGCCTGCTTCAAATCCTCAGGGAAGCGAAGACGAATGTCTTCGATAGTCGAGAGGATGTCCTCTTTGTCAATCATGGCTCGGTTGATAAGGGGAATGTTTTTAGCTTGCTCAATTTTGTCCTCAAGAATGTCGATAATCTGCAAAATTTCCATGATAAATTCCTCCCAATATTTTAATTCTTAAATTTTTCTGCAACATCGTTAATAATAGAATCGGGAACCAAATCTTTCAGTGAGCCGCCCAAAGAAGCAACTTCTTTGACTATACTGGAGCTTAAATAGGAATACTGGCAGCTTGTTGTTATAAAAAATGTCTCTATGTGTGCGGCAAGCTGCTTATTGGTGAGAGCCATTTGAAATTCATATTCAAAATCACTCACTGCGCGAAGCCCCTTGATAATAAATTTAGCGCTGCGCCTGTTCGCGTAGTCAACGAGCAAGCCGGAAAAACCCTCTACCTCAATGTTTGTCAAATCAGAGGTGACTCTTTTTATGAGTTCAATTCTTTCGGTAACAGAAAAGAGTGGTTTTTTCGCGCTGTTCTCAAGAATGGCAACATATACCTTGTCAAAAAGCGCCGCAGTTCTCGTTATAATATCCAGATGTCCGTTTGTAATCGGGTCAAAGCTGCCCGGAATTATCGCGGTCTTAAACAATATCAAATCCCCCTGACCAAAGTAATGTTCACTCGACCGTAGCGTTTTTCCCTAATCGTTTCAAAACCCTCCGGTACGTCCGGACGTGCCGAGTCCCACTCAAGAACCATCACGCCGCCGCTTGAAAGAAGTTTTTTGCTTGAAATAATCTCCATTGCCTCAGCCATCAAAGCGGATTCATAAGGCGGGTCAAGGAACACTAAGTCAAACGGCATATCGAATTTTGACAGCGCTTTGATTGCATCATCGCACACGACATGGGATAGTGGCATAAGCCTTGTAAGCTCAAGATTTTTCCGCACGATTTCAAGCGCTGCGTGTGAATTGTCAACAAATGTGCACTCGCTGCACCCTCGGGAAAGCGCTTCAATTCCGAGTGCGCCGCTTCCGGCAAAAGCGTCTAAAACTCTTGCTGCCGGAATATACGGTGTAAGTGCCGAAAAGAGAGCTTCTTTAACGCGGTCAAGTGTTGGCCGCGTGTACAAGCCTTCGGGCGAGTAAAGTTTTGTGCCGCGCCTGCTTCCGGAAACAACCCTCATCAAGGCATACCTCCCAATCTATGTACTTTATCATTGTACAATATATAGCTGAAAAGGTCAAGGGTTTTTGTCGCTTTTTTGAGAAACGGCAAAGGAAATTATCTTCTGCAAAAACAAAACGGCAGGCATTAAGCCGTGCCGTTCACCAAACTTCAGGATTTGCGTTTACAAAACGCGGCAAGCGCCCTTATAGCATTTGTAGTAATAGCCCTCAGACAAATCAGAGATAACGACACTGCCTTTTCCGCTGGAAGCGTGAATGAAATTCCCGTCCCCAATATAGATACCAACATGATTAATTGAAGTTTTGCCTAAAGTGGCAAAGAACACGAGGTCACCGACTGCGAGGTCGGATTTCGCAATCCCCACGCCGCATGCCGACTGCGCCGAAGCGCTGTGGGGAAGAGAAACACCGTATTTTTTCATCATGAACATGGTAAATCCGCTGCAATCAAATGTTGAAGCCCCCTCACCGCCATAGACGTATTTGCAGCCAAGGTAATTCTTCGCTGCCTCGGCAACGGACGCACCCAAACTGCCTGAAGAAACAGGAGAAGGGGCGTCATACGAAATATAAAGAAGCGAAGCGTGCCCTTCTGTGCCGTTCTCCAAGCGAACGTAATGCCATCCATCATAAGACGACAGGATAGTTACTTTTGCTCCATAGTATGCTTTTGCAACCACATCTGCATCGAGCGACGCTCCGCTGCGGATGTTGAGGACGTCAGCCGTTACATATGCAATGTCCGCCGCCTGTGCCGATACGCACACTGAAAGTGAGATAAAAAGCGCCGATAAAATTATGAGAAAAATACATGTTCTTTTCATATGTATACCTCCGAAAAAACTTACATGCATATTTTACACCATAATTTTATTTTTGTCAAACTTTTTTAATAAATTTTTTATATTTTTATATAAACCGAGGCGTTTCCATTCGGAAACGCCTCGAAAAAGGTCTTACTTGTTGGCCATATCCTGCTCGGCCTTCATAATCATTTTCTTAACCATCTGTCCGCCTACGGAACCTGCGTCCTTAGCGGTAATATCCCCGTTGTAGCCCTGCTTCAAATTCACGCCGACTTCCGACGCGGCTTCAAGCTTAAACTTTTCAAGGGCTGCACGAGCCTCAGGTACAAGCTGCTTTTTGTTACTGGACATTTGAATTTTCCTCTCCTTTATTATTTAATCTTTTCTACACATTTGTTGCGGTTTTGCCCGCAAATCTATTTTGCGCAGATTGAGGAGAGATACACATGAAATTTGTTATATTTAAGCCATAATTTCGGGTGAAGCGTCAAATAAAGCTGTAACGGTGCGTTTAAGCGGAAGATGATTTTCCTGTTCAAGCAAGGGGTCTGATTCCAAAATCAAATCGGAAGCCTGCGCCACCTCCTTCAGAAGTGACATATCCGAAAGAAACGGAGAAAGCTTCAAGTCGGGAAGTCCATGCTGACGTTTCCCGAAAAATTCGCCGGGGCCTCGAATTTCAAGGTCTTTTTGCGAAATGGCAAAGCCGTCGTTTGTTTTGGTCATAATTTCCATGCGTTCTTTGACATCACCGCTTGGGTTTTCGCAAAACAGGATGCAATAGCTTTTCGCGCTGCCTCTTCCTACGCGCCCTCTGAGCTGGTGAAGCTGTGAAAGCCCGAATCGTTCCGCGTTTTCAACAATCATCAGCGTGGCGCTCGGCACGTTAACCCCGACTTCAATAACAGTGGTTGAAACAAGCACCTGTATCTCGCCGTTGATAAACGCTTCCATGCAGGCGTCTTTTTCCTTAGGTTTTAATTTCCCGTGGATAAGTCCCACCTTAAGCTGTGGAAAAATATCTTTTTCAAGCCTGTGTGCGTACGAGGTAACGGCTTTTAAGTCCAACTCGTCGTTTTCGTCTACCATCGGGCATATGATGTAACAACCGTGACCGGCGGCGCATTCGCGCTCGATAAACTCGTATACGCGGTTTCGATAGGACTCGTTGACGCAGAACGTGTCAACCTTTTGCCTTCCCGGAGGCAGAGTGTCAATAACTGACACGTCAAGGTCTCCGTAAATAATAAGAGCCATAGTCCTCGGTATAGGCGTTGCCGTCATAACAAGCGTGTGCGGCGCAGTACCCTTGGAGACAAGAGCCGCCCGTTGCCGGACGCCGAAACGATGCTGTTCGTCTGTCGCAATGAAAGCGAGATTCTTAAACTCTACGCTTTCTTCTATAAGAGCATGTGTGCCGACTACAATGTCAGTTTCTCCGCTTTTGAGGCTTTCTATAAGCTGTGCTTTCGCTTTTTGACTCATGCTTCCGACGAGCAGCTTCGCGTTGAGCCCAAGCTGTGTCAAAGAATGAAAATGCTGTACAGCAAGGATTTCAGTGGGAGCCATAAGCGCGCCTTGAAACCCATTTTTTGAGGCGAGGTAGAGTGCGATTGCCGCCACTGCGGTTTTGCCGCTGCCTACGTCGCCTTGAACAAGGCGGTTCATGGGAATGCCGCAGGTGAGATCATGTATGATTTCGTCCACTGTTCTTTTTTGGGCTTCGGTCAAGGTAAAGGGGAGAGGCAACGCAGAATAATCAGTATCTGAAAAACGCGCGCCTACGCCTTTAGAAAGCCTTTTTTTAATTGAACGTAATCCGATAGTGAGCATGAAAAGCTCTTCAAAGGCAAGCCTGCGGCGCGCTATCTCAAACGCTGTTTCATCCTGCGGAAAGTGGATGTTCTCTATAGCATACAGTCTGTCGCAAAGCGAATATTCGGCGGTTATCTCCTGCGGCAAAAACTCGCAGAGGCACTCACGGGCAATACGTAATGCGGCAGCAATAATTCCAACCAAAAACCGCTGCGTAATACCTGCGGTCAGCGGGTAAACGGGCAAAATACGCTTGGTAAGTGTATTTTCGCTTTCCCGTTCAAACTCCGGTGCACACATTTGACGCTTGCCGCAGCAAATTTCGGCTTTCCCGTAAAACGTGTAGCGTTGACCGAGGAGAAGCAATGTTTTAAGATAGCGATTATTAAAGAACGTCAGCTTTAATATTCCCGAATCATCCCGCACCGATACCGTGTAAACAGTGCAGCCTGGGCGGACTTTTCTTTCGGAAACCGGAGAGGAAACGGCCGCATTTACGCAAACCGTTTCCCCGTCAGCAAGGTTTGAAATTTTTTTTACAAGGCGTCTGTCCTCAAGACGACGGGGATAGAAAGAAATCAAATCCCCGACTGAACGGATGTTAAGCTTCAAAAGGCGGTCTTCGTGTTTTTTGCCCACGCCTTTTATGATGCTCACTTTTTCAGCGAGAATATTCATCGATATGCTCCTATTCCACAGAAATAATATAGTAATACACCGGCTGACCGCCGCATTTAAGGCATATATCACAATCGGGATGCGCTTTTTCAAGCTCAGCTGCGAGTGAGGACGCTTCTTTCTCCGTCACATCGGAGCCGTAAAAAACAGTGATAATTTCCGTATCATCATCGGCGGCAGCGGCAACGGATTCAAGAGCTGAGTTTTTGACAGATTTATTTACCGATACAATCTTTCCGTCAAGCATTCCCAGATAGTCGCCGCTTTTAATTTCCTTTTCGTCAATTTTTGTATCGCGTACGGCGTAAGTCACGCTGACGCTTTTAACTTTGGAAAGTGATTTACGCATTGAGACGGCGTTTTCACTGAGCTCCTTTTGCGGCGAAAAGGACATCATTGCACAAAGCCCCTGAGGAATAGTGCTTGACTCCACTACCTCAATAGGAGTTTTTGATATCTTTTGCGCCTGCTGTGCCGCGAGAATAATGTTTTTATTATTTGGCAGCACTAAAGCGTTGTCGGCGTTAAGTTCTGACACGGCCCGCAAAATGTCCTCGGTAGATGGATTCATTGTTTGGCCGCCGCTTACAATAATGTCAACGCCCATCTCACAAAAAGCTTTTTCAATACCCTCGCCCGCCGCAACAGATACAATACCGAGCGCCTTTTTTTCACGCGGAGCCGACTGGATAATGTTGTTGTGCTGAAAACGCATATTGTCAATTTTTATATTCACTAATTCGCCCACCTTAACGGCTTGCTCAAGCACATAGCCTGGATGATTGGTGTGAATATGCACCTTTACAATATCATCCTCGTCTATAACGAGCATACTGTCGCCCTTGGGGGAAATAAGACGGCGCATATTTGATGCGTTATGGCCGTTGCCGTTTTTGTTGATTATGAATTCGGTGCAATAGGCAAATTTAATCTCCTCGGCGGCGGGCACGCTTTGAACGGTGCTGGCAATCTTAGGCGCGCCTATTTCTGCAAGTGAAACCGACTGCCCCGACAGTGCGGGAAGAAACCCTTCAAAAATAGTGACAAGTCCTTTCCCGCCGGCATCAACAACACCCGCTTGCTTAAGCTGTGGCAACAAATCGGGAGTTTTGTCAAGCGTTTCGTTGCCAGTAGCTATAACTGCGGTAAAAAAGTCCTCAAATTCTGCGCCTTCAAACTCGACAGCGCATTTTGCCATTTTTCGGATAACAGTCAGGATTGTGCCTTCGGTAGGTTTCATAACTGCACGATATGCCGTGTCGCAGCCTCGCTGGAGCGCGGCTGCAAAATCGAGTACCGTGGCGTCTGAAAGCTCTGACAAACCCTTGGAAATCCCACGGAAAATCTGAGAAAGAATTACGCCGCTGTTTCCTCTCGCCCCGCGGAGCGTTGCCTTTGCCGCAGCCTCGGAAACATCGCTTACGGTGCTGTAGGTATTTGTCTCAATTTCGCGCGCCGCTGAGGTAAACGTCATCGCCATATTGGTTCCGGTATCTCCGTCGGGTACAGGAAAAACGTTAAGCGCGTCTATCTCGCCGCGTTTTGAGTTGAGATTATTCGCGCCGGAAACTATCATATTAGCAAATACTGCTGCATTTATGGTTCTAGACAACCTTTTTGCCCCCTTCGACGTATTTATTCGCTCGCAGCGACACGCATACTGTCCACAAAGACATTTATGCAGCTCACTTCAAAACCCGTTTGTACACTGACCTGGTATTTGACGTTGTGCATAATGCTTTCGCAGATAGCGTTGATGTTGACTCCGTACTGAACCACAATATGAATGTCGAGAAACAGTGCGTCATTTTCAACTGAAACGCTGATGCCCTTGTTTAGATTGCCGCTTTTGACAAGGCTTACTATTCCGTCCTTGGCATTGTGTACTGCCATGCCGACAACGCCGTAGCAGTTATTTGCCACCGCGCCGGCAATATTGGATATAACATTGTTGGAAATAACAATGCTGCCGTATTCGTTGTTTATCGTAGCTGCCATTCTTAACCTCCCGCTTTCACTGAGGGCGCGCTATGCACGTGGAGAAGCGACGCGCCGCAAACATATTTAACTTTACAGTTATTATAAACCATGTCACGTGTTTATGTCAATATAATTACAAGCCGTTTTTTTAATGCCGATATTGTCTCGGCAGACGAAAATGATAATTTGCCGTTTTTCTGAAAGAGCAAGCAGCATATCCTCAGCGGCCTTTTGACGCCGTGAGTCGTAGTATGCGAATGGTTCGTCTAAAACTATAAACATATCTTCATTGGGAAAGAGCAGTTCGGACAAGGCAAGGCGTAGCGCAAGATATACCTGTTGTGCAGTTCCAAACGAATAGAGATTGAAAGCGCGCGGAATATCGTCCAAAATGCTTGCCTCAAATGCGCCGGTAACGCGAACTTCATCGTGTCGGCCGTGTGTTATTGCTCCGAGTATTTCAGACGCAGCGCGGTTAAGCCTCGGTGTGAACTCGTGCTCCATTTGTCTGCGAGCCTTGTCAAGCGCCGAAAGCGCCGTATTAAGAGCTAAAAGCCTTGAGGAGTATTCTTTGTGTTCATCTTCAAGCTGTTTTATGGAAGCCGCTATATCCTCAGGCGTTTCGTCAGTTTCCGCTTCAAGACGCGCCTTTGCCTGTTCGTAAATTGGTGTAATCTTAAATATTTCGGCATCTACATCGCGTGAAGTTTCGTGTCTCAGCGGTATCTCTTGGTACTCGGCGCTGTCACAGCAACAGCATTCAGAAGCCGCCGCATACTCCGCACGGCAAGCATCGAGCGCATTTGATAAATTTTCCGCTTCAGTTTTAAGACGTGTAAAGGTATTTAACTTGTCAGTAAATTCTGGTACGTTGCTGCAGTTGAAAGAACTGAGAATTTCGCACACATGTCCATACTGTATCAAATTTTTGTCTTTATCCTTCTTGGTTTTCAAAGCCAGAACTGCAGCGAAAACGCAGGAAAAAAAAGCTGCCGCCGTAAGGATGAAAAGCGCTGAGGATATGAAAATACCGGCAAAAACAGAGGCTGCTGCGGTTATTAAGAGCGCTATGCAAGTAATAAGCCTTGACAGAAATGAGGCATGTAAAGTCTTTTGCCTTTCCACCAAGGCATCAATGGTAGCAATTTCGGAGATTTCCCCGCTTTTCACATCTGAAAAAGCGCTGAGCGGTGCAATCTGCGCCTGAAGTTCGGTATAGTCCTTTTCTCTTTGGAAAAGCTCCTCTTTTGCTTTGCAAAGCCGATTGCAAAGCGCTTGCTTCCGGTCGGATTCTTCTATGCGGATAAGGTCCTCGCGTTTCTGATAAAGTTCGTCAAGAGCGCTTTTCAGTCTTTGGCTTTCGAAAAGAGATTCGGCGCGCAGCGCGCTTCGCTCCTCAGCTGCGCGCAGCACGCGTTTTTTCAGGTGGATTTCGTCTTCAAGTTCAGCCAGTTTGCCGCCGCGCCCTCTTTTGTGAAGCAAAGAAGTCTGCTGCTTTTCTATCATTTTAATTGCTTTGTCCGCTCCCGCGTTTTCGTCACCGTATCGGGCGAGGTTGGAGAGGCGTGAGGCTATTTCTTCGCTTTCGCCGTGAAAAAGTGTGGCGTCTTGTGCGATAAAGACGCTCTTGCAGAACGTGTCTTCGCAAACACCGATAAAGTCTGACGCACTTTTGTCAAGCGTTTCTCCTCCGGTGAGGTCGAATAGCTCGCAAGTGTCGCGTCCCTTTGTGCTTCCGGCACGGCGTTTGACGCAATATTCGCGTCCTTGGTGAGAAAAATACAATTCGCCTTCAAGCGTGCCGGTCCCCCAAGAGCGATAAATGTCGCGTCCGTCAGCTTTGGAACCGAAACCGTAAAGCATTTGACGGATAAAAGAGCGGGCGGTGCTTTTGCCTGATTCGTTTTCGCCGAGTACAACATTGAGCGAATCGGAGAACTCGATGGTTTTGTCGGTGAATTTGCCGTAATTTTTCATTACAAGTTTTTTGAGTTTCATTTCAGAACGTCTCCCTTCCGGCAAGCGCGTCCAAGCCGATGCGAAGAGCTTCGTAAAAAAGAGTGTCGTTATCCTGAATATCTTCTTTCAAAGCGCGTGCGAACGTGCCGCGCAGTGTTTCCTCGGCAAGCAGGGCTTCAACGTCAATCTCAATACGGGTTTTGTCCTCTGCTTTCACAAAAAATGCGTAATCCAGTCTCGACAAAATATAAGGAACGCTGATTTCAAAGCCGTTTCTGAGTGTCCCCGCAAAAACTATTTTATACAAGTCTCTGCTGTTTATGATGTTCGAGAGTGCATTAATAAGAGAATCGTTATCGCAAAAAGGCGAGACATCCATCTCGGTCACAATGTAGCGGCGTGAGGGAATTTCAAAAAAAGCGGCGTCCATAGCGTTGCCGTCAATTCTCACTTCGATGTAGCCTTTGGCGCCGGCTTCGTCAAATCCATGAGGATTCGGTGTTCCGCAATAGGCAATAAGCATGCCGTTAACCTTCTGCAGAGAGGAAGTATGAAGATGTCCGAGCGCAGCGTAATTAATGCCGCATTCGGTTAACTGCGGTAATGAAACCGGGTTATATCGGCTTTGTGCGGTAATATCGGCATGAATACAAAGGATGTTTATGCCGTCTGCATTTTCCGCCTTGAAATTTTCTATGAGGCAATTCGATTCAGCGGAGGTAAATGATGCGCCGTATATGTTCAGTTTAAGCGTGTCAAGGCGGACATTTTCCAATGCATCTTTGAAAACGTGAACATGCTCGCCGAGCTCCACACACCCGCAGTATGTACCATATGTAAGGTAGTCATGATTGCCTGCGGAAATAAAGACGGGCATTGGAGAGAGACGATTGAGCTGAGTGGTTACAAAGTCGATAGCGCTCTTTGAAGGCGTCGGTGAATCAAATAAATCCCCAGCGATAAGCATTACATCGGCTTTCTTTTCGAGCGCGGCGCTTATAATTGAGGCGAAGCTTGAGCGAACCTCGTTCTTTCGTATTTGAGCTTTATCGCGGGAGAGTGCGGCAAATGGCGCGTCAAGATGAATGTCCCCGCAGTGAAATATAAGCATATGTACCCTCCTAATACAGTTCCAAATCGGCAAGAAGTTTCAGCCGTTTGTCCACAGAATTTTTTTGTTCGATAAGCGTCTTAAAATCGGATGGCCGCATCCTGCCGAAAACAAAATCTATGAGCCGATGCGCCCAGGCGACAGGCAGGAGAATGCGATGGTGCATCGCATAGGCGTATTTTTCCTGTTTAATGTAAAGAGGAAAAGCGGCATGTAGCATGGCGGAAACGGCTCCGAAACGCGAGCCTTTTTCTTTATTCGCGCGAACCGCTCCTCCCGCAGCTTTATTGATAAGAAGCTTTTCGCGGCTTTTGTATCCGAATACGCCGTTCTCATACATGTCGTCTATAAGCGCTTCGGAAAAATTGGGCGGGCTGGAGTTGAGCGCTCCGAAAATTTCATCGGTATCGAGCGCGAGATAGTCGCGGCATACATACAGGATGTTTGCCGCAAAGGTAGTGTACCCGGTTAGTTTACAGATATGCCAGAAGCGAGAGTAATCAATACGGTCTCCCCGCGTCAGCACGTACACAACTACGTCGCAAAGCTGGCGAAACCCGAATCCACCGAGTGTTATATGGCAAGCCATATGAGAAAAAAGATGAGCAAAGTGGTCAGTATGTGAAAACAGCTTCATGCGGCAGCCGTCCACATCTTCGGTTATGCACTCGGAAAGACGAAATACCTCTCCGAGAATGCGTTGGTTTTTTTCGTCAAAGAAATGCCCTTCCTCAACAAATTTTACGTATGTGTGCAAATCAATCGGAATGTCATCTCCGCGGCGGAAACAGTATGTTTCGCCCTCTTCCTTGCTCCAAGTGTAGCCGAGCCTTTCAAAAAGCGCGCAGGCATTCCCGATTTGTGATATATCAGTCAGGAAAAGGTCAACATCTCCCATAATTCTGTATTGGGAGAGCGGATAGAGAAATTTCAGGTAGGCGCCTTTGAAAGCAACTACGTCTATGTTTTCGGCAGCCAAAGCGTTTATAACATGGGAAATCTCATGCTCACGCTGTGTTTCTCGGACAACGGCAGTCATCAATATCTCGTTTAGTGCGTCCGCAAAGTCCGCCTCAAGCTGAGAGGGCATTTTAAGCAGTGCGTCGCATATGAGAAACTGTACTTGGTGGGCGACGCTGTCATGGTAAAGCTTTTCCCGGGAAATAGAGTCCGGTATATTGACATGCGGCTTCCTGCCGCGAAGCTGAGGCGAAAGAAGCTCAAGGATGAGTTTGGCATATTCGTTCATATTTATGACCATTCCTTTCGCTGCGCTCAAGGCACAAAAGGGAACGAAACCC
>JAUNBL010000022.1 GCA_030527235.1 Clostridia bacterium | reverse complement strand
GCATGGTTACACGGTTTGTCGGACTTTTTACTTTAAATTTTGGGGAAACTCAAAAAACATCGTGGAACCGCGCTCTTTCGAGTGTTTCCACGATGCATGATTTGTGTTATAAAAGCTCTGCCATCACGTCTTTCAGCGTCATGGGCGTAACTGACATATCGCACATTTTCTCAAACAGCTTGCGCGCGAATTTCTCGTCCGATGTCACTTCCCTTACATAAGCGCTTTCATTTCCGTAAGCTTCGCTTTCGTACTCGGCGCCTATGCCGTACATCACACGATGAAACTCGTTTTCACCTGCGTCCTCCTTTCTGATGTAGTAGCGCACTTGTAAATCACCCTCTTCGGCTTTGAGGGTCTGATGACATGCGTCAATTTCCATGTGCCCTTCTCCTTTCGTTATTGAATTTTTTATGAATAAAGTATACTGCGTCTTGTTTCCACTTTCCACTGCAATATTTTTCTATAACTGCGGATAAAGAAAATTCAGATAATAAAAACCGCCGCTCATATTTACATGAGCAGCGGTTTTACTTAACGCTATCTTCTTTTTTTGAGTTCCGAATAAATGTCCTCCGCCCGAAGACCCCGCTCAGAGAGCATAACTATAAGATGGTACAGCAAATCGCTTGTTTCAAGCGCAATCTCCTCCTTGGAGGCGTTTTTCGCGGCAATAATGGTCTCGGCGCACTCCTCGCCGACCTTCTTAAGTATTTTGTCTATACCGCAGTCCAGAAGATAATTTGTGTAGCTGTCCTCTTTAGGATTTTGCTTTCTGTCCTCTACAACTTCAAAAAGTTCGTCGAGAATGAACTTGCCCTTCTGCGGCAAAGGCGCTTGAACGCCGTCAAGACCGCGATAAAAACAGCTCCTGCTGCCCGTGTGACACGCAGCTCCTTGCTGATGCACAAAAAGAAGCAGTGTGTCCTGGTCACAGTCAATGCGAATATCCTGCACCTGCTGAAAATGCCCGCTCGTTTCGCCCTTGTTCCAAAGTTTTTTCCTGCTCCGCGAGTAGAACCATGTGGTCGATGTTTCAAGCGTTTTTTTCAACGACTGCTCATTCATATATGCGAGCATTAAAACCTCGCCGCTGTCGGCATCCTGCACGATTGCGGGAATAAGGCCGTTTTCATCAAATTTTATTTCGTCTAAACTCATTCGTTTGCCTCCAAAATTGCTTTCTTAAGGTCAAAGCTTCCGCTGTACATGGCGCGCCCAACTATAACACCCGCAACACCGACTTGTTTAAGGCTTAAAATGTCTCTGTTGGAGCCTACTCCGCCCGAAGCAATAACATCCAGTCCGCTCTCACGTACCATCTGCTCCATCGCTTCAAGGTTTGGGCCTTTCAAAGTACCGTCCGTAGCTATGTCGGTATAGATTATCGTCCCGATACCTACAGCTTTCATGCGGGCGGCAAAATCCAACGCATTTACAGCGCTCACTTTCTCCCAGCCATCCGTTGCTACGAAGCCGTCCTTCGCGTCAATCCCGACGGCAATCTTGTCGCCGTAGCGCGAAACAGCCTCCTGTAAAAACTTAGCATCATAAAGGGCAGCTGTACCCAAAATCACGCGGGAGACACCTATTTCAAAAAGCTCCTTCGCGTCTTCTACGGAGCGCACTCCGCCGCCGCATTCAACAAACGCGCCAGTTGCAGCGCATATAGCTCCAATAGCGTCCCTGTTCTTTCCGCGCCCGTCTCTCGCCGCGTTCAAATCCACGACATGGATATTTTCCGCGCCCGCAGAAACAAAGCTTTTCGCTGTTTCCGCAGGGTTGAGAGAGTATACGGTCTTTTTGTCAAAATCACCTCTCAGCAAACGCACACATGCACCGTCCAAAAGGTCAATTGCAGGATAAATCTTCATGACTGACCCTGCTTCTTCGCCAAAAATGGCTCAATGGCGCGTTCAAACTCGGCAGTATTCTCAGTGTACACACGCGCCGAGATAGGGCGCGACAAGTCGAGCGAAAAAATACCCATAATACTCTTTGCGTCAATAACATATCTGCCCGAAACGAGGTCTATATCAAAATCAAACCTCGAGACAACGTTGACGAAATTTTTTACGTCAATTATCGATAGCAGCATAATTTCATAGCTATGCATAGAATTCCTCCGCTCCACATTTGCAAATCAATCTACTTTTCCGTACAGATTAAGTCTGAACAGACGGCTTTCGTCGTCAGGGTCCTCGCATTCAATAGTAGCCTTGCTGAGTTTGCCGCCCTGAACTACGGACATAAGTCCTACTATGCGGCAAAACGCGCTCTGCAAATTGATTTTATCGCCCTCGGGGGTCGTCATCCATATTTGACCTTTGCAGTTGCTAATCTCTTTAATGAATGCGTTTACGTCTAAATCATGAATCTCAAACTTTGACATAATAAATTCTCCCTTCTGTGTTCTGTAGCCTTATTCAATAAAGTTCAGCGCACCATACAGTATACGCGCCGCCTGTGCTCGAGTTGCCTGCTGTGTCGGAGCAAACATATTATCGCCCACGCCGTTTATTATTCCTGCGGCGTTAAGCGCGTAGATAGCCTCTCTGGCATACGGAGCAATCAAATCATCGTCATCAAATGTATTTTGCACATCCCCCGCATATGTTTCCCCAAACTGCGGATTTTCCTTTAACAGATAACGGTAAACTATCGTGCATATATCGGCGCGCGTGATATTGTCATTGGGACCGAACCGGCCATCGCCATAGCCGCTGATAAGTTCCGCGTCCCTCGCGCTTGCAACATAGTAGCCGAACCAATCCTTGCTTGTCACGTCCGTAAACTCGGGTTCCGAATTCTCGTCATAGAACTCGCCCGCTTTGACGATTATCGTGGCAAACTCTGCGCGGGTGATATTGCGGTTGGGTCGGAAAGTGTTGTCCTCATAGCCGGTAATAATTTTTTCCCTGACCAGAGACTCAATTGCTTCTATCGCCCACTCCACACCCGAAAGGTCTGTAAACGCGGCACCAGTCGGCTCCGTTGCCTGCGTGGCTTCTGTGGTCTCTGTAGCGTCTGTCGCTTCGGTGGCTTCGGTCGCGGTTGTATTGGAACCGGTGCCGGAACTTCCGCCACCGTCCCTGTTTCCGCCGGAAGTCTCTTTTGTCGGCTCCGTCGCTTCTGTGGCTTCTGTAGTGTCGGTAGTCTCTGTAGCGCCTGTTGCTTCGGTAGCTTCGGTCGCCTCCGTCGCCTCCGTCGGTGTGGTATTTCTCACAACTGCGATTTCCACCTGCGCATAATACTGACCTACGTAGACATATGCCGTCGTTCTGCCCGGCGCAAGCGCAGTAAACGTTGTACTGCGGCCGCTTGCAGAATAGCTGACTATGGAACTGTCGTCCACAATCCAAGTAAGTGTTTTGGAGTTTTCGGGCAGCACCGTAACATTAACTGTCGCGGTAGAACCTACTACAAGCAGCAAGCTTGCGGGGTCTGTAGTCACGGACCAATAATCTTCGCCGCCGCTACCGGAGCTTGAAGTCGGCTCGGTTGCCTCCTCAGTGGGCTTGGTGGCCTCGGTAGGCTCGACGGGGTCGGTCTCATCGCTCGGGTCCGGGTCTGTTGGCTCATCATCAAGTATACCATTTACAAAAACCATCATCTTAACGCTCTCGTAAAGCGGAAGAAATCGTTCCGGGATAGAGCCCGTTGTCACGAACTCAACAATCTCTGAGTCATATTGATTGGAGACCGCCGTCAATATAGCGTTGTTTCTCCTGAACATTATACACGCGCGTAAACTCTCCGTAAAAGAAGCCTCAAAGTCCGCCTCGGAAAGCGAGCCTTGTGAATCAAGATATTTCAGATAGTCGCGCAGGTCTCCGAAAAACACCAAAAGCTGGTCATCCGTAACACCTTCGGTGCGCATATCTTCAAAAAATGAAGGGAACGATGTCTCAGCGTCAACAATCGCTTCCTCAAGAGAATACGCCGAAGCACCAGCAACACAGCTGAGCACCATAATCAGGGCAAGCACAAGGCTCAACGCCTGGTTCCTTTGAGACATTATTCTCTCTCCTTTCTCCTTGATATCAGTAATATAGGGGCTGTAGGCTCTCCGCCCACAGCCCCTATACCATAAGTGAAGTTTAGTCTGTCAGATACTCGGGCCAAGCTCTGAGAAGAAGTGTGCAAGCCTCAGCTCTTGTCGTGTAGTTCTGCGGTCTGTATGTGCCGTCCTCAAATCCTGTAATAAGGTTGTTGGAGTATGCAATGTCAATCTCCTCGGTGAACCACCAAGAAATGGAGTCTGCATCACTGAACGCCTCGGAAGCGCTCGCTGTCTTCTGCCATACTGAGCTCTTAGCTCTTACGATAATGGCAGCCGCCTGCTCGCGTGTGATATACACGTCGGGAGCAAACAGGTTTTCGCCTATACCGCGAAGCATTCCGAGACCCTGCGGCAAGCTCATTGTTCCGATAATGTCGCGTGCCCAGTGGGTTGTCGTATCGTCATAAATTACACCGTTGGAAAGAATCTCAAGGTCAAGAACTCTTGATGCTACCGTTGCAAACTCAGCTCTCGTAATATAATTATCGGGGCGGAATGTTCCATCCGGATAGCCTACAAGAAGTCCCTTTCTAACCATTGTGTTAATCGTGTCAAACGCCCAGTGCGTTGACGGAACGTCAGAGAAACCGGGGTCGGTATCAATCGTAATTACCGGACCTGTGGTTATGTTGCTGGAGCTGGAAGAAGTCGTGGTAGCTCTGTTAATTTCAAGCTCCATCTCAGCCGTCGCGGTGTAAGCGCCATCAGCCGTTGTAACCGTAATTATAACAGTCTCGGGATTGCTGCTTGACGTTTTCTTCACTGCTTCAACTCTGACTGTAGCTCTAACATTGCTGCCGGAAGTTTTGTAGTCGCTTGCATTTGAAAGCCTTGCATAGCTGGATCTAAGCGGATTGCTACCGGCATTTCCAAGCTCCCATTCGGGCTCGTCAAGGTCATCTTTGTCATAGCCGTCGGGGAGTGAAATCGTCGCCGTCAGCGTAAACGTCTGATTAACCTTAACTGTCTTTGAGCTCGGAGAAAGCGATACTGTCATATCTTCGGTCGGCGAAACAACAGTAAATGTCGCAGCCTCACTCGTAACATCTCCGTTTTTCACATAAACCGTGTACTCGCCAAAGGGAAGCGCCGTCGTAGCGTACGCAACACCGGTTGCGAAGCTTGCCGCCGTGTACTCTGCGGAAACAACAACTTCTTCACTCTCTGCGTCATAGATATAATACTGAGCTGTTGCAAGGTTTATAAGATTTGCCTTAATCGTTATTTCTTCGCCCTGCTTCACTGTAGAAGGCGTAACGCTAAGGTCGGTAATGGCCGGTGTCTCCGTGCCGATTACGCTGAAGGAGGCTGTCCGATTGTTTGTGCCTTCTTCGCCGTTAATACCAACCCAGAGCACGTAAGCCGCTGCGGGAAGTGTGGGAAGTGCAAATCCAGCTTCGAACTGCTCCTTGGAAATTGTCTGATAGAATACCTTTGTCTCTTCCGATGCAGTAACCTTGCTCAGCGCAACATTGATATAGGGCATATTTGTCGTACCCTTGATTACGATTGTATCTCCCTCATTGTAGGAAGCGTTCAGCGCGTCAAGAGTAATGGAATATGCGCTGCCTGCGGGAAGAATCGTAAATGTCGCGTACTGATTAAGAACTCCGCTTGGGTCATTAACTCCCGCCCAAAGCGTGTATGTGCCGGAAGCAAATACGGGAAGCTGGTAACCCGCTTCAAACTGCTCCTTAGAAATCGTCTCATAGAACACATCATTGCCTTCTGCATCCTCAATAGCCACTATGATATAAGGCATATTAGTCGTACCGATAAGGCTGATTATTGTTCCAAAGTCAAACGAAGAACCGTCTGCCGGAGAAATAAGATTGAAAGTAAACTGAGTCGCCGAATCTTTTACGGCAAATGCCACGGACTCAGCAGTATTATTAATACCTGCCCAAAGCGTGTAGCTGCCTACCTCAAACGCGGGAAGCGTGTAACCCGCTTCAAACTCGGCCTTGGAAATAATCTGATAGAACAGCTTTTCGCCGCTTGCGTTTTCAACCGCAATTACAAGCTGAGGAAGCGTTGTCGTACCCTGTACCACAATTGCATCGCCCTTGACAAATTCCTGAGAAGCGGTAGGTGCGGTAAGGTCAATAGTGTACACAACGGGAGTCGTGTCATTTACGACAAACGTTACCGTTTGAGCAGTGTTGTTCACACCAACCCAAAGCGTATATGTGCCTGCGGGAAGTTCGGGAAGTACCAAGCCCGTTTCATAAATGT
This sequence comes from Clostridia bacterium, assembly GCA_030527235.1. Lineage (GTDB taxonomy): Bacteria > Bacillota > Clostridia > UMGS1883 > UMGS1883 > JAUNBL01. The sequence continues at coordinate 27,017 of JAUNBL010000022.1, read as the reverse complement.
CCTTGGAGATAATTTGATAGAACAGCTTTTCGCCGCTTGCGTTTTCAATAGCAACCACAATCTGCGGAAGCGTTGTGGTACCTTTAACTATTATCGTCTCGCCCTTGTCAAACTCCTGAGAAGCAGTAGGTGTGAGAAGGTCAATAGTGTACACAACGGGAGTCGTATCATTTACGACAAACGTTACCGTTTGAGCAGTGTTATTCACACCAACCCAAAGCGTATATGTGCCTGCGGGAAGTTCGGGAAGCACCAAGCCCGCTTCGTAGAGCGACTCCGAAATAATCTGGTAGAGCAATTTCTTTCCGGAAGCATCTTCAACAGCAACTATAACTTCGGGAAGATTTGTGGTACCTTTAACTATTATTGTCTCGCCTCTGTTAAACTCCTGCATCGCCGTGGGCGTATCAAGAGCGATGGTGTAGGTAGGCGCGGGAACGTCGGAAACAAGAAGGTTTGCGCTGTTTCCGTAAGTTGTGCCGCTGTAAACTGTAATCGTATAATATCCGTTAGCGGCATCTGCCGGGATATCAACAACTACGCCGGCAGCCAAATCGGCAGCCGATGCCGTAATGGGCGTAATAAGGTCAATTCCGCGGGAATTTTTAATAGATATTGTCGCATCCGTAAGGTTCTCAAGAATTGCGGAAACCGTAACGCTCTCGCCCTTGCTTGCAGACGCGGGAGCAACCGTAACATTCTTAATCGATGCAACAGGTCTTACGTATCCTTCCTCAACAACGATTGTAACGCTGTCTTTCAACGCATCGGTATCGTCATACGCTTCAAGAGTGTACGTGCCGGAAGCCACTATTCCAAGATCGCTCATGGAAAGGAGGATGCCCTGCGCAAACTCAGCAGGTGTGAGTGTTCTGATGGCCGTGCCGTCCAGTTTGAGGTTGATTTCCGTTGTGTTGTTCGACCATCCCGCAACATCAACGCTTTCCGTAAGCGCATATTTCGTCTCGATACGGGCATCATCGAACTGAATAAGCACATCTGCGCTTGTTGTGCAGACTATGTTAATGCTCTTGGAAACGCCTCCCACAGTAAGAGTGAAAACGTTCACGCCTTCCTCTGTTATCTGTACCGGAACGCCTGCCGACAATTCGGTGAGGTTATAGTTTCCTATAGTCACACTAGAGCCGCTGGGCAGCTTCTGCGTAAGAATAACGCTATCTGCACCGCTGAAATTGGCTATAAGGGTTACAGAATCGTTAATATCAACATTGTACACGCCGTTTTGCGTGCCGAAGGACAAAATTGATGCGCCGCTTCCTACGGTAAACGTGTTAACGTTAAGGTAATGGAATACATCGTATCCAAAATCCGCCTGGTCGGGAAGACCACGGTACCACGTTACATCAACCGTCTTGCCTGTAATCGCGTCAACGGGCATCTCAACTGTGAAGATAGGCGTGGGCCTAGCCATTTCGTCCATTACACACGATACACCGGGTACGTCTGTGTCATCATATGTGAACTCAAAATTGTCATAAACATTCTGAGACAGAGAATCCGTAAGATTCACTACGAGATTGTAACGACCCGTTGCTCCGGGAGCAATCGTCAATGTCTTGTCGGAAGGATCGTCAGCATTCTCAAGAGTAAGTGTTCTTCCGAGGAATATGTTGGCATGAATGATTTCCATGGCGCGCGTAGCATCAACTTTCCCCATGGATGTATTGATGGTGGAGAACACCGTATCCTTCGTCCAGCCGTTCGCAGCTATCGCCGTTCTGAAATCTGCAGCGTACGCAGCATTATAAACCGCATCAAACGCGTTCTGCATAATTTCGTACACTTTTTCCACAAGCTCGGCGCCATTGGCATCAAACATCGCAACAAGGATTGACGAACTCGCTATATCTGCCTGATTGTCGATAATTGTCTGAGAAGCATCGGCAAGGAATGCGTCATCAATGAGGATTGACACAAGATCTTTGCTGAGGATGAGGAAAATAGACGTCAGCGTCTCGTCGCCCAGCTCCGCACCGGTACCCTGAGCATTGCCGGAAAGGAAGTCAAAAAGAACTTCCGCACCCTTCTTTGCCGCAGACGCGCCGACCTCATATACAAGGTCTTCCTGGAGTGTGGTAGAAGTATAAACATCACGAAGAAGCTCAAAGCCAGTAATGGTAATGCCGGGGTCCGCGTCAGCAGCTGCAATAATCTCTGCTGCTAACGGCCGCAAAACATCCGCAAGTCTGTCCGACTCTGCCTTGTAGCCGTCAAAAAGAGCGAACGCATCGTTAAACGCCATGTTGGAAACATCATAAGTAACAACAAAGTTGTTTGCATCATCTTTCCATGCATTAAGCCGCGTCTCCAAGTCGGGGCTGCCTGTTACGGAAAGAGAGCCTGCATTTATTGAGTTAAGCGTCTTGATAACCAATTTCCAATTCCAAATTGTTGTATTGGCTTTTATTTCGTCTGTAACGAACAATTCGCTTATCTCTCTCCAAAACGCATCATCGTCGCTTTTGCCGCCAAGTGTGAGTACGGCGTTGGAAATCTCCGCGTTTTGCTCTCCGGTTGCCGCAGCCAGCTGAGCGGTTACGAAACCTCTCAGTTTTGCCGCAAGGTCATCTTTATCGAGGGCAATACCTGTTACGGGAATCACCGACAAACAAAGAGCCACAACCAGAATGATGCTGAGAATTTTTTTGTTCATGTGTCTGCACCTTCCTTTGTTAAAATAAATTAATTTCAAATTTTATTTGTCCGGAGCGCTCTACCTATTTCCCTCCCAAAAACGCATCTCCGAATCATATGTGTCTGGTAGCTATCTTATTTGTCTACCATACTACTGCATATTCTAACACAAGGAAATACAAATTTCAAGTGTAAATAATAAGAAAAGTTATGATTTTTTCAAAAAATTTTTTTGATTGACCATTTTGGGGGTATTATCGGCAAAATAACAGTTGCAATTTACATATGTTTTGTCTTATACTATTAAGTAAATAGACTTGAAAGGTTGTGCTCCGATGGCACGAGATTTTAATCTGCGCACTCCCAGCGGCGCCGCCGATGTGTTTGGGAACGACTGTGCGCTGAAAAGCCGTGTTGCTCTCGCCATGGCGGACGCGTTTTCGCTTTTTGGCTACAATGAGATACAGACGCCCACTTTTGAATACTGTGACGTGTTTGGCGATGACTTGTCAATCCCTGCGCGCGGTGTGATGAAATTTATAGACTCCGAGGGCAGTGTTATGGCGCTGCGTCCAGACATCACCACTTCCATTTGCCGTGCGGTAGCCGCACATATGAAAAACACTCCTTCCCCGCTTCGTCTGCGTTATTGCGGGAACGCGTTTCGGCAGGGCGAAAGCTACTATGGCGCGAGAGGGCAGGAGTTCACTCAGAGCGGAGTGGAGCTTTTCGGTTCCTCCTCGCCTTCCGCAGACGCGGAGGTAATAGCGCTCACAATCAACGCGCTGCTTGCCGCAGGGCTGGACACTTTTCAGATAGAACTCGGTCAGGTTGATTTTCTCGGAGGTATAATTGAGGAATGCGGCTTAAACGAGACGGATGCGGCGGCGCTTCGTTCGCTTATTGACAAGAAATACACGTTGGGGATAGAAGAGTTTTGTGTACAAAAATCCGTTGCCGGCGCGCTGCGGACTCTGCTGTGCGAGACACCGAACCTCTTTGGGGATAAGAGCGTTGCCGAAACGCTTTTGGAGCAGCCGTTAAATCAAAAATCCCGCGGCGCGCTTTTGAACCTGCTTGACGTATGCGGCAGAGTTGAGGAATACGGCTGCGGCGAATACATAAGCGTTGACCTCGGTCTGGTGCGAAGCTTTCCTTATTATACTGGCGTGGTGTTTAAGGGTATAACACATGCGATGGCTTTTCCTATCTGCGGCGGCGGCAGATATGACACGCTCGGCAACCGTTTCGGAATGTCAATTCCGGCGACAGGAAGCGCAATTTGGGTAGACCGTGTGGCGAGCGCACTGAGCCGCCACAAAAACGGGGACATAGAGCTGCGGGCAGACGAGGCTGTAGGCTATTGCTTGGAAAAACGCGCCGCAGCGCTGCTGTATGCCGCACGCAGGAGAGACGAGGGGCTGCGCGTTGTGCTTGACACAGAGCCGAGCGAGCGCGCTGAATTTGAAACGCGTGTGAAAAAATGCGCGCTTCGCGGTGTTTACTTCGGAAAGGAGGGCGCGTGATGCGTTATCTTACGGTCGCCCTCGCCAAGGGGCGCTTGGCAGAGCTTTCGGTTGAGATTTTTCTTGCCTTGGGCTATGACTGTTCTCAAATTCTCGAAAAAACGCGCAAGCTGATTTTTACCGACGAGGAACACAAGGTGCGGTTTTTGCTGGTAAAAGCCGGAGATGTGCCGACGTATGTGGAATACGGCGCTGCCGATTTGGGAATTGTCGGCCGCGACACCCTGCTTGAGGACGGACGCAACGTGTATGAGATGCTGGATTTGAAATTCGGCGCTTGTAAAATGTGCGTATGCGGGCCGCCGGATATGAAAGAAAAGCTTCATTCCACGTCGCATCTGCGTGTGGCGTCAAAATATCCCAATATAGCAAGAGAGCATTTTTTGCGTGAGATGGCATCGGACGTAGAAATCATTAAGCTGAGCGGCAGCGTGGAGCTTGCCCCGCTTACAGGACTCTCCGAGGTGATTGTGGACATTGTGGAAAGCGGAAAAACGCTCCGCGAAAATGGGCTGGAGGTTTTGGAGGAAATCTGCCCGCTGAGCGCGCGCCTCATTGTTAACCGCGTCAGCGCGAAAATGGAGCGTGAAAGAATCCGCGGCATTGTCACCGCGATACGAAAGCAGGTTGGTAACGAATGATTGCTGTTATAGACTACGGTGCAGGCAACCTGCTGAGCGTGGAAAAGGCGTTTCGCTATTTGGGATACGACTGCGCTGTTACGGATAACGCATATATAATAAAGGAAGCAACGCATGTCGTTTTACCCGGTGTAGGCAGCTTTGGCGACTGCTGTGCGCTCATACGGGAGAAAAACCTTTATGGCGTAATTGAAGAAGTTGTCGCCGCCGGTACTCCCTTTCTCGGCATATGTCTCGGAATGCAGCTTTTGTTTGACAAGAGTGAGGAAAGCCCCGATGCGAAAGGGCTTGGCGTCTTCCGCGGGACGATAAAGCGGCTGCCTGAAATCAAAGGGCTCAAAATTCCGCATATGGGCTGGAACACCATAAACTGCCGAGGCAAGCTTTTTCGTAATTTGGAAAGCTCACCCTATGTATATTTTGTACACTCGTATTATCTTGACGCGTGCGACAAGACCATAGTGAGCGCAACGGCGGATTACGGTACGTCCATTGATGCTGCCGTCGAGTGCAATAACGTATTCGGAGTACAGTTTCACCCGGAAAAGAGCGGCGAAGCGGGACTCTTGATGCTTAAAAACTTTGCGGGAGGCGATGCGTGATGCTTGCAAAACGTATTATCCCCTGTCTGGACGTCAAAGACGGACGCGTCGTAAAAGGAGTTAACTTTGTGAACCTGCGCGATGCGGGAGACCCCGTCGAAACTGCCGCCGCATATGATCGCGCCGGGGCGGACGAGCTTGTGTTTCTTGATATAACCGCCACGTTTGAAAGCCGCAGCACCGTCTGCGATATGGTGCGCAAGGTTGCGGAAAAGGTATTCATCCCCTTTACCGTGGGCGGCGGAATACGCACACCTGAAGATTTCCGCGCGTTGCTGCTTGCCGGCGCCGACAAGGTATCGGTAAACAGCGCGGCGATAGACAATCCCGCGCTCATCACCGAGGCGGCCAAGCGTTTCGGAAGTCAGTGCGTTGTCTGCGCAATAGACGCGAAGCGCACATCCTCAGGTTCGTGGGAAGTCTACACCTCCGGCGGGCGCGTAAATCGTCATATAGATGCGCTTTGGTGGGCGAAAGAGGCGGAATCGCTCGGCGCGGGCGAGATTCTTTTAACGAGCATGGACTGTGACGGTACAAAAGAAGGCTATGATGTAGAATTAACCGCCGCCGTGAGCAAAAACGCTTCAATACCCGTAATTGCTTCGGGCGGCGCCGGGAGCGTGCAAGATTTCGCCAACGTTTTTATGTCAGGACACGCAGACGCGGCGCTTGCCGCATCTCTTTTCCATTTTGGCGAGATTGAAATTTCGGACTTAAAAAGCTATTTACGCGAACAAGGTGTTTGCGTGAGATAAAGGGGAGGTATTTTTATGAACAAAACATTTATCAATGAGCCTGAGCGCGACTTTTCACAAAAAGAGCAATGCAAAGCGCTACAGGAGGCGATTTCTGCAGCAGAAAAGGAGTTGGGGCAGGATTATCCGCTCATCATAGACGGAGAAAAAGTGATGACGGAGAAAAAAATTGTGTCTGTTAATCCTTGTAAAAAAGCTGAAATCGTGGGGCGTGTGTCTTCAGCTTCTCAAGAGGATGCAGACAGGGCAATTACAGCGGCGGCGGCGGCGTTTGAAACATGGAGGCTCGTGCCTGCGCAGGTGCGTGCGGATTATGTCGCCCGGCTTATAGGGATACTGCAGCGGCGCAGAAGCGCTATGGCGGCTTGGATGATTCTGGAAACCGGTAAAAACTACGGAGAGGCTGACGGTGAGATATGTGAGGCCATTGACTTTTTCAATTCATACAGTCTTTTCGCTTGTGAAATGGACCGCGAAGGCATTGCTCTCGTGGACAGCGCCGTTGAAAACAACCGTGCCGTTTATATTCCGATAGGCGTAGGACTTATCATTCCGCCATGGAACTTTCCGTTCTCGATAATGGCTGGCATGGCCATAAGCGCAGTGTTAACGGGCAACACTGTAGTTATCAAGTGCGCGAGTGATTCTCCCGTTGTGGCGTATAAGTTTTGCGAAATGTGTGAGGAGGCGGGGTTCCCGCAGGGTGTTATTAACTTCCTCCCCGGCAGCGGCGGGGAAATCGGTGATTATGTTGTAGCTCACCCGAAAACGCGTTTTATTAACTTTACCGGCTCGCGCGAGGTTGGCTTGCGCATAAATTCTATTGCAGCGCAAATATCGCCCGGTCAACGGTGGATAAAACGGGTTGTGGCGGAAATGGGCGGCAAAAATGCCATTATAGTGGATTCCTCGGCAAATCTTGAACTTGCTGCATCCGGCGTAGCTACCGCCGCATTCGGATTCCAGGGTCAAAAATGCTCCGCTTGCAGCAGAGCAATAGTGACAGCGGACGTGTACGATGAGTTTGTACGCCTTCTTAAAAAGGAAGCTGCGCGCTTTACTACCGGGGAGGGCAAAAATAATCCTCCGATGTGCGCTGTAATAAGTCAAAAGGCGTTTAATTCCATAACCGGCTACATAGAGCAGGGTAAAAAAGAGGCGACGCTTGTCACGGGCGGACAATACAGCGATTCCAAGGGATTCTATATAGAACCCACCGTCTTTGCCGATGTCCCCGAAACCGCCGTTATAGCCAATGATGAAATATTCGGGCCTGTAACTGCCGTTATAAAGGCGGCCGATTTTGATGACGCACTGCGTATCGCAAATGCGACACTGTACGCTCTGACCGGAGCGGTTTACACTTCGGACCGCAAAAATATCGAAAAGGCCAAAGCGCACTTCAACGTCGGCAATCTGTATTTTAACCGCAAATGTACCGGAGCCGTTGTGCTAAATCATCCGTTCGGCGGCTTTGACATGAGCGGGACCAACGCAAAAACGGGTACGCGCGACTATTTATCGAATTTCCTGCAAATCAAGTCCATCTCAGAAAACATAGCCTGGTAGAGGAAATTTATGGCTAAAACAGCGGATTTCTATGTTGGAATCCGCTGTTTTTTTGTTTATTTTGACAATAATTTTTTTTGATTTTACTATTGACATATTGAGACTTTGCGTTTATAATATAAATGAAAATTAAATATACGTAAAAAGCAAAACTGCTGTAAGGCAGTGACGCAAAGCTATAGGGCCTTCTGAGGAGGCAGCCAGTTGCCATATTTGAATCATTGGATTCTTTGTGGCAATTTTTTGTTTTATTAGGAACAAAGCTGACATTTACATCGATTAGCTTCAGTACTAAATCCGCACTACCCCATATTAATTAGCCCCATACAAAACCCCATATATAAAACCCCATACAACCCCGTAAAACCCCAAGGCTTACGCCTTGGGGTTTTACACTGCATTGTTTTTAAGAGTGTCCTCTGCTGTTGCATCAATACCTATACGCCGCCTTTCGTTTTAAGCAGCTGCGGGTTGAATCCCATGGTCTTGTTAAACTGTGCATAAAGGTAGTGCGCCATCTGCAATACACAGCTGACGCACTATACTTATATATTCTTTTAGTTTGTAGACTCTGTGAGCATTTGCTTTAACTGACTCACAATCTTCACCTCTGCGGGAACAAAGAACGCCTTCTTACCCGATATTACCGTGACACCGCCCGTGGTTTCCATGTATTTGGAGAACGCATTCAGGAAGGTTTCCGCCTTAACATAGAGTACAGAATCCTGTTCAAGTATGTCTGAGCTGTCTTGCGCAAGAACCATCTCGTTACCGTTTACGTCCGAAACCGTGACTGTGCCCTCGCTCTCGCTCACGTTATAGGAAAACATCATCGCAATACTATTAACCGGAAGGTAAAGCACATTGTCCAATACAACCGTACTCACGCCCGAAGTTACGGCGCCGTTCGCATAATAGCTCCCCTCGCCTTGTATAAACGCAACGCTCTGCTGCATTTTACGATTTATATATGCGCTGCTTTCAGGCTGCGCATCCACATATCTCGCCATTTCACAACCGGCAAGAAGGAACGCGCCCACTCCGAAGTTCTGCGTTGTACTCTGGCTCGCCGCACTGCCTGCCGCAGAGCCAATCTGCTGAACATAGCCTACCTTTCCGTCCTCCAAAAGCGAAATATTGGAAAGGTAACTCCAGCCGCGGAGCGCGCACTCAAGGTATTCGTTCTCAGAAAGATAGCCGTTGTTTATGCCCCAGAGCATTCCATATACAAAGAACGCCGTTCCGCTTGTCTCATAGCCTTGCGGGTTTGCGGTGGAGGTAGAGTAATCATGAACGAGCATAGACTGAGTCCAGAATCCGTTCCCGTCGTCATCCACTTTCTGCGAATCACGGATGGCTCTCGCCATTTCGGTGTAGGTGGTAAGGAACTCATCACGTTTGTCAAAGTCCGTAGGCATATCCGCAAGCACCTTCGCCAGCGCTGCAAATACCCAGCCGTTGCCGCGGGCCCAGAAGTTCTTTTGTCCGTTTACCGGATTGAGCGGGTATACGTAGTTGGAATCTCTGTAGAACAGATACTTGTAATCCTCGCTGTCGGCGTACGCGGCGCCGTTCTTGAGGCGGGCAGTTGTTGTATAGCCGCTTAAATCTGTCGGTATCCCGCCGGGACCATCGTACATATACTCTTTTGCGTACTTAAAGTACGTGTAAAGCTTATTGAGATAAGTCTCGTCACCGGTTGCCGCATACATCTTCACCATAACCGGCATAACCATATACAGCGCATCTGCCCACCACCAGTAGTTGTCTAAACTTGTAGAGACCTGATAACTCATAACCTCCTCCACACGCGCCGTCTTGGTATCGTCGGGGTCAAGTGCATTAAGGTCAAGATACGTCTGGAAACAAGTCTGCCAATCGCCAAAGAGCACGCCGCTTCCGTATTGGTTTTCACTGTAATCATACGTCCATGTCGACGGGTCGTTCGAGTTAAACACTCCTGTCCATGAATTGTGCTCCGCCCAGTCGGTCGAATACTGCTTATACGCCTCATTTTCGAGCAGATAGTACGCCTCCATATTACCCGTATGATACGCCGCAGGATGCCAGAACGAATTATCCGACGTTGCGCTTCGGTTGTTCTGCCAGAACGTTTGCGCAAGTTCTATGTCCGCCACAACCTCAGAGTATGTTGGCGTAAGCTCCAGATATCCCACATTCTTAATTTCCATATTCTCTGAATCTATCGCCACGGCAAGCGGCCTCATGTTTGAAATATCAATAAGCATTGCTCTCGCCGTCTTTGAACCGCTCATGTCAAAATCAACACTCGCCGACAGACGCGCTCCTTCAAGCGCGTCGGCCGAAAGCAGGTTTTTATCCATAACAAGGCCTTCGAGCGAACCTGTTTCATCATACTTTGCTATGATGAGCGCCGCGTGCACATCCGTATCGGTACCGTTGACAACAGTCGCTGCGGCGCTGATTTCAAGATTCGCATAGTCGTTGTCGTTATTTAGTATGTATGCCTCAAAGCTTGCCCTTATATCACTTATGCGGGTGTAATTGATGTACACCGACTGTCCTATCTGCGTCAGCATAATAGACTGTCCAACTTCAGTAATGTCACCGCTGATAGACTCCAGTTCGAGGTAGTCAAACATATTCACGTAGCTCGCATCAAGCACAAATTCACTGCCATAGAGCATGTTCACGCTCTCTTCATGGAACGGCTCGGCGCCGCCCACGCTGTAGTAAATTGTAAGGTCGCCTTTTGCGCCTACAATCTGCCCGCCGTCATAAAGCGGTTCAAACACTTTTACGGCCGCCGTTATACTGTAATTATCGGTGAGTTTCCCATTCACAGTAAATTCGCCTTTTTGCGCGTATGTAGATTCTTCTATTGATTCCCACGCGACAGACGACGTGTAAGAAATATTGTCAACCGTTATCGTCACCACGGACGGAAGGTCGGGCGCCTTTTGTATATAAGTTACAACGCTTGTATCAGGAGTCACTATCTCAGTCGCCTTGTTATAGTAAAGCGTCACTGTGTCATCCGCAGCCACCGCGTCAAAAGCAAGTGTGGACGCCTGCGTATCCAATACATAGAAGTCAGAATTAAATACCCGTATCTCTTCCAATTCCGTGTACTCATACGGCATTCCTGCAACTGCTGTACCGTACGTTGAAAACATCAGCTCGTTCTGGGCAGTATACGCGTTAACATTAACTTTAATGCCCGTGCACTCCACATTGAGTGTCGGCGCGTTTGAAGATTCACGCGATGCTATATAACCCGCGCAGGTATTAAACACAACTCTGAGTGACACCGTATCGCCAACAAAAGCGCTTTCAAACAAGGCTGAAACATCCAGTTCAACGTATGAATTTACTGTAGACTGCGCCACTTCCGTCTCAGAAATAAGAGTTCCGTTCTCAAGGTATGTATCCTGCGTGTTCCACGTCAGCTCGCTCTCACTCCACGTGTCCGGAACGGAATATACGGAAACAACGGGGTTTGCCTGGCTGTTGTCTATTCTCTCCACGTACAGCCTGAGCTTTGCATCGGACACGTTTGTCAGTCCGCTTATCTTTGACGTATCAAACTTGAAATATCCATAGCGTATACGCGCAGCTGCGGCCGGCTGTTCCGTACCCGAAATTATGAGCGTACTCGCCGTACCGTAATTTGTGTTATTTGAAGCCTGCGTATATGTATCCGCTGTGGCATCCATGCTGAATCTCGCCGAAATATAAACCGTAACAACTGCTTTTGCCGGCATATTTTTGTACGAGATGGTTCCGTTAACATCAAAAGCGCCCTCATCGTCCAGAAGCGCCTCATCATAAGCCTCCCACGTCACCGGAATCTGATAGGTGACCAAATCACTGCCCAGTGCGTCAACCGTGTCCGGAAAGACCGGAGATGCTCCGATAGGCGTACTTATAGCGACATCTGCTACCGATTCTATCGCCACCGTTGTGAACTGTGTCTGTATCTGCATGTCATAGGCCGGAATGATACCCGAAACACTAAACACCGTTTTATCCGTTTTATAATTGCTCTCAGGCACAGCGTCCCACTCCACCGCGACTATCTCGGAATACTCATTTTCAAACGTCAGCGTAACCGCCTCAGGCAGGTCGGGATAGACATCCAAAAACGTGATATCTGTTTCTTTATAGCCGGCCACCGAGTCTACCCCGTACACGGTAACGAGTGCGCTCACCCGATAAGATATTTCGTCAATAACACCGTTTGCGGTAAACGTACCCTTTTGCGCATACAAAGATTCCTCAATCGCGTCCCATGTCACGTCATATGTCACAACTTCGCCTGTCGTATATGTCACGTCAAGCTTGTCGGTCATAACAGGCGCGTGTTTTATAATCGTCGAAACGTCCGCGTTCTCAACACTCTCGACTTCCTTTTTCACATATACCAGGCGAATAACATTGTTCTCTGCGCCTACATTTATCGAAAGCGTGGATTTTTGCTCAGCGAAGTCATACTGCTCCATCTGATAAATAAGCGTCTGTGAAAACTGCGAGTCATCCTGGGGATTATAAGTATACACGGTATTTTCTCTGCCCTCGGCAGTCCTGTCCTGCGCAATCTTCGTACCGTCCTCAAGCTCCTGCGAAATAGTTATAGTAACCGGCTGCTCCGGATGTGTGACGGTGTAAAGCTCCGCCACGTCGCTCTCGCTAAGCGCACGGTCATAGAGCCGAATATCGTCCATATAGCCGCAAAAATCAGGGTCAGCCTCCTGCATCCATTGGGTGCGCCCGATAAGGAAGCTCGTTGAATCGCTTAGTATCCCAAAATCCTCCAAGGAGCGGACGAATTTTGTTGACTCAGCAAACGCTGTGCTTTTGACGCCGTTTATATAAATTGTCGGCGTGTAGTAGCTGTTTGAGCCTATTTTTTCAAACGTGACCGTAAGATGTCCCCACTGGTCGGTAAAAGGCATGGAAGAATCTGTTGTCTCTATATAGCGCCCTGAGTCTGAGGATACTCTGTCTTGCAGCCGCATTGCGCCGCTTGAAGCGGTATAACGGAAGAAAATGCTGTTGTATGTATCGCCTTCCGCCGGTCCTAAGTCAAAGAAGCGCTGGAGCTTGTCAGCATATACGTACGAAGAATCGGCCTTTACCCACATAGACATTGTAAAATCGGCAACATTCTGGTTAATATTAGAAGGAAGCTCTATCGCGCAGCCGCTGACATAGCGTGTAGTGCGAAATTCCGTAACTTGCAGCGAGCCTGTGAACTTAGCCGCGCCGCCTTCAATCGTAAGATTATTATTGTAGGTGGTAGCCTGCCCCCACGGGCCCCAGCCTCCGACGGTTTCCGTAGTATTAAGCACAACGCCGTCGTTTTGGTTTCCCGATGAGTCTGTTATTTTTGAAGGCTCTTCCTCATCGCTGTCAAACGTATAGTGCAGTACCATTCCGTCATCAATTGTAAGCGTACCGCCTGCCCGAACCCTTACACTAGCGGTAATATTATATGAATATTCCGTAATGACGCCGCTGACCGTAAACGTTCCCGCCTGAGCGTAGGAAGACGCGTCTATCGCATCCCACACGACAGCAAGGTTCTCTGTCTCGTCTGTATTAAATGTGACTCTCACTGTTGCGGGGAGCGTCGGCGCCGTACCCTCAACAGTAGAAACGGAGACAGATTCAACACTCGAAATTGCCTTTACTATTGATAATGTCGGATTGGTCGTCTCATAAAGCGACATAACCTCCTGCGCTGTTATTGCCCTATTGTATATTCTCACATCATCCATATAGCCGCAAAAGTCAGGGTTGTCAAGCATTACGTTCGATTCGTACCACTGCGTACGGCCGATAAACAATCCGTTTGACGTATCACTAAGTTCGCCGAGGTCGTCAAGCGAACGTATATAGCTTTGCGATGCGGAAAAGCTCTCATCCTCCACGCCGTTAATATACACATGAGGGGTGTAATATGCATTTTCGCCCGTTTTTTCAAACGTTACGGTTAACAATCCCCATCTATCCGTAAAAGGTTTTTCAGTATATGTCATGTCCACTGAAGATGTATCGCTTCCGCCGCCGGTACCGCGGTCCTGCAAACGAAACTGTCCGCTCGCAGCCGTATACCTTACGAAGATGCTGTTCCTTTCCGCGCCGGAGTTAACTGTGCCGTCGCGGTTTCCGAAGTCCCAAAACCGCTGCATTTTATCGGCATAGGCGTACGATGAATCAGCCTTCACCCACATAGACACAGTGTAATCTGTTATACCTTGATTAAAGCTGTTCGGAAGTAAAAGCGCCGAGCCGTAATCGTAATACCCGCCATGACCGGGGAACACGGCTATACCGTCTTGCACTACGAGCGGCCGCGTCGATGAATTCAAAACGACCGCGTTGTTGCCGTTGCCCGAAGCGTCCGCAATCGTCTCAGGCGCGGAGCCATCCTGCGAAAAGTCATAGTAAGCAATCAGGCCGTCGGAAAGCGTGGCAACCTGAGCCGATGTTGTCGGCACAAAAGCGGCTGTCATCGTTAACGCAATGATAAATGATATAATTCGTCTCATCAAAAATGCCCCCTCCTAAAAATATTCCATACAGTAGTTTATCATATAAAGGTAACTTTCGCAACATTAAATTTTGTTAATTTCTTGTGTGTTCATATTTTTTGATATTTTGCTGTTGCTAAAATAATTGTTTTCTGATATACTAATATGTGTTTTTGTAATTTGTGCAGCTATGCAATAAAATTGCAGTGAGGTGGAACTTTTGTTTCTCAAGAGATTGGAGCTTAGGGGATTTAAGTCCTTCGCGGACCCTACGGTAATAGATGTCAACAGCGGAATAACAGCTATTGTGGGGCCAAACGGAAGCGGCAAGAGCAATATTTCAGACGCCGTACGCTGGGTTATGGGCGAACAGAGCGCCAAGAGCCTGCGCGGCGGAAAAATGGAGGACGTTATTTTTTCAGGTACGGAAAAACGGAAAAAGCAAAGTCTTGCCGAGGTTTCGCTTGTGCTTGATAATTCGGACGGGTTTTTGCCCTCGGAATACAGTGAGGTTTGTGTTACTCGCAGAATGTTTCGCAGCGGAGAAAGTGAATACCTATTAAATAAGTCGCCCGTGCGCCTTAAAGACGTGCACGAGCTTTTTATGGACACCGGTCTTGGACGTGACGGATATTCTATCGTAGGCCAAGGCAAGATAGACGATATTTTGTCTGCCAAAAGCGATGACCGCCGCCAGGTATTTGAAGAGGCGGCCGGCATATCGAAATACCGCCACCGCAAAGAGGAAGCGGAGCGCAAGCTTGAGCGCACGCAGGACAACCTGACGCGCGTGCAGGATATTGAGTCAGAGCTTGCCGAGCGTGTGGGGCCGCTTCGCGCGCAAAGCGAAAAAGCGCGCACATACCTTGATTTGAGAGAAAAGCTCAAGGGCATTGAGATAACTGTTTTGACGGACATTATTGACTCCAAGCGGCGCGCGCTTTCCCAGATACAAGAGAACCATAGCGCCGCGCTTGAGGCATATGACTTGGAAAAGGCAAAGCTTGAAGAATTTGAGCAAAAGAACGACGCGCTGTTTGAATCGCTGCGCGCTTCGGATGACGCTCTCGCCCAAATGCGCGATGAACTGTCGGCAATCGAGAGCGCGCTCGGGGAAATAAACAGTGAAAAAAAGCTGCACGAGAACAACATCGAGAATTTAGCCGCAAGCGCTGTTACATTAAACGAAGCGCTTCAAACTGCTTCAGCGCGCGGAGAGGACCTCCGCCGGCGCATAAGCGAAGCGGTTTCGGAAACAGGGCGCGCCGAGGCGGAAGCGGATGGGGTGAGAGCCGCGCTTGCCGCTGCAGAAGATGAAAATGAAAAAGCCGCTCTCGCATTGAGCGCAAGGGCAAAGGAGCTGGACGAAAGCCGCGAGCGACTTAATGAGATAATAGCGCGTAAGGCTGACGCGCAAAGCAGGCTTGACGGAATGGGGCTCTTGACTGAGAGTATACAGACAAGGCGTTTCTCTGTCGAGGTAGACATAACCAACACTCGGGATGAAATTTCCAGGTTAGAGAAAGATGCGAAGGCCGCCTGCGCACAGTATGAAAGAGCAGTCCAAAACGCCGCAGCCGCACAAGATTCGCTGTTTAAGGCGCACCAGAATTTACTGCACGCGCAGTCGGAATTGTCGAAGCTTAAAGAGGATTACAACAGCATTGTAACACGGTTGGGCGAAGGCGAAGCACGCCATAAGACGCTCAGCGAAATGGAGCGCGACCTGGAGGGGTACGGGCGCGGCGTGCGTGACTTGATGGGGGCTCTGCAAAGCGGACAATACCGCGGCAGAATAAACGGGATTTTATCCAAACTGATAACAACCGACTCCAAATACATTACAGCTGTGGAAACGGCGCTCGGAAACGCCATGCAAAATATTGTGGTGCCGGACGAGGACGATGCCAAGCAAGCAATAGCCTATCTCAAGGAAAATCATATGGGCCGCGTTACGTTTTTGCCCGTCTCCACCCAACACTCCAAACGGCTTGAAAACGAGAAGAAAGTATCCGCCATCAAGGGCTTTGAAGCAATTGCGGCGGATGTAGTGAAAAGCGATATCGGCGGCGTTGTAGGCGCGCTTCTCGGCCGCACGGTGATAGTTGATAATATAGATAACGCTGTCACATTAGCGCGGCAGACAAACTACTCATTTAAGATTGTGACCGTCTCCGGCGAGGTTTTATCAGTGGGAGGCGCCATAAGCGGCGGTGCGCCGCAGCGCAGTTCTGCACTTTTAAGCCGAGCCGAGGAGATTGAAAAGCTTTCCAAAACCTGCGCCGAATTGCGGCGCGATGTTGACAAGGCCGACAAAGCTGTCGAAAAAGCGCTGCGGAATATAGACGCGCTTTCGGCCGCCGAAAACTCGGCGCGCGAAGACGAACGCAGAGCGGAAAATGCCATGGCGCAGAGCGAGGCTGACAAAAATATGAAGGAAAACATCCTTCTTTTGGCAAAGGATAAATTGGCAAAGCTTTATACCGAACGTGATGATATAGCCCGCCAAATTACAGACGCGGACGAAATGAAACGCTCGCTTAAAAAGATTGTTGCGGATTCAGAGAGCGATATTGAGGCAGCGGAAGATGCGCAGCACCTTTCTCAGAGTGCACTTATGGCATGTACTAAAAGCCGTGAAAAACTCGGCGCATTGATTATGGAAAAGCGCATTGAGTACGCAAACGCGCAAAACGAGGTCCGCCGGCAGCAAGATGCGGCGCAAGCTTTGCGCGATGCTCTCGCAAACTCCGAAGCGGAGATTGAAAACAAAAAAAACGAGCTTGACGCGCTGCGCCTTAAGGAAGAGACATTAAAACAGCTTATTGCCGAAAATGATGCCGCTGCTGATGCAAAACGCATAGAGGCCGACGAGATGAGAGGAAAAATAGCCGCTCGGGTTGAGGCAAAAAGCGGAACGGACAGCGAAATTTCCCGCATCCGCACCGCTGTTCGAGAGCAAAACGACCGTATACTTTCAATGCGCGACGAGTGCGTGCGCCTGGAGAGCAAAAAAAGCCGCGCGGAATACGAGCTGGAAGGCGCAGCGAACAGATTGTGGGACGAGTACGCTCTCACCTACTCCACTGCGTTGCCGCAGAGGCAGGAGATTGGTTCTGTCACGGCCGCACAGAAAGAAATCTCGCGCTTGAAGAATGAAATTAAAGCGCTGGGGAATATAAATGTTGACGCGATAGAGGAATACAAAACAGTACACGAAAGGTATGAATTTCTGAAAGCGCAGATAGATGACCTCGAAAAGGCATCTGCGGACTTAAAAGGCGTAATTAAAAACGTCACTGTCAGTATGCGCGAACAGTTTGCGGAAAAGTTCAAGATTATAAACGAAGCGTTTTCACTGGTGTTTCGCGAGCTGTTCGGGGGCGGAAAGGCTTGCGTCAAACTGTGTGACGAAAACGACATTCTGAACTGCGGCATAGATATTGAAGTCCTCCCGCCGGGGAAAAAGCTGCAAAATATATCCCTGCTCTCCGGAGGTGAAAAAGCGCTTACTGCTATTGCACTGCTTTTCGCAATGCACCGTGTGTCCCCTTCACCGTTTTTGCTGCTGGACGAAATCGAGGCTGCGCTGGACGATGTAAATGTGTATCGATTCGGCGACTATGTCCGCCGCAGCGGCGGAGAAACACAGTACATAATAATAACGCACCGCCAGGGTACTATGGAGGCGGCGGACGTGTTATACGGGGTGACCATGCAAGAGCGCGGAGTAAGCAAGCTGCTCACAATGCGGCTTGACGACATAAAGAAAACGGGGGCATAAAAATGGAAAACGAAAAGAAGAGCTTATGGCGCCGTCTGCGCGAAGGCCTTGGCAAAACGCGCAGTTCCATAGGCGGCAAGATAGGCGGCGTGTTCAAATCACTGCGCGCATTGGACGATGATTTTTACGATTCGCTCGAGGAAGCGCTGATAACTGCGGACATAGGCGCACAGGCGGCTATGGACATTGTTCTGCGGCTTCGAGACGTTGTTCGCGAGCGCAGACTGCGCGAAAGCGACGAAGCTCAAAGCGCGCTCGAGGAGATAATAACCGACATTTTAAGCGGAGAGTGCAAACTGAAGCTGGACACATCGCCCTCAGTTGTGCTTGTAATTGGGGTGAACGGTGTCGGCAAGACGACTACTATAGGCAAACTGGCGGCTCATATGTCCGCGCAGGGAAAGCACGTCATGCTTGCCGCGGCAGACACCTTTCGCGCGGCTGCGGCGGACCAGCTTGAAATTTGGGCAAAACGCAACCATACGCCGCTTATACGCCTTGACGAGGGTGCGGACCCTGCGGCGGTCGTGTTTGATGCGTGTGAAGCAGCAAAAAGCCGTGGCATAGACGCCTTGATTTGCGATACGGCAGGCAGGCTGCACAACAAAAAGAATCTTATGGAAGAATTGGGTAAAATTCACCGTGTTATAAACCGTGCTCTGCCCGGCGCAGACAAAGAGGTGCTGCTGGTGCTTGACGCTTCTACGGGGCAAAATGCCGTCAACCAAGCAGAAGAATTCAGCCGCGCCGCAGATATAACGGGTATTGTGCTGACCAAGCTTGACGGCACTGCGAAGGGCGGAATTGTTATCGCAATCCGGCAAAAGCTTAATATTCCGGTGAAGTTCGTTGGCGTGGGAGAGGGCATAGACGATCTTCAGCCGTTCGATGCGGCGGCGTTTGCCGCAGCGCTGTTCGAAAAAAGCTCTGACGCTGACGGGGGAATATAAATGAAAAAGCTTTTAATTGTTTTGTGCGCCCTGCTTTGCATGACTTCCTGCGGACCCAAAATTGACAAGAACGCCGTTATCGAGGGAAACGGCGGCGCGCTCGTTATCCGCGAAGGCGTTAGCTACGAGTTAATGGGAGAAGCTGTGTTTGAGGGCGAGAGGCTTGTGGCAAATATTTCTTCTTCGGATGGAAGGCTGTTCATCCTCGGTGAATACGCTTATGTAAACACTGTTGACGGGGCGAAGCAAATACGCCTTAGCGATGGACGCATCTCAGATTTCGGGCGCGGCGAGATTGTCGCTGCGATGGGTGAAAATCTCTATTACAAGATAGTGGAGCTGTTTTGGGTAAATATGCGGACAGGCAAGCAGGGCAGTCTTATAAACTCAGACGCCGCATTCCTTGGCTCTTACGGCAGAGAGTTGTATTTTTGGTCCTTTGCTGAAGACGAAACCGCGTACTATGCCACAACCTGTGATATTACTTCGGCAACGGAGATGGGCAGGACTGCAGGGCGTTTTGTGCCGGAAGGGTTTGTGGCAAACGATGAGGCCGTTATGTTCAAAACGGGAGAGCAATACACGCAGTTTATGAAACGTTCGGAGTGGTTTGTTGATGAATCGGATTCACGGTAACTTGAAGCGCGTTTTCTCTTTTCTTGCCGTATTTTCCGTTTTGACTGTAAACGGTGCGGCGGTTTTTGCCGCGCCTCAAAATATTTGCCGCGTTATCTTGCCTTTACAAAGTTCCTTTTGCGTTATAGAAGACGATATCACTGTGAACGGATATCTGCCTCAGTATCTTGACGCGCTGGCACAGTACCTGCCATACGCCGATACCACCTTTACATATTCTTTCGCAAACTACCACGATGCGGCGGCAATGTTGGAGCGCGGTGAGGCGGAGTTTATGTTCTTTCCCGCAAACGCTTCGGACGGGTTTTTAACTTTACCTCAGCCGCTCGGCATTTCTACATATGTTCTTTGCACAGATATTGATTCAGCTTTTTTGTATGAGGACTTCTTCTCTTTCGGCGGAATGAATGTCGGATTTACAGATGCTTCCGCGCTAAACCTCTTTTCAAGCTATGCCAGGGAAAACGGATTTTTATATACCGCAATAAAATACAACACTCCGAGCTCCGCAGCCAAAGCGCTTGAGCACGGAAGCGTTGACGCGCTGCTCATTGAGAAGCACCTTTGCACTGAAACTCAAAAAGTCATATCCTCTGAACTTTCGTGCAATATGCAGCTTATGGCGGCGGAAGGCAGCCATAGGCTGGTTTCGCTTTTTTCCGATGCGCAGACAAAGCTTCTGCTGCACAACCCTTCGCTCGTTTCCTCGCTTTTGCTGCGCGCGTTTAATGATAAAGGCGTAAATATTGCTCTTTCCAAAGAGGAAACGAACTACGTGTCCTCACTGCCCGTACTGCGTGTGGCATGTCCGGAGAATAACTCTCCGATGACATATTTTGACGGCGTGAATTGCAGAGGAGCTTTTGTTGAGTTAATGGAGTACATAAGCGCTGCAAGCTCTCTCAAGTTTGAATTTTGCCACACGGCAAACACAAATACCGCAATTGGTATGCTTCAAAACGGCACGGCGGACTTGCTTCTCGGTGTATATTCAAGCCCCCGTATAGCACAAAACGAAAATATCATACTGACGGACACGATTGCCCAGACGTCTATTGCCGTTGTCGGAAGCAGCATTACAGCGCTGAACGCACCTCATTTGGTGGCCTTGCCGCACGATGCAGACATTTTGGGGCTGCTCCTCGGAGAGCTTTATCCTACATGGAAATTCCGCTACTATACCGATACACCGGCGTGCCTTAACGCGGTGCTCGCAAAAGAGGCGGACCTCGCCGCGTGGGACAATGCGCTGACCGCTTATGCAATTGATGCGAGTTCAGACGAAAGCCTGAACGTTGCCTTTACAGACAGCCGGGACATCGGCGTGTCAATCGGGGTGTATCCCGGCGCACCGCAGCTGCTTGTCTCCGTGTTGAATAAGGCGATTTACTCAATAAGCAGCGCGGACTACAACGAATGCCTCAGTCACAACACATTGAGTTCACTTTGGCCTTATCATTACACGCCGCAGCTTCGCGCCGCGGGCATATTGCTGATTATTGCCGTCCTTGTGGCGCTTGTGCTTTTCCTGCGTTCACTCTACATGCGCACATACCGCGACCCTCTCACCCATCTCATGAACAACTCGTATCTACTCAGCCGAGGGCCGAAGTTTCAGAAGAAGCCTAACAGCGCGATTGTGATACTTGACATAGTTCAGTTTAAGCGCGTCAACGCCAGTTACGGCATTGACGTGGGTGACAGGGTGCTTACCTTCGTCGCAAAATCCGTATCCCGTATCGGCGATTCGCACGCGATATCGGCGCGTATTATTGCGGACAAATTTGCAGTAGTCACCCGCTACAGCTCAATGGATGCGCTCATGTCTAATATACGCACCGCCATGAACAACGCTCTCACCTATACTGAAGGCTCTATTTCTACGTTTTTGCGCTACAATATCGGCGTTTGCGTTCTCGAATCGGGCGAGCCCTTTAGCCACTTTGTGAACATGGCGGACGCTGCGCGCAAAAATGCGCCCACATCAGACGACGGAATCGGGCTGTACACTCATGCCATTCGCGAAAAAGTCAAGCGTGAAAAAGAAATTGAGGACCGCGCAAAAAGCGCGCTTGACGAGGGAGAATTTCAGGTTTTTTACCAGCCCAAATTCAACCCGAAAAGCGGCGGCGTTGCCGGCGCTGAAGCCCTGTGCCGCCGGAATATTCCGGACTTTGGCAGTATTGCGCCCGCCGAATTTATTCCAATATTTGAGCGCAACGGCTTTGTTACCAAGCTGGACTTTTATATGCTCTCCAATGTGTGCCGCCTCATACGGCAGATGCTCGATGCGGGCGTAAAACCATGTCTGTTCTCCGTTAACCAATCGAGGCTGCACTTGAGCGACCCCATGTATATGACAAAGCTTTTGAACGTCACGAAAAAATACGACGTTGACCCTTCGTACATAGAGCTTGAAATTACGGAGTATTCATTTGAGGACAGCATTGCCGCGTTTTCCCTTTTAAGCAAAGTCAAAGATGCCGGTTTCAAGCTTTCCATTGACGATTTCGGAAGCGGTTTTTCATCGCTGAATATGCTTCGTGCTATACCTCTTGACTATATCAAGATAGACAAAAACTTCCTCCTTGAATCGCGTACAAGCGAGCGCACAAAGATTATTATCGGCCAGATTATCAAGATGGCAAAAAGTCTTAACATCAGCACCGTATGTGAGGGCGTGGAGACCCAAGAACAGGCTGAATTTCTCACCGAGATGGACTGTGATGCGATTCAGGGCTTTTATTTTGAAAGGCCGATGAGCGAGAAATCGTTTATTAAAAAGTATTTTCCCGATATGCAAAGAGGGGAGGAGAAGTCATGACGAAAAAAGCATTCCTTTCCGCGCTCATTTCCCTTCTCTTGCTTGCCGCCTGCGCAAACGAAAGCTCTTTGCCGAACCTTAACTCACTCTCGTACGATGCGCTTTTAGCCGCTGCGCAGGAGGAGGGTTTTGTAAACGCCACAGGTTTTATGGGGAATCACGATGATGCGGCAGACGCGCTCTATGAAAACTATTCCGTTATATTATCTCATCACGATATGGTGGGAAAGGAAGCGTACAGCCTTTTTTCCGTCTCCAACCGTGCGGCAGCATATGATTTGGGAATTTTGGAAATGGAATACGCCGCAAATGCCAAAAGCAGCGCTCTTACGCTTGCCTATAAAACGTCCTATTGGTACGATATCCCCACCTGGGCAAAGGACAGCCGCGGAGATTACACCGCTGTGTTTTCCGCAGTCAGCGCGTTTATAACAAATACCTCAACTGTTAAGAACCCGCCCCGTTCCTGGAGCGACATAGCCAAAGGCGACTACACCGTTACAATAGGCGACGTACTATCTTCGCCGGAAGCGCAGTATGCGTATCTCGATTCTGCCATTGCCTTAGGCGGCGGGTATCCTGACTACGGTCTCGCAGGTGATTTTTGGGCAGCTCTTGCCGAAAGCGGCAGGCTCTCCATCCGGCCGGTCAGTGCATCGGCTGTCTTTGACGGCTCCGTAGACGTTGCCGTTACAGCTGATTTTAATGCGCTCACATACAAATACGGCGCAAAGGATTTGAATTTCAAGCTTGATTTTGACGTTGCCATACCTTCAGACGGGGCTGTGCGGCACACATATTGCGCGGTCATCAACAAATTCGCGCCTCACCCCCACGCTGCAGCGGCGCTGCTCGAGTATCTTCTCTCTGACGAGGGACAGACAAACTTTGCCAAAAACTACGCGCGTCCTGTGCGTGATGTCACACTCCCGCCCGAAATCGAAGAGCGGCTGCTGCCCGAAGACGCTTATACAAACGTTATGCAGTTAGACAACTACAGTATGAGGGACGCGCAGCACATTGCCTCTCTTTGGCGCGAAAAAGTGCTGAAGGTGTTCTCTGAAAACTGAAAGGTGTGGTATCTATGCAAAGCTGGGTCATTTTAGTTCTAATCTACGGCTTGGCGAAGGGCTTTCGCGAGGCGCTTAAGAAAAAGGCTCTTGAAAAAAACTCTATTCTCGAAGTTTTGTTTTTCTATACTTTTATAGCCTTCCTGTTTATTTTGGGAGATGCAAAAGAAGCGGCGGCAATGCCTCCGCTTTATCTCGTGCCCGTATTTATAAAATCAGCGCTCATCGTCGCAGCATGGCTGTGCGCTTTTCATTCCATAGCGCACCTGCCCATCAGTCTTTACGGCATTTTGGACCTTGCACGCGTGTTTTTCGCCTCTGCGCTCGGCGTTATAGTGCTGCATGAGAAAATGACCGCTGCAACGGCAACGGGCATGTTTTTCATCGTACTCGGAATGCTGCTTGTCAACACACATAAAAAAGGCGCGCCTGCGGAACATTTCGCGTTTCGCTATACTCTGCTCGTACTCATCTCCTGCTTCTTAAACGCCGTAAGCGGTCTTATGGACAAGGTGCTTACTCAAAGCGTTACAAGCGCTCAGCTGCAGTTTTGGTATATGCTTTTTATGACGCTGCTCTACCTTATTATTCTCATCGTAAAAAGAGTAAAAATAAACTGGCGCGCCCTTCGCACAAACTGGTGGATACCCATTTTGAGCTTACTTTTTATCATTGCCGACCGCTGCCTCTTTATCGCAAATTCCAACCCCGAAAGCCGCGTAACGGTGATGACGCTTTTGAAGCAGTCATCAGTTGTCGTGACAATTCTTTTGGGGAAAGCTTTGTATAACGAAAAGCGCATCGCGTTCAAATTAGTCTGCGCGGGGATTGTCGTCTTGGGACTTGTTATATCCGTCAGCTAAAAAGCGGCAAAACTATCGTAACTATTGTGCCTTTGCGCTTAGGACTTTCTATTTTGATTTTGCCGCCGTGCAGCTCCACGATTTCTTTGGCAATAGCCAGCCCCAGCCCTGTACCGCCGCTTTCACGGCTGCGCGCCTTATCCACTCTATAGAAACGCTCAAAGATGCGGGGCAAATCGACCTCGGGAATACCCATCCCGTTATCAGACACCACCAGCTGCGCAGCAGCTATTTTTTGTGTGCATTTTACATTGATTTCACCGCCGTCGGGGGTGTACTTTATCGCGTTGGAAATTATATTTGTTATAACCTGCTCTATCCTGTCCTTGTCGGCAAATACCAGGCTCTCGCCCTCGCAAATGCACTGAAGGTTGTGCCGGTGGTTCTTCGCGTCTATGCCGAGCTTTTTAGTTACGCTTTGGGCAAGCGCGCCCAGGTCAAAGCTCGTCTTATTAAGCTTTTGCGAGTAGTCCAGCTGCGAAAGTGTGAGCAAGTCTTTTACAATACGCGTCATGCGGTCCGCCTCGTTATCTATCACCTTCAGAAATTCCGTCTGTGCGCTGTCAGTTGTCATGTCCATAATAGTTTCGGTATAGCTCTTTATTGTGGTCAGCGGCGTACGCAGTTCGTGAGACACGTTCGCCACAAATTCACGGCGCGAGTTATCAAGCCGCAAATGCTCTGTTATATCCTGGAATACAACCACCACGCCGGCGCCGGTCATGGTTTCAATATTAAACGGTGCAAAAAACGCCTTGAGGTTCCGCTTATTAATCTCTACGTCGCGCCAGAATGTGGCATCTTCCTTTAAGTATAAAACACGTGAAAGCGTTATGTCTGTGCCAATCTTTGCAAACATCGCGTCAAACGGCAACCCCGCGTATTCGCCCAAAAGCTTCTCGGCGGCAGGGTTGATATGCATTATCTCTCCGCTCGACGAAAACGCCACAACCGCATCGTTCTGGCTTCGGAGAACTGTCTCCACCTTGTTTTTTTCTGCGGCAATGTCACGCAGCGTCGCGTTAAGCCGCGCGGCCATTTCGTTAAACGCCATTGTGAGCCGCCCCAGCTCATCACGGGAGCGAACCTCTATCTTGTGTCCGAAATCGCCCTCCGCCATCGCTTCGGCGCGGAATTGCAATGTGGATATCGGAGCAATTATCGTACGCGAAAGGAAAAACCCTAAAAACGCACTCAGTATAAGCCCGAACAAAAGCGCCCAGAGTATGTTCACGAAGATGTTGCGCATAACGTCGTACATTTCCTCTTTCGTATCTATAACGTAGATTATATATCGTACGTCCTCCCCTTCCGTAATGGGCAGCGCAAAATCCATATATGAGGCGGAACGATCCACCGTATCGCCTCGCAGTGCGTTCATGGCGAGTATAATGTTGGGCGTGACTGTCACCTTGGACGTATTTATGTCGGACGCGCCCAGAACGGCGGCGGTTTCACCGTCCAGAATATAGTAATTGCGAAACGAGTCTATCCCCATGCGCACCGAGTAGATTGTCATGACCTCGCTCATTTTTTCCACGGGCTGCTCACTCGCGGCCGCCTCGCTGAGAAGCCGTTCCACCGACGGCACAAACGCCTGTCCGGACATTGTAACCGCAAAATCGTTATGATAGTACGATGAAATATTTTGCAGCAAAAAAGTGCCCACCACTATCATCACGGAAACGGTGAGCAGCAAAAAGATGGCTATTATTTTCCACTGAATACTTTTAAACATTGCGTCATCTCATTTGTTTATATAATATCCGATACCGCGCTTTGTCATTATTATCACGGGGTTTGCCGGCTCGTCCTCAATCTTTTCGCGGAGGCGGCGCACCGTAACATCCACTGTGCGCACGTCGCCGAAATACTCATATCCCCACACCTTTTCAAGCAGCATTTCGCGCGAAAAGACTTTTTCAGGCTGCGAAGCCATATATTTAAGCAGTTCAAACTCCCGCACGGTAAGCTCTACCGCTACACCGCTTTTGTGCACTTCATAACGCACGGGGTTTATCTCCAAATCGCCCGCATGAATAAGGTCGCCCTCTGAAGCGGCATCCAACGCATCTGCCGCGTTGCGGCGCAAATTCGCCTTCACTCTCGCCAAAAGCTCGCGCACCGAAAACGGCTTTGTTATATAGTCATCCGCTCCGAGTTCCAGCCCCAACACCTTGTCCACCTCTTCCTCCCTCGCGGTCAGCATGAGTATGGGGGTCTGAAATTTTTCTCTTATCCGCTTGCACACCTCGAACCCGTCCATTTTAGGCAGCATGACGTCAAGCAAAATTAAATCGGGTTTTTTTTCGAGTGCAGCTTTGAGCCCCTCCTCGCCATCGTATGCTTCTATCACATTGTAACCCGAATTTTTAAGGTTATATTTAAGAATGTCCACAATCGGTTTTTCATCATCGACAATGAGAATTGTTCTTTCCATTTTTATTGCCGCTCCTTTTCTTCATTATATCCCTTCCAATGCAAAATGATATATATCATTTTACCCATTTATAATATTATAAATAATTCTTTCTGTCAAGCCGCACGGCGGAAAAACTTATTTTCGCAATCTGCGGTTGTCAAACATATGGTCCATTTTTAATAAAAAAATAATTCAATGTGTA
>JAUNBL010000021.1 GCA_030527235.1 Clostridia bacterium | reverse complement strand
GTATCGGCAAGCGTCTCGTCATCAAAGTCGTATTCCACAAGCAGGAACGAATCCAGAGCCACAACAGTCACTGTTGCCGTCACGGTGCCGCTGTAGCCGAGCACCGTTCCCGTGACTAACTTCTGACCGGTCGTTGTAACGTCTACTGCACCCCAAATTACGTCTGCTGTGCCATCAGGCTCTCCGGTCGTGTCGCTGCCTTCAAGCCAGATGTTCGCCGCGCCTACAGTCGGAAGCGTGGGAGCGATGCCGACACGCGTTGTGCAGGATGCGCCGTTATACTCCGCCGCAATAATTGCCGCCTCACGGTAGTAAAGCACGATGTTGTTTTGCGCTGCATCGGGCATGAGAGTGTCTATAGAGGTAATCTGTACCACAGAAGAATCATAAATGTATGTGGAGCTTACGTTGTTATGCTCCAAAACGATGGGGGAGGTGGAGGAATATGTGTAAGATTCGCCTACGATAAGTCCGTCCACGCTGCCTGCCGCACCGGATACAAAGCCTGCAAGCTCAACTGTCGGCGTACCTACAAGGTAGTCGCCCGTTTCCGTGGAGATATATTTTATTGTTGCGCTTGTCGTATCGGGAGAATACTCATAAAGCGAGAAGTCATCATAATATACTCCGCTCGCCCAGCCGACCTTTACTCCCACATACGCATCGGCGTCACCTGCGGTGAAAACAACGCTGTTCTTATACCACAGTGTAGATGCTACAATCGGGTTTAGAATAGTACTGTTGGCGGTAGTTCCCGAAGAAGGCAGCAGCTGCACGTATGCGTTGGAATACGAGGCGTTCGCTGCCGCGTACGCGTAAAACGTAAAGACATAAGTTTTGCCGGGAGTAACAGCCCACTTTGTTGAAAGCGAACCTGCAGAGGAACTATAAGTTCCGGTGCCTTGGTAAAGCGACTGTGCGCCCGAGCGATAAACGTCGGTGCTAATTGCAAAGCCGTTGCTGCCATCTGTAATGGCAGTGGAGAAATCTGAGGTTGTAAAGTTTGCAGCGCCGTCTTCAAAGCCTCCGTTAGTAATAAGGTTTTGCGTTAAGTCAAACGCGCCCAGCTTTAAGTACTCTACAGCAATGCTGTTGCCGCTGTCAGCAACAACAATTGCCTCCGGCGCGCTGAGCAGCTTATAGTAATTGCCGGTTGATTCGTTATAATAAGTCTGCTCTGGGGAGTAGGCGTATGTTGCGCCTATAAATGCGTACGCTTCTGATGTTGCAAACGTTGTGCCGTCACAGGTGAGATTCACCGTAATCGGGGCATAAGCGTCAAAATCGCCGGAATAAATCTGAAAGTCTCCGAAACGAATGTTGTTCCACCACGGGTCGGCGCCGCCGATTTTGTCGTAGAAGCCGCCAAAGCCGTTAACGCTTCCCTGATATGTGAGAGTGTTATACACGGCGTATGTTCCGTCGGCAGTGGAGGAGGTCGCAAAGGAGACAACGTAGTATTCTGCCTGCGTGTCGGAATCTATAACATTTCTGACATAAATTCTGTACCACAAGCCATCTGTAGAAGCGCTCAAATCGCCTACCTCGGTCAGCGCCGACGGTGTGTTGTTAAAGCTGCGCTTTGCGTCATCGGGGAAAAGCCCGTCATTTGCAAAACAGAAAGTGGCAAAGTAATTCCCGGTAGCGTCCATAAGCGCGATATCATGCCATTGATTGGAGGAGCGCGTTGCTCTAAACTGCAGATAGTAGTAGCCCTTTCCGGAAGCGAAGCCGCCGCTGGCTACGCTGCTAAGCTCAGCATACCCGCTGTTTCCGTATACCTGCAGACAGCTTACGGTACCATCGTTGATGAGATTGATATTTGCAGTGGCTGTAGTTACCCAGCTGTCAGACCACACGGGTGCGGATGCTACCGGTGTGTCATTGGCGACGGAACCTACATTTGCATAGCTGCCATCAAATTCCAGTGTGGCGTTTTGCGCCATGTCGTCCACACTCACATCGAGGGTTGAGGGAACGGCAGCGGCGCGCTTTGCGCCGTCCGGCTTTTCAGCGTCAAGCTCTACGAGCAGATATGTGCCGACGGAAGCCGTTGAAAACGAAACGGAGGTCAGGGACTCTGTCGCTGCCAATTCGGTATAACTGCCGTTATCATACTTAACCACAGCTGCCGCCTTGTCGCTCGCCACAGCATCGGTAGGAAGGGCAATCGTAACACTTCCTGTGGGAGAAACGGCTGTCGATGCACCTTGAATCAGCGAAATGTCGAACACTTTTCTGACCGCAAGAACGTTTGTGGAGTTAACGCTTGTAAGGTTGCTGTAAGTAGAGGCATCCGGGTCGGAAGACGATGCTTCAAAGTGTGAAGAAAAAGGAATGTTTGCCTTGGGCGCCGAGAAGGAAACATCGTTAGAGTTCTGGACAATAGTGTCGGGTCGGTTTTTCTCGGCAAGCGCGTTAAGCGCAAGAGAGTTAAAATTATTTGTGTCGCTTGTAGCGTTGTCAACCTGGAAAACGCGGAGAACGCTGTTCCAAGCTTCAAAGTTTGCGTCTGTCAAGATACTGTAGTTATTCGTGTTAGCATCGCTCACCAGATTACTGCCGGTTGTCTGCGCCTGCATAACGCGAAGCTTCCAATTATATGATGAACTGTCAGCCGTGGTCGCTTCTGCTGCCAGAGCCGTTTTTACGTCGGCAAGAGAGGACTCTTCCGTCCAAAGCGAGCGCACGTAACCATCGCTGTCACGGCGGTTAATGAAGTAGTATTCGCCGTTATAAGAGGTCCAAGAACCTGTCGCCTGTCCAAAAAGCACGCACGCCGCGCGCGTTCCGTTATTGGTAAGCGAGCCGTATGTATGCGAGGAAACAGAACCGTTGCGCGTATAGACATAGCTTAAAAGTCCGGCCGAGTCAAGCGCGGCTGCAATGTCGCCCCACGATGTTGTGGTGGCTGAACCATCGTCAGTTTCAATGTCAAACACGCTCTGAATGTCAAGCACTACAATTTCGCCCGGGTTTGCGGCAAGCCATGCGGCAAGTGTCTGCGCTATTCCGCCATCGCCGGAGAACTGGTCCGACAAACGCCCATGTGTTGTCCACCACTCGCCGCCCTCCGTGCTGCGGGAAAGGCGCGCATCAAAATATCTGACACCTGAATTAAGCATTTCCGTAGTGTTAGAATCCTGCGCGCGGCTCCGATTGATGATAGAGCTTGTCCAAATCAGACGCGCCGCCGTAGCGCCGATGTCGCCAAGCTTAACACCCGCTGAATCTACTGCGGAGCTGCTGTTAAGCCCGGAGGTGAACGCATCGTGTGCGCCAAGCATATACATGTCAATAAGGCGTGTGGAATTTGACATGTTGTAGCGCATGAAATACTGCCCGAGCGCTGCGGGCGATATGTTTGCGCTGGTTGCTCCCGCGCTGAGCGTTCCCACCGGCAGCAGTGAAGCTACCATGGCAAAAACGGTCACAAGCACGAGAAATTCTCTGAATGTTCTCTTCATTATAATTGCCTCCTATTTTGTATATAATTAATTAAATACTATTTGGTCTTATGATAATATAACAAATAATTCGTTTTGTCAATACTTTCATGTAAAAAAATTGTCCGTCCGCCGAAGAAACGCAGCCTTACTATATTTACCACAACATTTGTACAAAAAAAATGAAATTAAAGGTGTTGACCGCAGCGGCCGCGTATGTTAAACTAAGCTTATATTCAGGGGGGATAAAGATGAGAGAAAAATTGCTTTCTGCAATAATGGCGGCGCTCATGCTGGCGTCGTTTTTGCCGTGCGGCGTGTTTGCGGCGGAGACGGTGTGGAGCGCTGCGGATGTAAAGAGCTTCGGGGCCAACGATGAAATTTTGCCAAGCGCCTCAGAGCCCAACAGAGTGCTTGTTGCAGCTAATCAGGCGGGCTGGAGCGGCGCGACAACATTTACGGATACCGACGGTACAGTTACAGCGGTTCCATCGCTGAGCGGGTCGCCGTTTGCCAACGCGAGAAACACAGTTGTGGCGTTCAGCGTACCGGAGGGGACAGTGAGTACAGACCTTGCGGCGGCAGAGCTTGCGGTTACCGTATCATCTGTAAAACAGGTGACGTCCGGCAACAGACTTGCCGTGTACGGGCATTCTCTGAGCACGCCGTGGGCGGGGACGACGATAACCAAGGAGACGTTCGGCGCAAGCAGCGCCGTTTCGATTTTGTCGGAGGAAGAGATGCCGCTGCTCGGACTGACGGATGCGATTACGGCGGGCAGCCAAACGTCGGAGGCAGTAAGCGGGCAGACCGTCACCGTTTCCACCAAGACTCTTACGGCATATGTAAAAAGTCAGATAGACGCCGGCGCGCAGGAGATAACCTTTCAGTTTGCCACAACGCTCGGCGGCACATACTTATATTCCGCAGCTTCCGAGTACGTCCCGTCGCTTACGCTTACATACGCCAGTGAGGCGAACGCATCGCTCAACTATGTCTGCGGGGGAGTTTCTATCGGGACAAAGGCGCTTTCTTCGGTGTATTTGAACGAGGCGTATACTTTGACTGCGTCCGATGCGCCGCTAAACTACAGCGCGCAAGGTAAATACTATTATCGCCAAAACGGGGGAGATATTGTGATTACTCCTACACAGAAGAATCAGGTGTTTGATGTGGAATACACGCAATACACTATACCTGAGAGCTACACCGTGACACAAGAGGGCGCGGCATGCTGGTTTGGGGACCCAAGGAGTCTGCGCTATGAGAACACGGAAATGGGTATAGACGCGACATACATAGGGTATATAGACGTTCACGGAGCGATTAAGGCGACGCAGTACGACCATACCACGGACACTGTTTCCGAGGTGCTAATCCGCTCTAATTTCCAGCCGGATGACCACAACAGCCCGACGTGGCTCGCGCTGCCGGACGGAAGGATAATGGTATTTTATTCCCGCCACACAGATGAGGCGCGCTTCTTCTACCGAGTAAGCGCCAAGGCGGGAGATATAACCACGCTCGGAGAGGAAAAGATACTTGCGATGGCGAATAATACCACATATCCCAACCCGTATATACTTTCGAGCGACCCGAATCATATTTACCTCTGCTGGAGGGGGATAAACTGGCATCCGACGATAGGGCGTCTAACGATGCCCGATGCAAACGGAGACTGTACGTTTGACTGGGGACCCAAGCAGATAGTATCGTCAACGATTCAAGGCTCAGGCTGCAGACCGTACGCGAAATACACGTCTGACGGAGAGAGCAAGATTTACATGACGTACAGCGCAACGCACCCGGACAATGTAAACCCGACATGCATATACTTTTCGTACATAGATATAACCGACCTCACGGTGCGTGATATAAACGGCGCAGTGAAGGCAAGCCTTGACAGCGCGCCGTTCACGGTAACGGGGTACGAGACGGATACGGCGTATGTGGTTGACGATTCCACCACGTCACAGCGCGGCTGGGTATGGGATATAGCGCTTGACGGAACGAAGCCTGTAATAGCGATGGTAAGGATTTCGTCCGACAAGCAGCAGCATGATTACTACTGCGCAACGTATAACGAGGGAGTGTGGACAAAGACGCATCTTGCGGATGCGGGGAAATACTTCCACCAGACAAGAGGCGTTGAGCAGTGCTACAGCGGAGGCATGTCGATAAACCATGCCAATCCGAGAGAGATATACGGCTCAGAGCCTGTGGACGGCATTTACGGAGAGGTATATGAGATAGCGAAGTATACCTTAAGCGAAGACTACAGCGCGGTAGAGACAACGGAGTATATAACGCAGAATTCGCAGAAGAACAACGTACGCCCCGTGTATACGATAAACGCGAGGCAAGACGGGGAGATGGCGCTCACATGGATGAGGGGCGACTACTACTACTGGATTGTGAACTCCACGTACCCGCTCGGATTTCCCACGTCGATAATGACATCTACGCCGCTGCCGGCAATAGAGGCTTCGGATTTTGAATCGGTACGGGTATTCTCGGACTCGAATTCCTACGCGCCGACCGATGCGGTCCAGCTTCTTGGGACTGCCATGCAAGACGGAAGCTTTACGGCGGTGTTTACTGTAAAGATAGATGAGACTTACGCAAGCGGCACAATTTTTTCCGCAGGAGACTTTACGCTCGGAGTGGAGAGGACGACTGCGGACAATACGGGAGATACGTTTGGCTACGGCGATTTGGCGACAGTGATTCCGTATGTTGAGATAGGCACGGAAAGATACTACAGCGTAAACCGGCTTTCGGATTCGGACTGGATGCAAAGCTACGGCTCCACGACGAGCGGCGCAAAGGGAACGGACAATATGGGCGAAATACTGTATGCGTTGACGTACGATGCGCAGACTGGTGAGTGCGAAACGTATGTGAATTCGCTGCTTGACCAGCATATAGAAGCCGAGGCGGCGCTTTCGGCGGCGGGTGAAATCTCACTCGGCGCGTTTGCGGGCACAGTTTCGGACGTATCGCTTTATTCAAAAGTTCTCTCCCAAGGCGAAATAAGGGTTATAGGCGAACAGGCGCTCTGCAATGCGCTTGTGCTGCCGGAGTACACGGTAAAAAATCTTGCGCTGCCCTCCGCTGCGGAGGATGGGACCGCAATTTCGTGGACAACCTCGGACGCTGATGTTATAACGGAGTCCGGCATAATAAACAGACAGTGGAACACGCGTTATGCTACGCTCAGCGCGCATATGACATTTCCCGCGCTTGGCAGCGTAACGAAAGACTTCAAAGTAGCGGTGCTGGCAAAGCGTACGGCGGCGGACAGTATGTATCTGCACTATGAGTTTGAGGACGCCGATGTGTATGAGAAGGACGGAAACACGTACGTTGCTGATAAAACGGGGCTTGGGAACGACGCTCTTTTATGCGGCAGCGCGGTAATAAGCAACGGAGCGCTTGATTTGACCGCCAATACGACGACAGGATTTTCCACAAACGGCTATCTCAACGTTACCACGCCGATTCTTGAAGGGCTGCGCTCGTACAGTGTGGTGACAAAGGTAAATCTTGCGTCAACCGCAAATATGCCGCGTATTTATGATTTTGGCTCCAACGCGCAGCACAGTGTATTTTGCCGCGCGTCTGCGCTCGGAGCGGGGATAAAGAATTCAAACACGCTGATAGAGAACGCGAATACGCAGCTTACAGCCGGAACGGATACGTATGTGACGGTAACCTACGATACGGACACGAAGATTACAAGCATCTACCTTAACGAGACGCTTGTCGGAAGCGGGAGTACAATAACGCACGAGCCCTATCAGATAGGGACCTCGGCGCGAAACTACATCGGGCGTACGCAGTGGTGGGATTCCAACTCCGATAACTCCGACATGATTGGAACAATAGATGATTTCCGTATCTATTCGTGCGCGCTTTCGCCTGAGGGGATTGCCCTAATAGTCAACGGCGCCGACGAGGGCGCGCATAATCTGCCGCCTCAGCCCACAGCGCCTACGATTGCTCCCGCGTTTAACGGTGTCAACAATGTGAGCGTAGTTAAGGACGCTGACACTTATTGCGTATTTATGCGCGCAGATACGGGCTATGATTACCTGACGCAGGATTTTGGGTTTGTAATAAAGAAAGAAACCGGCGCGCCTGAGCAGACGTACTCCGGCCTAATCCCGAATGAGCAGGGCGTGGTGGGCATTGTTTTGAGTGAGTTTGTCCGCCCGCGCAAGGTGGCGGGGTATGTGACGTATCTCGTGAATGAAACGCCGCAGACGGTTTATTCCGATGAGGTGATTATCGACCCGTCTCAGGAATATCCTGTGACAGACAGCTATTGACAAACGCAAATCGCAGTGTTAATATTAAATTAAATTCAAATATAAATTCAAGGAGGAAGACAATGAAAAGAATACTGTCATTATGCGTAGCGGCGGCTATGCTTGCCACTTTGTTTACGGCGGCGCCGGCTTTTGCCGCGTCAACGGTGCTTACCGCATCGGACGTAAAGAGCTTCGGCGCTAACAATGAGATTTTGCCCAGCGCCGCGATTCCAGATGAAGTGCTCGTTGCCTCCTGCCAAGCGGGCTGGAGCGGCGCGACAACATTTACGGACACCGACGGCACTGTTACGACAGTTCCATCGCTGAGCGGGACGACTTTCGGCAATGCGAGAAACACGGTTGTGGCGTTTACGCTTCCGGCGGGAACAACATCGGAAGGGTTAAAAAGCGTAAAACTGTCGGTTACGGTAAAGACCATTAAGCAGGTTACCGCGAACAATCGGCTTGCCGTGTACGGGCATTCTCTGAGCACGCCGTGGGCGGGGACGACGATAACCAAGGAGACATTCGGCGCAAGCAGCACCGTCTCGATTTTGTCGGAGGAAGAGATGCCGCTGCTCGGACTTACGGATGCGATTACGGCGGGCAATCAAACGGCGGATTCATCGAGCAACCAGACGATAAGCCTTTCGAGCAACAAGCTCCTCTTGTATGTGCGTAATATGATTGACGCGGGCATGAGCGAGCTTACGTTCCAATACGCGATGTCTCTCGGCGGCGCGTGGCTCTATTCGCTTAACACCACAACAGAGGCTTACAAGCCTACGCTGGAGCTTAGTTTTGGCTCTGAGGCGAACGCGTCGCTCAACTATGTATGCGCAGGGGATTCTATCGGGACAAAGGCGCTTTCAAACACATGGCTCAACGAGCAGTACAGCGTTTCTGAAGACGATGCTCCGCTGTCCATGGAAATCGGCGATAAACTCTATGTGCGCAGAAATCAGGGCGAAATTACGATAACGCCCGAAACGGAGCAGCAGGCGTTTGATATAGAGTACATAGAGAGCTCTTATCGTACAATAGTCGTGAAAACGGCTTCAGATACCGGCGTAACGCTTGCGGAAGATATTTTAATAGAAAATATTCCTGCATTTACAAGTTATACCTATACGGGCGCATATGATTTGATTTTGCAGCATCAAGGCACGTATTACGGCTTTTCGAAGGACGACACTGTCTTTACGATAGACGTAACGCAGGGTGAGAATATTATTACGCTTGTATATAAGGAAAGCGTTGTGACCGAAAGCGAGATAATTGCCCAAGAGGGCGCGGCATGCTGGTTTGGGGACCCAAGGAGTCTGCGCTATGAGAACACGGAAATGGGTATAGACGCGACATACATAGGGTATATAGACGTTCACGGAGCGATTAAGGCGACGCAGTACGACCATACCACGGACACTGTTTCCGAGGTGCTAATCCGCTCTAATTTCCAGCCGGATGACCACAACAGCCCGACGTGGCTCGCGCTGCCGGACGGAAGGATAATGGTATTTTATTCCCGCCACACAGATGAGGCGCGCTTCTTCTACCGAGTAAGCGCCAAGGCGGGAGATATAACCACGCTCGGAGAGGAAAAGATACTTGCGATGGCGAATAATACCACATATCCCAACCCGTATATACTTTCGAGCGACCCGAATCATATTTACCTCTGCTGGAGGGGGATAAACTGGCATCCGACGATAGGGCGTCTAACGATGCCCGATGCAAACGGAGACTGTACGTTTGACTGGGGACCCAAGCAGATAGTATCGTCAACGATTCAAGGCTCAGGCTGCAGACCGTACGCGAAATACACGTCTGACGGAGAGAGCAAGATTTACATGACGTACAGCGCAACGCACCCGGACAATGTAAACCCGACATGCATATACTTTTCGTACATAGATATAACCGACCTCACGGTGCGTGATATAAACGGCGCAGTGAAGGCAAGCCTTGACAGCGCGCCGTTCACGGTAACGGGGTACGAGACGGATACGGCGTATGTGGTTGACGATTCCACCACGTCACAGCGCGGCTGGGTATGGGATATAGCGCTTGACGGAACGAAGCCTGTAATAGCGATGGTAAGGATTTCGTCCGACAAGCAGCAGCATGATTACTACTGCGCAACGTATAACGAGGGAGTGTGGACAAAGACGCATCTTGCGGATGCGGGGAAATACTTCCACCAGACAAGAGGCGTTGAGCAGTGCTACAGCGGAGGCATGTCGATAAACCATGCCAATCCGAGAGAGATATACGGCTCAGAGCCTGTGGACGGCATTTACGGAGAGGTATATGAGATAGCGAAGTATACCTTAAGCGAAGACTACAGCGCGGTAGAGACAACGGAGTATATAACGCAGAATTCGCAGAAGAACAACGTACGCCCCGTGTATACGATAAACGCGAGGCAAGACGGGGAGATGGCGCTCACATGGATGAGGGGCGACTACTACTACTGGATTGTTAACTCCACGTACAAGATGGGCTTCCCGACAAGCATGATGACCAATACCACGCTTCCAAGGGAGAGCAACCCCGACACAAGTAGCGACAGAGTATTCGGCGATGCGTTAAAGTACGACTTTGCCGGTGAGGGCAAGACGCTTGAGGCTTCTGTTCCCGAAGGCAGCTTTACGGCTTCGTTCTATGTGTATTTTGATTCCACATATGCGAGCGGGACTGTTTTCAAAGCGGGCAATGTATCGCTCGGAGTGGAGAGGACGACTGCGGACAATACGGGAGATACGTTTGGCTACGGCGATTTGGCGACAGTGATTCCGTATGTTGAGATAGGCACGGAAAGATACTACAGCGTAAACCGGCTTTCGGATTCGGACTGGATGCAAAGCTACGGCTCCACGACGAGCGGCGCAAAGGGAACGGACAATATGGGCTGGATAAACTATACCATTGTCTACGATGCCGCAGAGGGCGCGCTCCGCACATATGTAAACGGACTTATAGACCAGTATATTGAGACAACCGCAGCAAACGCTTCCGGAGACGTGGCAATGGGTGAGATATCGGGTTCGATGGCAAGTACGTACCTTTATTCTTCCGCTCTTTCACAAGATGCGGTGAAGGCGATTGCCGCGCAGACGGATTTGGATGCAATTATTGAAACTTCCGCCTATGAAGTGCTGACGCTTCCCACACAGACAATGCGCAACCTCACGCTTCCGGAGACTGCCGAGGACGGGAGCGAAATTGTGTGGCAGACAGAGAATGCGGACGTAATTTCCTCAAGCGGAGTTATAACTCGCGCTGCGGTCGATACGCAGGTGAACCTTACAGCTACGATTAACTTCCCGACGATAGGTGAAAAGGTGAAGGACTTCACCGTCACAGTGCTTGCGAGAAACAGTGTTGAGGATGACATGTACGTTCATCTTGCGTTTGAAGATGCTGATGTCTACACTGAAAACGGCGCGACATATGTACGCGACCTTTCCGGACAGGGAAATGACGCGCTCATTTGCGGAAGCGCCCAGGTACAGGACGGATTTCTTGATCTTACGCAGAATGTGGCCACAGCCTTTGAGACGAACGGCTATGCAAATATAACAGGCGACGTGCTTGCGGGAATCTATTCGTACAGCGTGATGACAAAGCTTAACCTTTCTTCCATAACGACACAGCCGCGTATTTACGACATAGGAACCGATAACCAGCACAGCATGTTCTGCCGCGCGTCTGCGTTCGGCGCGGGAATAAAGAATTCGTCCACGCAGATAGAAAGCGCCAATACGCTTCCTCCGACAAACGAGGACATTTACGTTACGGTAACATATGATGCATCCACAAAGGTTACGAGCATCTACCTTAACGAGACGCTTGTCGGAAGCGGCGTCACGATAACGCATGTGCCATACCAGTTAGGGACCGGCTACACGCGAAATTACATCGGGCGTACGCAGTGGTGGGATTCCGCTTACGCTTATGAGAACGGGGACCTTGTAGGCAAGATTTACGATTTCCGCATGTACACGAGCGCACTTTCCGCGGACGATGTTTCTGCGATTATAAACAATGTTTTGCCGGCAGAGCCTACAGTGAGCGTTACTGAAAACACGCTTGCAATTTCCGGAACTGAGCTTTGCGGCAGCGTTTCGATAGGAATTGAAAACTCCGATGCGGCGAGCGCCGAAGTATTCCTTTGTGCATACAATGGCGACATGCTTGTTTCACTCGAACGCAAAACAGCGGCGATTGCCGAAGGCGCAGCGGCAGTAGATTTTGCCGATGTGTCGATTGAGGGCGCGACGAGCGCTAAAATACTTATCTGGAATACTGTTGAAACGGTGAATCCGTTGTTTAATGCGTTAACGGTATTTTAGTCAGCGGCTCAGGAAAAATAAGCTGCGGGCGGGAGAAAATCCCGCCCGCATTTTTTTGCACAAGTTTTTGTTGCATCTGTGGCTTAATTGGTGTATAATAAACCGATAAATAATATCATGAGGGAGTATGGCCATGAAGATAACGAACGACGAGATAAAACACGTTGCACGCCTTGCGCGCCTATACCTTTCCGATGAGGAAGAGAAGCGCATGGAAAAAGATTTGGGCGCAATTTTAACGTTTATGGACAAGCTTAATAACCTTGATACTGCGGGTGTCCCGCAGACGGCGCACGCGGTAGAGACGAGCAATGTGCTGCGTGAAGACGTTGCCGCGCCGTCGTTTGACCGTGAGGAGCTTTTGAAAAATGCGCCTACGGTAGAGGACGGCTGCTACAGCGTGCCCAAAGTGGTTGAGTGAGGTGTGGGAAGATGGAATTGTATAAACTGACGGCGCATGAGGCCGTTCAAATGATGAACAACCGGGAATTTTCCTCAAAAGAGCTGACGCAGAGTGTTTTGGCGCGAATATCGGCTGTGGAAGACAAGGTGGGCGCATATATAAGCGTGACCGAGGACGAGGCATTGGCAGTGGCGCAGTCCGCAGACGAAAAAATAGCGCGCGGGGAGAAGCTTGCGGGTATCGAAGGCGTTCCCATTGCGATAAAGGACAACATGTGTACCAAGAACATGCTCACAACCTGCGCGTCCAAAATGCTTTCCAATTTTGTGCCGCCATATGACGCTACGGCGGTTTTGAAAGTGAAGAAGGGCGGCGGCGTCATCGTCGGCAAAGCCAATATGGATGAATTCGCCATGGGCTCCACCACGGAGCACAGTTATTTTAAGAAGACAGCTAACCCCTACGACACAACGCGCGTGCCGGGCGGCTCATCAGGCGGGAGCGCGGCGGCTGTTGCGGCGGACGAGGCGATTCTTGCGCTCGGGAGCGACACCGGCGGCAGCATTCGTCAGCCGGCGGCGTTGTGCGGAGTTGTGGGGATGAAGCCGACATACGGTCTTGTTTCGCGCTACGGTCTTGTGGCGTTCGCATCGTCGCTCGACCAGATAGGTCCGGTGGCGAAAGATGTGCGCGATTGCGCGCAGCTGCTTAATACCATCGTTGGACATGACGACAAGGATTCGACAAGTCTTTTGTATCCCGAACGCGACTATACCGGAGCTTTGACGGGCGACATTAGGGGATTGAAACTGGGTCTTCCGAAGGAATACTTCGGCGAAGGAGTAGATAAGGCGGTCTCCGAAGCAGTAAAACGCGCCGCCGCAAAGTATGAACAGCTGGGCGCTTGCGTGGAAGAGTGCAGCCTGGAAAAAACGCAGTACGCGCTTGCGGCTTATTATATAATTTCCTCGGCGGAGGCTTCAAGCAACCTTGCGAGGTATGACGGTATTAAATATGGCTATCGCGCCGAAAGGTTTGACAACCTCATTGACCTTTACACCAAAACGCGCTCCGAGGGCTTTGGTGATGAGGTCAAGAGGCGCATAATGATTGGAACCTATGCGCTTTCGAGCGGGTATTATGACGCGTATTACAAAAAGGCGCTTGAAGTAAGAACTCTTGTGAAGCGTGATTTTGATGCGGCGTTTGAAAAGTATGACGCATTACTCACCCCCGTGTCGCCGACGGCGGCATGGCAGATAGGCAGCATGGAGCAAGACCCGATGCGGATGTATATGGCGGACGTATGCACAGTATCGCTTAATATTGCCGGTTTGCCCGGGATAGCGCTCCCGTGCGGTCAGGACGCGGACAAAATGCCGATAGGTATGCAGCTCATAGGCAAGGCGTTTGGTGAAGAAACAATCCTTCGCGCGGCGTATGCCTTTGAACAGGAAACCGATTTCTGTAAAATGCGTCCGGCGCTTTGATTGGCAAAGAAAGGAATGTGAATGTTATGAATTATGAAACTGTTATAGGACTTGAAGTGCATTCGGAGCTTGCCACGGCGTCAAAGGCGTTTTGCTCGTGCGAGAATAAATTCGGCGGTGAGCCGAACACGCATTGCTGCCCGGTGTGTTCGGGAATGCCCGGTGTGCTTCCGGTGCTTAATAAAAAAGTTGTGGAATTCTGTATCAAGGCAGGGCTGGCAACGAATTGCTCAATCACTCGCTATGGCAAACAGGATAGAAAAAATTATTTTTATCCCGACCTGCCCAAGGCATATCAAATTTCGCAGTACGATTTGCCGATTTGTCACAGCGGATATATCGACATTAAAATGGATGGCTATACGCGCCGTGTGCGTATAACGCGCATACACATTGAGGAGGACGCCGGCAAGCTTGTGCACAGCGAGTTTGGAAGCTCCACGCTCGTTGATTACAATCGCTGCGGAGTGCCGCTGATAGAAATTGTGACAGAGCCTGACATCCGTTCGAGTGCGGAGGCGTATGTGTTTTTGGAAACGCTCAGAAACATTTTGATGTATATAGAGGTGTCCGACTGCAAGATGCAGGAAGGCTCGCTCAGATGCGACGTCAATCTTTCGGTGCGTCCCGAAGGCAGTGCGGAATATGGTACACGCTGCGAGATGAAGAACGTCAACTCCTTCTCCGCCGCCGTTCGGGCGATGGACTATGAGCGTGTGCGCCAGATAGAGCTTTTGTCGTCAGGGGAGGAGGTCTCACAGGAAACGCGTAGGTGGGACGACGAAAAGGGCATGAGCGCCCTCATGCGTACGAAAGAGGACGCGCAGGATTACCGGTATTTTCCGGACCCTGACTTGTGCGCCATAGTCATAGACGATGAGTGGGTGGAGAGCATACGGAGCACTTTGCCGGAACTTCCCGAACAAAAAAAGGAAAGATATATGGGCGAGCTTTCGCTGTCGGAATACGATGCAGAATTTATCTGCGCCAAAAAAGCGCTTGCCGCACTTTTTGATGATGCGCGCGCCGCAGGAGCGAGTGCAAAGGCCGCGGCGAATTGGATAATGAGCGACATATCTAAAATATTGAACGATTCCGAGACAGAGCCGGAGGATTCACCGTTCGGCGGCAAAGAACTTGCAGAGCTGATTTCTCTTATTGACAAAGGCACTATTTCAGGTTCCATTGCAAAAAAAGTCTTGAAGAAGATGTTTGACAACCCACAAAAAAGCCCCGCTCAAATAGTGGAAGAAAGCGGTATGGTTCAGATAAGCGATGAAGGCGCAATACGGGAAATTGTGCTCAAGGTGCTTAATGACAACCCCAAGAGCGTAGAGGATTATAAAAACGGTAAAAAAGCGGCGATGGGCTTCCTTGTCGGGCAGACGATGCGCGCCTTACGCGGACAGGGGAATCCTCAGCTTATAAACAAGCTGCTTTCAGAGGAGCTTGACAAGTGACGCTGCCGATTTACGACAGGCTTTCCAAACCCCGCGCCGCGCTTTCGTTTCATATGCCGACACACAATTTCGGCAAGGCGCTAAGGGAGTACCCGATTTCAGCGAAAATGGACGTTACGGAGCTTTTTGACACCGACAACCTGCACAATGCTGCGGGTATAATTGCCCAATCGCAGCAA
The DNA here is from genome assembly GCA_030527235.1 of Clostridia bacterium. Classification (GTDB taxonomy): domain Bacteria; phylum Bacillota; class Clostridia; order UMGS1883; family UMGS1883; genus JAUNBL01. Next base: position 19,381 of record JAUNBL010000021.1, on the reverse strand, counting down.
AAGGCCGCGAAACTTTGGGGCGCGCAAAACGCATATTACCTGGTAAACGGTTCTTCCTGCGGCGTAATGGCAATGGTAGGCGCGTTTTGTTCGGAGGGCGACACGATAATTGCGGACCGCTACTCGCATCGCTCGCTATGCAGTGCGCTCGTTTTCTCGGGCGCGCGCGCAAAATGGGTGCGCCCTTTCGTTGAAAAAGGAATTTGGTGCGCAGTTGACTGTGCCTCACTGCGCCGCGCGGTTGTACAAAATCCGCGCGCGCGCGCTATTTTTATCACAGCGCCGAACTATTTTGGTATGATGGGCGACATATCAGAGTACGCCAAAATTGCACACGAGGCGGGCATGGCGCTTTTGGTGGATGCCGCGCACGGCGCGCATTTTGGGCTTGCGGAAAGCTTGCCGCCATCCCCGATGCATTTGGGAGCGGACGCGGCCGTTGTGGGCGCACATAAGACGCTCAACTCTTTAACGCAAAGCGCCATCCTGCTTTCAAACGTGAAGAATGAAAGAATGGAGCATCTGCTGACAATGTATCAGTCGACATCGCCGTCGTACTTGCTTTTGTCCTCGTTAGATGTAGCAGTGGAAAAAGCGGCGGAGAGTCTTATGTGGGATGATGCGGTAAACAGGGTCAGAGAGGTGTTTGGCACAGAACGCGCTATGGGCAATGCCCGCTACAGAGACCCGCTCAGGCTTCTTGTGGATGCGCGGGCCGAAGATTTGCGAAAAAGATTTTCTATTGAAGCGGAGTGCGAGTGCTGCGGGAAAACCGTATGCATTGTGAGTACAACGCATACAGAGCAAGAGCTTATGCGCTTGAAACACGCAGTAAAACAGCTGCCTCACTGCACCGCTGCGGACGTGACGCCGCCTGTTTTGAAAAGCGCAGTGACGCCGCGGGAAGCGTTTTTCGCAAAAAAGAAAAAGGTACGCCCGGAAGCGGCAGTGGGCAGGATATGCGCAAAAGACGTGTTCGCATATCCTCCGGGAGTTCCGGTTGCTCTTTGCGGAGAAATTATAGACGAATCCGCCGCAGCTATGGCGGAGGAATTTTGGATTTGTGAGTAGGTGACTCAATGGAATACTTGGCAGGGCAGACGGCGATGAAGACGCTTATGGAAGATATTGCCCAAAACAGAGTGCGCCAGTCATATATTTTTGACGGTGCGCACAACATAGGCAAGCTGACTGCGGCAAAACGCTTCGCGGCGGCATTGCACTGCAAGGGCGGGCAAAGGCCCTGCGGGGAGTGCGACGCGTGTAAAAAGCACGCCGCCGCGACACATCCGGACGTGCTGATTCTGGGCGAAGACGATGACACGCTGCCTTCGGTTTCCGAAGTCAGGGATATAACGGCGGAGCTTTATATCAGGCCGCTTTTGGCGGACAAAAAGGTTTGCATTATAGACAATGCAGGCAAGCTGACGGTACAGTCGCAGAACGCGCTGCTGAAAACTTTGGAGGAACCGCCCGCGTCAAGCGTTATAATTTTGCTGGCCGACAGTGCGCGTAATCTGCTTGCGACGATACGGTCAAGGTGTGTACACGTGGAATTTGAGCCGTTTGAGCAAAAGACCCTTGCGGACTATATTGAGAGAAACGTGCCGGAGTATGCGTCTGAGGCTGAGTTTTTGGCACGGTTTTCCGGAGGTGTAATAGGCAAAGCGCTTGCGCTTTGCGGCGAGGGTGAATTTTTTAAGCTGCGGAAAGAACTGTACAAAGCGCTGCTTGCCCTTACCGGGTCCGAAAGCTCCGTGTTCGCTGCGGCAGAGGTGTTTGGTATAAACGGTAAGCGGCCTGGAGAGGGCTATATAGACACCTGTTTTGATTTAGCGCTTTCGTTTTTTGGCGATGCCGCGCGCGCAAAGCTTTCGCAAACGCTCGTGAACGAGGATATGAGAGAAGAAATAGCGCAGTTTGCGTCCTGTGTGACGATGCGGGCCGTACTGAACACGGTGGATATTTTATCTAAGACGCGCGCAGGACTTAATATATCAATGAAATACGACTTGTGGACGGTTGACATGTTCACCAAGTGTTGGGAGGAAATTCATGACTGAGGTAATCGGCATCAAATTCAAAGCTATGGGCAAGACATATTACTTTGCCCCAGGAGATATGGAGCCTTCTGTGGGCGAGGGAGTTATAGTGGAAACAGCCCGCGGCGTGGAATACGGTGTTGTTTCAATGCCTAAAAGACAGGTGGGAGAAGACTCAATAGTAAGTCCGCTGCGCCCCATTTTAAGGATAGCCACGCCTGCGGACAAGGCAAAGATAGAAATGAACAAAAAGAAAGAGGCGGAGGCATTTAAGATATGTGAGGAAAAAATCAAGAAACACAATCTGGAGATGCGGCTCGTCGAGGTTGAATACGCTTTTGATACAAACAAGATACTTTTTTACTTTACCTCTGACGGCAGAGTGGATTTCAGAGAGCTTGTAAAAGACCTTGCAAGCGTGTTCCGCACCCGCATCGAGCTGCGTCAGATAGGCGTGCGCGATGAGGCTAAAATGCTGGGCGGCCTGGGAATCTGCGGGCGTCCCCTCTGCTGTAATCAGTACTTGGAGGAATTTCAGCCGGTCAGCATTAAAATGGCGAAAGAACAGGGACTCTCGCTTAATCCTACCAAAATCTCCGGCTCCTGCGGCAGACTTATGTGCTGCCTGAAATACGAGCAGGAGGCGTACGAGGAGCTTGTTAAAATAACGCCGCGCGTAGGCGCTATTGTCAGCACGCCTAAAGGCAGAGGCAGTGTTATATACGTATCGCTCTTGAAGGGTAATGTTTCGGTACGTCTGGACAACGGTGACGAGACGGCGCTGGAAGTTTTTCCGGCGAGCGAATGCAAAGTCATTCACGATGCGGCGCGCACCAAAAAGCCGAAGGAAGAGAAAATCGACCCTGCGGAATTGGAGAAGATTGAAGACTGATATGAAGATTGTGATTCTGGATGCGAAAACTCTTGGTGAAGATACATCTCTTGCGCCGATAGAGTCTCTGGGGGAGTGCGTTGTTTTTCCGAATGCGTCCGATGAGGATATCCCTGCGCTTTTAGAGGACGCGGATGTGTGCGTAACCAATAAAAAGGTTTTGAACGAACAAACTCTTTATGCGGCAAAAAAGCTGTCGCTTATCTGTCTTTGCGCCACAGGCTATAACAACGTGGATATTGAATACTGCAAGTCGCGCGGCATCCGTGTGCGTAATGTGCGCGGCTATTCAAGCGAAAGCGTGGCACAACACACGTTTGCGCTTGCTCTTTCGCTTATGGAGTCAATTAGCTATTACGATAACTTTTGCAAGAGCGGGGCCTACACCGAAAGCGGACTTGCAAACCATATTGGGCGCCCGTACGTTGAGATAAGCAATAAACGCTGGGGCATAATCGGCATGGGTCAAATCGGGAGAAAAGTTGCTGCGATTGCCGAGGCGATGGGCGCTGAGGTCTCCTATGCGAGTGTGTCAGGCGCCGAAAGAAAAGAGAACTATGCGCAAGTTACTATGGAAACGCTTTTAAGCCAAAGCGATATTATATCTTTGCATTCGCCGCTGACAGAGCATACTCAAGGTATTATTGACGGCGCGGCCATAGCGAAGATGAAAAGAACAGCTGTCCTTATAAACGTGGCGCGCGGTGCGATTGTGGATTCTCATGCCCTTGCCTCAGCGATAGACGATGGCAGAATTTACGGCGCGGGAATAGATGTTTATGAAAGAGAACCCATGGAGAAAGACCATCCGTTTCTGACTATGAAAAAGAAAGACCGCATTGTTCTCACGCCTCATATAGCATGGGCGTCAAAGGAAGCGCGTGCAAGGTGCGTGATTAAGGTGGCGGAAAACATAGAGGCATACTTTGCAGGAAAGGAAATAAACGATTTATGGTAAAAGGCGTTATATTTGACTTGGACGGCACTCTTATCGACACACTCTTTGAACTTGCGAACGCGGCGAATTACGCGCTGACTCAGTGGGGTTTTCCAACGCATACTATTGAGGAGTACAGAGGATTTGTGGGAAATGGTGTAACAAAAATCGTCGAGCGCGCTCTGCCGGAGGGCAAGAAGGATTTGACAATGGCGGTACGCGAAAAGTTTTACGAGTATTATGAGGCGCACATACTGGATACTGTGCCGATATACGATGGTATGGCGAAGCTCGTGGCAGAACTTGGACGGCGCGGCATACCGATGTGCGTTAATACTAACAAAATCGATGCGTTTGCAAAAAAACTGGCAAACTACGCATTCCCCGGCGCATTCATCGAGGTTCTGGGCGAGTGCGACCGCTTCCCCAAAAAAAGCGCGCCCGATGCGGCGCTCTACCTTTGTGAAAAGATGGGGATAAATTCATCCGAATGTCTTTTTGTGGGCGATAGCGGCGTAGACATAAAGACGGCGGACAATGCCAAAATGCCTAAAATCATAGTAACGTGGGGCTTTGTATATAAATCTGAGCTGGAAAAGCTTTGCGACGGCCCCTTTGCCGACAGCGCAGATGATATTCTCAAGATGGTGGAGAGCTTATGAAAGACAAAATAAGAAACTTTTGCATAATAGCGCATATAGACCACGGTAAAAGCACGCTTGCCGACCGTATCTTGGAAATTACAGGCGGTGTATCAGTGCGCGATATGGAGGAACAGCTCCTTGATAATATGGAGCTTGAGCGCGAACGCGGCATCACGATAAAGGCGCGCGCCGTAAGACTTTCCTACAAGGCAAAGGATGGCAGGGACTATATCCTAAACCTTATCGACACGCCCGGTCATGTGGATTTTAATTATGAAGTCTCGCGTTCGCTTGCGGCGTGTGAAGGCGCGCTCCTTGTGGTGGACGCGGCGCAGGGCATAGAGGCACAGACGCTTGCAAACACGTATCTTGCTATCGACCACAATTTGGAGATACTTCCTGTTGTAAACAAGATTGACCTGCCCGCCGCGCAGCCGGATGCTGTCAAGAAGGAAATAGAGGATATAATCGGCATAGAGGCTCAGGCGGCCCCGTGCATAAGTGCGAAGCAGGGCGTTAACATAGAGTCCGTGCTGGAAGATATTGTACAGAAAATCCCGTGTCCGTCAGGTGATGAGAGCGCGTCGCTTAAGGCTTTGATTTTTGATTCGTATTACGACACATATCGGGGCGTTATAGTATACGTTCGTGTTATAGACGGCAAAATCCGTCCGAACATGAAGATACGCTTTATGGCGACCGGCAGCGAGTTTGAGGTTGTGGAAACGGGGTATCTGCTCGCGAACGGAATGCAGAGCGCGGATGAGCTTTGCGCAGGTGAAGTTGGCTATATCGCGGCAAGTATCAAGAGCGTTAAGGACACACAAGTAGGCGACACTGTGACGGACGCGCAAAACCCCGCTTCGGAGCCGTTAGAAGGATATCGCAAAGTGAATCCGATGGTCTTTTGCGGAATTTATCCCGCTGACGGGGCGCGTTATTCCGACTTGCGAGACGCGCTTGACAAGCTGCAGCTTAACGACGCTTCGCTTCAGTTTGAACCGGAGACGAGCGCAGCGCTTGGATTTGGCTTCCGCTGCGGATTTTTGGGGCTTCTTCACATGGAGATTATTCAGGAGCGGCTGGAGAGAGAGTTTAATCTCGATTTGGTCACTACGGCTCCGAGCGTTATATACAAGGTAGTAAAAACAAACGGTGAAAAGATTGAAATCTCAAACCCGACAAACCTTCCCTCTGCCGCGGAAATTGACTGCATGGAAGAGCCGCTGGTTAATGCTCACATATTTGTGCCTTCGGAATTTGTCGGCTCTATCATGGAGCTTTGTCAGGAACGTCGCGGTGAATATATAGGCATGACATATGTGGACTCACAGCGGGCGGATTTGCACTACAAAATGCCCCTGAATGAAATTATATACGATTTCTTTGACGCGCTCAAAAGCCGAAGCAGAGGCTATGCCTCGCTCGATTACGAGCTTGACGGCTATCAAAAGAGCGCCCTGGTCAAGCTCGACATTCTCCTAAACGGGGATATGGTAGATGCACTGTCCTTTATTGTGCATGAATCAAAGGCATATCCTCGCGCAAGGCGGATTGCCGAGAAACTCAAGGAGTCCATCCCCCGTCAGCTTTTTGAAGTCCCGATTCAAGCGGCGGTCGGAGGCAAGATTATTGCGCGTGAAACCGTTAAGGCGATGCGGAAAGACGTTTTGGCAAAATGCTATGGAGGCGATATTACACGCAAGAAGAAGCTGTTGGAGAAGCAGAAAGAGGGCAAGAAACGTATGCGCCAGGTTGGGAGCGTAGAGGTTCCGCAAGAAGCGTTCATGTCCGTGCTGAAGCTCGATTGACATGACCGGTATATATGTTCATATTCCCTTCTGTAAAAAAAAGTGCCTGTATTGTGATTTTTATTCAATAACACGCTTTGATAACAACTACGCCGCCGCGCTGGAGGACGAAATGCGCTCCTACGGCGCTGTTGAGGCGGACAGCGTTTTTATCGGCGGCGGAACGCCCACATGTATAGGCGAGTCTTTGCTCCGAATCGTAAAATCAATTAAAGCAAATTTTGCGCTCACTCGCAATTGTGAATTCAGCGTCGAGACAAACCCAAAAACGGCGGACGCTGAGCTGCTTTACGCATTGAGAGAGGCGGGTGTGAATCGCCTCAGCATAGGTGCGCAGTCATTTTCGGATGGCGAGCTGCGCGAATTGGGCCGCATACACTGCGCAGAAGATATTGCCGACACGTTTTACGCTGCACGCAGGGCGGGTTTTTCTAATATAAATTTGGACATTATGCTTGCTACTCCGCACCAAACCTTGGAAAGCCTCTCAGAAACACTGAACGCAGTAACACAGATGGGACCAGAACACGTTTCGGCGTATTCGCTTATCGTGGAAGAGGGAACGCCATTTTTCACAATGGAGCTTGATTTACCAAACGAGGATATTGAGCGTGAAATGTATGCGCTTGCCTGCAAGAGGCTTGAAGAAGCCGGTTTGGAACGATATGAAATTTCCAACTTCGCGAAACGCGGTTTTGAATGCCGCCACAACATAAAGTATTGGACACGAGAGCAGTATATAGGCCTTGGCGCGGCGGCACACTCGTTTTTCGGAGGAGCGCGTTATTCAAATGCCGCCGACGTGGACACCTATGTGCGCGGAGATGGGCGAAAGTGTGATTTTGAAGCGATAAGTCCCCTCGATGCGCAAAAAGAGTATTTTATGCTCGGACTGCGCATGAAAGATGGCGTAAAGTACAACGGCGAATTCCCCGATAAGATAGAAAAACTCGCGTCCGCAGGCTTGGTAGAGGTAAAGGAAGGCCGCGTCCGGCTTACTGAACGCGGCGGAGATGTTGCGAACGTAGTTTTCAGGGAATTTGTGTAAAAGCAGCGGGAGGGGAAGTTATGACAGCGAAAGACTATGCGTTAAAGCTTCTTTCTATTTGCGATAAAACGCAAAAAGAGGTTGAAAGAAAGCTTCGCGAGAAAAGCTACTCCGAAGAGGAGATTGAACAGACTTTGGCGTTTTTGCAGGAATACGGATATATAAATGACGCGCTGTATTGCCGGCGCTATATTGCCGATGCGAAAAATCTGCGCCATTACGGTGACCGCCGCATAAGAGCGGACCTTGCTAAGCGCGGCGCAGCACAGGAAATAGTGGACGAGGTGCTTTCCGAGTACGAAGATGACGCGGTGGACGAAATAGGAAAGCAGATAACGGCGCGCTTTGCGAGCGTGGACTTTTCCGATAACAAAAGCCGCCAGCGTGTGTTTGGCCACTTTTTACGTAAGGGCTTCGGCGCAGAGGAAATACGGCGCGCGATTGCGCGCATATCCGATGGGGAGGATATGTATTTTGAGTGAAAAAATGAGTATAGGCTTCGTGTCTCTCGGCTGCGACAAGAATACAGTCGATACCGAGGTAATGATTGCGCTGTGCGCTCAGGCGGGCTATATAATTGTAAACAAACCCTCAGAGGCGGACATTTTGGTTATAAATACCTGCGCGTTTATAGCTGACGCTAAGCAGGAATCTATAGACGCCATTATTGAAATGGCGCAGTATAAAGAAAGCCGCTGCCGTTTGCTGGTTGTTGCGGGCTGTCTCGCACAACGCTATGCAAAACAGATACGCGAATTACTGCCGGAGGCTGACGTACTCGTAGGTGTGGGCAGCGTCAGCGAAATAGTAAAGGCGATAGAGTCAAGGTCGGATTGCTTTGCCGATAAAAACGCGCCGTGCGAAAATGCACTGCCTCGTGTCCTGACAACGCCCGCACACTACGCTTATTTGAAAATTGCCGAAGGATGTGACAACTGCTGCACTTATTGCGCCATTCCTTTCATACGCGGACACTTTCGGAGTCGTGAGATGAACTCGCTCATAGAGGAGGCTAAGGAATTGGCAGACAGCGGTGTGCGCGAAATTATCGTGGTCGCGCAAAACACTGCGCGCTATGGAGTTGATTTATACGGCGAAAAGCGCCTTGCCCGGCTTTTGCGTGAATTATGTGCATTAGACGGCATAGAATGGGTAAGGGTACACTACTGTTATCCCGAGGAGATTGACGAGGAGCTTATATCGGCAATCGCCGAGGAGAAAAAGATAGTCAAATATCTCGACATCCCACTTCAGCACGCATCGGATTCGGTGCTGAAGCGTATGGGCAGGCGACTTAGCTGCGAGGAGGCCAAGAACCTTATCGCGCGCCTTCGCAGCAAAATAGAAGGACTTGTCATACGAACGAGCTTTATCGTTGGCTTCCCCGGAGAAAGTGAGGAGGACTTTGAAGCCCTTTGCGCTTTCTGCGAAGATATGCGCATTGAGCGCGTCGGTGTTTTTACATACTCTAAAGAGGAAGGCACTGCCGCAGCAAAACTTGGCGGTCACATAAGTAAGTCGGTAAAGGAGCAAAGACGCGACAGACTGATGCTCCTTTGTGCAACAATAAGCCGTAAATACAATGCCTCACAGGAGGGAAAAATATACACAGCGCTGTGTGAAGGTTTTGATAATAACATGTATGTCGGCCGCATATACTCGCAAAGCGCCTCCGTGGACGGAAAAACATATTTCGCGGCGCAGCGCGAAGTGTTGTCCGGCGAATTTGTGAATGTGGAAATTGCCGACTCGGACGAATATGACTTATACGGAAGGCAGGCGTAAAAGGATGAACACTCCAAATAAACTGACGGTTTTCAGGATACTTCTCGTTCCCGTCGTTATGGCGCTTCTTCTCACCGGACACGGTGTATGGGCGACAATAGTGTTTATTGTCGCTTCACTTACCGATTTTCTGGACGGGTATCTTGCACGTAAAAATGACCAGATTTCAAATTTTGGCAAAATCATGGACCCCCTTGCGGATAAGCTCCTTATCTTTGGCGTGCTTTTGTGCTTTACAGAGCTGGGCGTTGTAAAAGCTTGGGTTCCCATGATAATTATAGCGCGGGAATTCTTGGTTACTTGTCTGAGAGTCGTGGCGGTGTCCAAAGGCAGCGTCATCGCCGCGTCAATGTGGGGCAAGGTGAAAACAAACGTGCAGATTTTTGCTGAAATAATAGCAATGTTTGTATTCGTGAGCCATCCGCAATGGGCAGAGTGCGTACTGTGGATAGCCGCAGCGGTTACGGTGCTCAGCGGCGTAGCGTATGTAGTTGAAAATAAAGACGTGTTCAGAGAATAAAAACGCGTTAGAATAATAGAGAGAAACTTCAACGGTGAGGTTTCTCTTTTTTGCGCTTGAAAATTTTAATTTGAACACTTTTGAGATGTTGGTGGTCTTAAAGTTACGCTTGTTTTCATGTGTTTTTTCATTCTAACGCCTTACAAGTCCGAGCTTTTGTAAAAAGGACAATATAACCGAAATCAAAAAACGGAGCTAAATGCTTTCAGCAAAGCGCGTTTAGCGCAGCGCAAATGTTATCCGAACATCCCCAAAGCTAAGAGCATTTGCAAAGCCTTGCGAGTCCTCTACATAACCAAGCCTCGTGTAGCTGTATCCGCTGGAAAATGTCTGGAAGAAAACTACAATACAATTAGAGCCATACAGCATAATATCTCCGTTGGAAATATTTCCTACATGCTCACTGTTCACCGGAAGGCGATTAGAAATGTAGCAATATTTTTCGTTCCCGTTCAACTCGGCCATATCATAGGTAACCGGAAACTGCTTTATCCATTCTTGTGTTGTTTCATTGTCATACAGACGAGCTGAAAAGCTTTGGGAATTTACGGTCAATGTGACAGCAAGCATCATATCATTGTTTTCCTCTGAAAAGCCGGAAGAAACACCTTCCTGAACAAGATTTCTCACAATGGTTATTGTTTGGCTCGTATCATCCCAGTTTACTTGAAAACCAAACCCCTCTGCAACGAACCGGATTGGCAGTATAGTCCGTCCGTTTGCCACTGTGGGCGCGGTGTCAAGTGTGTGTGGCATATCATTTAGATAGGCGGTATTACTGCCTATGATAAGCCGAATATTGTTTTCGCCAACAGCGAGCTCAGCGGTCTGTGCGGCTTCATCCCATACAACGCTGCCTCCCATTGCTTCAATGACTGCACGGATGGGAACCAGAGCACGTTCATTTTGTATAATGGGCGTCGTTCCCCGCCCTGGGTCAATCTCGGTCTGTATCCCGTTTACTGTCATTTGCGGATTGCCGATTTGCATGATAATCGTAATCTGAGTTGGAGCTTGCGCACTGCACCCGGAAACGCTGAGTACAATAAGTGTAAAGCTTAGCAGAATTGATAAAAAATTTTTCATTATTACCTTATTACCTCCCAAATATATCTCCTCAGTGAAAAAGTCATGGTCTTGACTGCACCTGACTTCAAGTTGATTTTATTGTAAAGCATTTCTATTGGAAGGTCAAACACTTATATTAAATGGGTTAATATGCCTCTCAAGCATACAAAACAAGAACAACCGATAAAATTCATCGATTGTTCTTATTTTATTGCTTTATTGAATTATTGCGCACTGCTATTTGTTTAGCATAATTTCTCTGAGTTTAGCCAAATATTTTTCTGCGGCTTTGCTAAACACAGGGTATTTTTTCCACACGACGTGAATTTTTGCCTTAAGCGTGGGATAGAGCGGCTTGAAAGAAAGATTGCAGTCACCGCTCACATTAATCAGTTTATCAAGCCCAATTGCGTAGCCAAGCCCCTCGTCAACTAACAGAGAGGCGTTATAAATTAAATTATAAGTCGCAGCAATATTCAATTTCTCATAGTCTGTTTGGAACCATTTCACAAGGGCGGTATTTGCGGTTTGCTGGCGGGACATAATTAAGGGCTTGTTCAGCAAATCTTCAGGCGTGATATATTCCTTGCCGGCAAGAGCATCGGTACGCCGCATGAGCACGCCCCACGTGTCCTTTATAGGCATTTCCATATAGTCGTATTTTGTGCTGTCTATATCCGAAAACAAAATGCCGAAGTCCAGCAGACCCTTGTCGAGCTTCTCGGTTACATCAAATAAATCGCCGCTTGAAATATGGAAGCGAATGCCCGGATATTGTTTTTGCATTTGCTTTGCCGCCCGCGCCAGGATTCTTACTGCATCGGTTTCCCCCGTGCCGATATATACATCTCCGATGATTGTTTCTCCGGCCTGCGTGATTTCGTTTTCGGCCTTTTGGACAAGATTTACAATTTCTTCGGCCCTTTTGCGCAAAATCACACCTTCTTCAGTCAGTGCAATTTTTCTGCTGCCGCGGGTAAAAAGCTGTTTGCCGAGTTCTTCTTCCATTTCTCTTAGCTGCCTTGAAAGTGTCGGCTGCGAAAGATGAAGATATTCAGCCGCCCCTGAAATGCTCTGCTCCCTTGCTACGGCGAGAAAATACCGTAATACTCGCAATTCCATGGTACGAGCCTCCTTTCAATGCGGATTTGTTGTTTTATAAACAAAGGACAATTAATGGAATAAATCTTTGTTTTTACCAAGGTAAATCGCCGCGAAAATGTTTTGAACGCCATCGAAAATAAGCGCCGCACCGGCAATCATCATGACGTTGAGCAGTGAGCCGTACGGATTAAAAATCAAGAGAGCGCCGAAGGCAACGGCTACGAGTGCAAGCGCAAGCAGCCATCCCCAGCCGCCCGCGCCGAGTCTTTTGGCGGTAAAGGCGGTTTCGAGCTTTACAAATCCGTCCACAATCAAAAAGATACCTACGATAATCGGCAGGAGTACCGCAACCGAGAACGGGCGAAAAAAGAGCAAAAGCATCAGCACAATGTCAATCAGTCCGAGGGCAAGCGATGAGTACATGGGAATACCGAAACTGTCGCGCTTAAAATAGCACACAATTTTAACGATACCAAGTACGGCCAAAGCCGCGCCGCAAATATAACAAAGTGTCAGCAAAAGCGTGCCGGGAAAAGCAATGAATAAAATGCCGAGCAAGATATTTACAATAGACAGAAGAATGAGCGTGAGCTTTGTATTTGACATAACTATCAGTCCTTTCCGCTGTTTGATGACAATACTTTAACATGATTTAAGGCTTTATGCAAGCCGTGAAAGAAATTTTCATCTTATGTAATGCTGAATAAATTTGTCAAAACGGCTTGAAAAAGCATAGGAAATGTAGCATAATATCTTTTGTCGGAGCAATCCGATGTTAAAGGTAGGGCTGAAAAAATAATTGTGGGTAAACAGAAGTTTGCCGACGAGAAGTCGGGAGCTAATGCTCCGCAAGGGTTTTAAAAAATTTTTTGTCGAAAAAAATAAATATAGAAATTACCAAATAAATAAGGAGATTGAGTCCAATGAGAGTATTAGCAGTTTTTTTAGTGTTGTGTTTGTCTTTTTCTTTTGTCACGGCAACAGCAGAAAATATCCCAAATGACACAATTCAATCTAATGAAATAATTGAAAACAAAATTGATATATCAAAATACACAGAATCTATAAATTACCATGTTGAGAAAATTATACTGACAGAGTATGGAACTGTTTTATACTTTTGGCCGGAGGGAACTCCACACGGCAAAAATCCTAAATTGGCTTTGATAAAAGATGATGGTAGCGAAGTAAATTTATCTGAGTCGGTATCAAAACTTGATTTTTATCATACTCCTGAACTTGAAAATATAGTATTAGCGGAAGATGGGAAAACCCTTTTGTTTTCTGTTTCCTTTAACGAAAGAAGCGAAGGAACCATTGCAGATGGTGAAAAAATTGTGCTTCATGATGCAGGAACGTATTTTTATAAAGCCAATCTTGAGGAAGGCATTTGTATTGAAACAAAATTTGAACCACTTGACATTATAAGTGAAGAAATAATTTCCGCATGGGCAAAGACAGAGGTTGAAAATGCGATAGAAATGGGGTTTGTTCCGTTATCATTTCGTGATAATTATAAGAGAAATATCACACGCGGAGAATTTGCAAAACTGGCAATGTTTTTCCTTTCTGTACAATATGGATATCCGGGAGTGCCGGCGGTTCAATTATGGTCTCCTATAGAGAGCAGTGACAATAGTTTCTTTTCCCGTGAATTTATGAATGCATATTGTTCGTCGAGAACGGATAGAAACGGAAACTCTTTCACAGATAAGAGTGCCGGTAATGCGTATATTTATAATAACGACAGAGAAATATTTTTGGATGTTACTCCGTTTTCAGATGTTAATGAAAACAAAGATTTAAGCTTTATAGAAAGAGCTTATCATTTGGGAATAGTGAACGGCATCAGCGAAACAGAGTTTAATCCTGATGGAGAGATAACAAGACAGGAAGCGGCTGCTATGCTTATGAGGGTATATAAGAATTATGCAGAGACGGAAAAAACAAGCGGTGAAGTCAAATTTTCCGATGACAAAGATATAGCAGAATGGGCAAAAGAAGACGTATATAGCATAAATTCACTTGGAATTATGCAAGGTGCCGGAGAAAATATTTTTGAACCGTTAAATGGATATACAGTAGAACAAGCTATAATAACATTTTGGCGATTGTATGATTCTGCACCTATAAGTAGAAAAAATAAAAATATATCACCGTTGCTTGAGTATGAATTTGAATTGGAAAATTACTTTAACAGAGCTGCAGGGACCTCTTATTTCAATGAACAAAGCAGAAAAGAATACGAAAATTTCATAGTTGTATGCGGATGGTGGTCGAGACGTCACATAACAGCATGGGCTTATAGTTTGTATGTGTTTGATAAACGCGGTGGTGTTCCATACGCAGCGTCCCTAACAGAAGATATGAAATGGGAGGTGAGTTCTGATGAGAAAGTAATTACATGCTATGGAAATGTAGGAGATACTTTCCGATTATACAACAAACTAAATGGTACAGAAAAAGTTTATGGTATAGGAATTTATAAAACAGAGTACAGTATTGAACAAGGAAAAATTTTGAATTTCGAGAGAGTAAAATAGTGAGAATGTAGATAATTTTATGAAAAAAATTATTGTGTTTATGTGTTATACTTTCTTTGATTTTAAGTTTTAATAGTGTTATGGTGTCGGCAGAAGAAAACAAAAACTTTTTCATAGAAGTTATTTTCTCAAAAAGAAGATAACTTCTTTTTTTATATTCAAAATTCAGAGAGGGGGTGATTTTAATGTCAAGCATTGATGAACAAATCAAGAAAACACAGGAGCAAATCGAGCGTGGGGCGATTTTGGAAAGCGTAATCGGTAATGCAGCAGACTTTACAAACGAGCAGTTACAGACGCTTTTAATCGAAGTCTTTTCAAATTCCGAAACGAAAGCAAAAATCGAAAAAGCAAGACGGATTAACACCGGCGAGAGCAATCCCTTGTTCTGACAAGGGCGTACTTATACATCTCGTCGGAGCAAGCTGCATATCCCTCACCCTGCCGCAAGCGGCAGGTTACGTTCATTCCGCTGCACCTCCGCTTCCCACAAAATTTTTAATTTTGCGGGCGCCCTTTTTGGTGTGCGCGTTCTCCGAAGGCTCTTGCAGAGGCGAATGAAAACAAAAATAGCATTTTGTTTTCATTATGGGGAAAACTGCATTTCCCCATACCCCTTTTGCAGACTTGATTTTTTATGTCAAAACAAGGTTGACACAAAAAAGTCAAGTGTAAAAATGTTTACCGTGATTATGACGAAATAACGGCCATGAAAGAAAAATTTTCATCTTACTTATTGTTATGTGAAAAAAAGTGTGATATAATCAACGCAGATGTAAAAGGGAGTTTTATCGGTGGAAGAAAAAAAGAGAAACAAGTTTTTTACGTATGCAGCGATTGCTGCCGCGCTGGGATTGTACTTGAAATTCATCGGCTGCGCGGTCAATACCTTTGTAGGAATTCCATGTCCGGGCTGTGGGCTGACCCGCGGGGCGCTCGCGCTTTTGAGAATGGATTTTGCAGCCGCGTGGCAGTATCACCCTATGGCTTTCCTTCTGCCGCTGGTGGCGGCGGTTATAGTTTTTAGAAAAAAGCCTTTCTTCAACAAGCTTTTTTCAAGCAGTATTTTTTGGCTCGCACTGGCTGTACTCACGCTGGCAGTGTATGCGATTCGCATGTTTTTGCTGTTTCCGCGGGTGGAGCCGATGACGATAAATCAAGACGCATTACTTGTGAAATTTATTTTGAAAGGAATGGAAACGAAATGGACTTTTTGAAAAACTTCAGCCTGGAGGGCAAGGTCGCTCTTATTACCGGCGCGTCCTATGGGATAGGGTACGCGATAGCGAAAGGTTATGCGGCGTGCGGGGCAAAGATTGCTTTTTGCGACATCAAGCAGGAATTTGTAGACAAGGGTCTTGAGTCGTATAAGAACGACGGCATTGACGCGCACGGATATGTGTGCGATGTTACAAACGAGGAAATGGTTACGCAAACGGTGCAGAAGATTGAGCAGGAAGTTGGCGTGATTGACATTCTGGTCAACAATGCCGGCATTATAAAACGCATTCCTATGACTGAGATGACTGCGGCTGAGTTCCGCCAGGTTATTGATGTTGACCTTAACGCCCCGTTTATAGTGTCAAAGGCCGTAATCCCGTCGATGATTAAAAAGGGTCACGGCAAGATTATAAATATTTGCTCAATGATGAGCGAGCTGGGACGCGAAACAGTGTCGGCTTATGCCGCCGCAAAAGGCGGGCTTAAAATGCTCACAAGAAATATCTGCTCGGAGTACGGCGAGTACAATATTCAGTGCAACGGCATCGGACCGGGATATATTGAGACACCGCAAACGGCGCCGCTGCGCACGCCGGAACACCCGTTCAACAAGTTTATAATTTCCAAAACTCCGGCGGCCCGCTGGGGAACTACGGAGGATTTAATGGGTCCGGCGGTATTCCTCGCTTCAGACGCGTCTAACTTTGTGAACGGACATGTGCTTTATGTGGACGGGGGAATCCTCGCATATATAGGCAAACAGCCGCAGTAAGGAGGACAAAAACAATGGATGTTCGTTATGCGTCGTCGCCTTCGGACGCGCGCTACTACACAACTCAAAAGCTGCGTGAAGAATTTTTAATAGAGAATTTATTTGAGAAAGACCATCTCAACCTTACGTATTCGCACATTGACCGTATCATAGCCGGAGGTGTAATGCCGTGCGGCAAAAGTGTTAAGCTGGAGGCGGCGGACGAGCTTCGGGCGGAATACTTTTTGGAGAGGCGTGAACTCGGAATAATAAACATAGGCGGCAGCGGTACAGTAACGCTTGACGGCACGGAATACAAGGTATCCAACAAGTGCGGACTCTATGTGGGGAGAGGCACGAAGGAGGTTGTGTTTGCTTCCGATTCACCTTCCGACATGGCTAAGTTTTACTTAAACAGCGCTCCTGCACACACGACGTATCCGACGGTGTTCATTGACCGTGACAAAGCGAACAAACGCAGCCTGGGTACACAGGAGGCAGGCAATGTGCGTACTATATATCAATTTATTCATCCGGCGGTTTTGCAGACATGTCAGCTTTCTATGGGCATGACGGCGCTCGAAAGCGGAAATATGTGGAATTCAATGCCGTGTCATACGCACGAGAGGCGCATGGAGGTGTACTTGTATTTTGACCTTCCGGACGATGCGGTGGTGTTCCACTTTATGGGCCAGCCGACTGAAACGCGTCATATAGTAATGAAAAACGAGCAAGCCGTTATATCGCCCAGCTGGTCTATACATACTGGAGTGGGTACGCACAACTACACGTTTATCTGGGGCATGGTGGGAGAAAACCAGGATTTTGACGACATGGACAACTGTGTCACAACGGAGCTGAAATAATTATGCATCAGATTAAAAAATGGTATTATGAAAAAGTTGCAGATGAAATAGTTAAAATACTGAACGACAAGGGCTACGATGCGCTGCGCGCCGAGAGCGTGCAGGACGCAAAGGAGAAAATTCTCGCGCTTATTCCGGAAGGCTCGTCCGTTGCAATGGGCGGCAGTGTCACGCTCGGAGAGATGGGGCTGGTGGAAATTTTCAGGACGGACAAGTACCGCTTTTTCGACCGCTACGCAACCGGAAGCTATGAGGAGTGCTATGAGGTGTATAGGCAGTCCATGCTGGCGGACTTCTTGGTAACAGGGTCTAATGCAGTGACGCGCGGCGGAGAGATTGTCAATACAGACTCCTCCGGCAACCGTACGGCGGGTATCATTTTTGGACCCAACCGCGTTATAATTTGCGTGGGGGCGAACAAGGTGGTGGACGACTTGCCTGCGGCGTTTGAGCGTATCAAGAAAATTGCGCCGCTTAACGCGCGCAGAATCGGGCACCGTGTTCCATGCGCGGATTCAGGCTTTTGCGAAATGTGTGAACTTCAAGCGAGCGTGTGTAACGCTACGTCGATAATACACAACGGGCGCAAGCATCCCGGCCGGTACACAGTGATAGTAATTGCAGATGAAGTAGGCTTTTAGGAGGAGAAGTTATGGCAAAAAAGGTTGTTACGTTCGGAGAGATAATGCTGCGCCTTCAGACCCCACATTATCAGCGATTTATTCAGGCTCAAAGCTTTGAGGCAGCATACGGCGGAGGCGAGGCAAATGTGGCGGTAAGCTGCGCGAATTACGGACTTGAGGCGGAGTTTGTGACCAAGCTTCCGCAAAATCCGCTTGGCGACGCGTGCCTGGCAAATTTGCGTATGCATAATGTTGATGTGTCGCATATTGCGCGCGGCGGGGAGAGGCTGGGAATCTACTTTGTGGAAAAGGGCGCTTCGCAGCGCGCTTCACAGGTGGTATACGACAGAGCGCACAGCTCTATAGCCACGGCGGTGAGGACAGATTTTGACTGGGATGAAATTTTTGAGGGAGCCGATTGGTTTCACTTTACGGGAATCTCGCCCGCAATTTCTGACAGCGCGGCGGAAATTTGCCGCGAAGCGCTGAAAACAGCAAAGAAGAAGGGCGTTACCGTGTCTTGCGATTTGAACTTTCGCAAAAAGCTTTGGACGAGCGAAAAAGCGAACAAGGTTATGAGCTCTCTGATGGAGTATGTAGATGTGTGTATTGCCAACGAAGAAGATGCGGAAAAGGTGTTTGGAATAAGCGCGAGCGGGACAGATATAACAGGCGGGACTCTTTCGGACGCAGGTTACAAAGAAGTCTGCAAGAAACTGGTTGAGAAATTTGGTTTCAGGAGCGTCGCGATTACGCTGCGCGAAAGCATAAGCGCCAGCGAAAACAACTGGGCGGCGATACTCTACGATGGAAAGGAATACTACAAGTCCAGAAAATATAACATCACCATTGTGGACCGTGTTGGCGGCGGAGACAGCTTTGGCGGCGGACTTATATATGCACAGCTTTCAGGCATGTCGATGCAGGATTCCATTGAGTTTGCAGTGGCGGCTTCGTGCCTTAAGCACTCGATTGAAGGCGACTTTAACTTAGTCGGTGAAAACGAGGTGAAGGCTCTGATGAAGGGCGACGGCAGCGGAAGAGTGCAGCGCTGATATATGTGATAAAGAGCCGAGGGATTTTTCTCTCGGCTTTTTCAATAAAAAATAATAAGGTTATAAATTGCGATGAGTCCGCATAGTCTTTCATAGAACTGAAAACGGGGGGTCGCAAGGCTGTGAAGGACTATATTGAAGAGCGCGCAATAGAGTTGGCGAACTATATTATTGAAAACACTTCTACCGTAAGGGAAACCGCAAAACGATTTGCAATGTCCAAGTCCAGCGTACATAAGGATGTGACCGACCGCTTATCGAAAATAAATCCGCGCCTGGCGGAAAAAACGAAAGCCGTGCTGGACTATAACAAGGCGGAACGCCATATCCGCGGCGGAATGGCAACTAAGCATAAATATGCCGAGCTGCGTGCAAAAAAGCGTCAATCTCTTTGACGCTTTTTTGCTGCGGTGCGGTTTGTATGTGATACAATGATATGACCCAAAAAGAATAGAAGCTGAACGTCCAATG
>JAUNBL010000062.1:4083-6163 GCA_030527235.1 Clostridia bacterium | reverse complement strand
AAGATCGCCTCGTGGCGCTCCATGACCTTGACTGCCCGTGGCGGCCGGGAGATTTGGAGCAGCGCAGCGGGCGTATTATCCGACAGGGCAACAAAAACAAGGAGGTACACATTTTCCGTTACGTCACCGAGGGGACGTTCGATTCGTATCTCTGGCAGACCGTGGAAAACAAGCAGAAGTTTATCTCGCAGATTATGACCTCAAAATCGCCGGTGCGTTCCTGCGAGGACATTGACGAAACGGCGCTCTCCTACGCGGAGGTCAAGGCGCTGTGCGCGGGAGACGACCGCATCCGCGAGAAGATGAATCTGGACACGGATGTTTCCCGTCTGCGGCTGATGAAAGCCAACCACCAAAGTCAGCAATACCGGCTGGAGGATAGCCTTCTCCGCACCTTCCCCGAACAGATCGAGCAGAACAAGGGCTTCATCGCCGGTTTTGACGCGGATATGGCGACGCTGGCGGCGCATCCCCATCCACCTGACGGCTTTGCCGGTATGGAGGTCAAGGGCGATGCGCTGACCGACAAGGACAATGCCGGAGCCGCCATTCTGGAGGCGTTTAAGGACGCAAAGGGGCTTGAGCCTGCTCCCATCGGCAGCTATCGCGGTTTTGCTATGTCACTTACCGTGGAGGACTTCGGCAGAGATTTCATACTCACCCTTAAAGGACAGATGACCCACCGCGTATCGCTCGGCAAGGACGCAAAGGGCAATCTCATCCGCATCGACAACGCGCTAAACGGTATGGCGGAGCGCAGGCACAACGTCGAGGACAAGCTGGCAAATCTACACGCGCAGATGGCGGCGGCAAAAGCTGAAATCGGCAAGCCGTTCCCGCAGGAGGATGAGCTGAAGGAAAAATCCGCGCGGCTGGCGGAGCTAAACGCCGAGCTGAACATCGACGAGAGAACGCCGGTGGAGCGCATGGCCGAGCCGGACATTGCCAAGAGCGCCCGTCCGTCCGTTCTGGAAAAGCTCAAAGCGTCCGGCGTACCCGGCAGGCAGGATAAACCCCACAAAAAAGAAATGGAGGCAAGATGATGATGGATAACGAAAAATTGAACACACAGCTCTATGAAAAAATGTTTGAGGAACAGGAGAAATATAGGGGCTGGCTGCTGGGGCAGCCGCCCGAAGAAATCCTAAACCACACCTACGAATACACCGTCCGCGAGGACATTCTGATGGCGCTGGAAAATAACGATATTTCAAGCGAACAGGCAGCAGCGCTGTTGAAATCGCCCACACCACTGGCAGATGTGTTCAGCGAGTTTGAAAACCGGGAAACCGGCTACATGGATATTGTTCTGGATTGCATCACAGACCGGGCGAACACGGTCATTCAAGCGGAGCAGGAGCAGCGGAAGGCTCTGCTGGCAACACCGCTCTACAAATACCCGGCAACCTACGCCCGCGAGCATGACGAGTTGCCGCAATACCGCGCGTCCCACAAGGCGAATATCGCTTGCCGGGACGCTATTGACGATGCCATCCGGGACAATTACCGCGATAGCAGCCTTAGTTCGGACGCCGCGAAGCAGGTTATTGCTGAGTTTGGTTTTGACCGCACTCTTTATGTCGCCGCCAACACCGTCCGGCAAATGGAAACGGACGGACGCATTGATTACCGCAACAAGGATTGGGCGCGGACTATCCCCATCTTTGAAGATAGCAACGGCTTCGGGGATGACCGCAATCGGGAGTTTATTGTAAGCAGAGCGCATCCCGGCGTATTCAATCTGTTTGTAAACGACGTGCGGCGGGAATATCTCCTGTCGCAGCCGCTCTCTAAGGAGGACATCCGGCAGGAGGCGGCGCGGATTCTCAGCAAGCTGCAAGACCCACGGGAACCGAACAGCCCCAACGGGACGCATTTCATGGCGCAGATCTCGCCGGACTTTCTCCTGCGCGCCGGAACAAAGGAGCAGGACAAGCTATTTGCCATGCTGCCCTTTGATTCGCTGACCGTTTCCGGCATGAAAGACCGTAAGGGACTATTTGCTACCATCTCCAAGGACGAAAACCGCAATCAGCCGCTGCGGGAGCGCCGCCCCTCTGTCCGCGACAAGCTGCAAAAG
>JAUNBL010000062.1:0-3983 GCA_030527235.1 Clostridia bacterium | reverse complement strand
CAAAAAGCAAGCGCGGAGCTGTCAAAACTCCGCGCTTGTGTTTTATTCGATTTCGTAATCCTCGCTGTCGTCGGCTTCGCCGGTGGTGCAGGTAAAGCAGCGATTCATGCCGGTGATGGCGCTGCCCGCCGCCCAAATCGGCGCGCCGCATATCATGCACTTCGCGCCTTTCTTCTTGGCATCCAGCGTTTCCCGAAGTGTCTGTATCAGCTCGCGCCGGTTGTAATCCTGATTGTTTTTCATCACGCCGTCAGCGAATTTTTCAATGGAGATCGGTGTCAGCATCGGTCATTCCTCCATCTTTCCGGCTGCAACGTATTTCTGATTCCGGCTGTTGGGCTTTTCCGGTATCGTCATGCGGAGCTGCCCACTTTCAAGCAACGGCTTCAAATATACCTTGCTGAAGCTATTGCGTCCAACAAGCTGGCAGAACGCTTGCATTTCCTGTCTGCTTCGTGGAGTAGAGCAATATGCAAGCAGGTCTTGCACTGTAACTTGCCCCGCGACTTGCACCGTATCTTGCACCGTGCTGGTTGCGCCTTTGGAATCTTTGATTTCCTCATTGCGATAAAACACAACAACGAATCCGGATTTTAAGATTTTGAACTCGTACTGGCACTCGGCGTCCTTGCAAGCATCGGCAATTCGTTTCAGACCCGTGCCGAAGCTCTCAACGTCCTTTGAGTAATACAGAATGGACGTGATGAGCGGATTCCTGCGGACAGGGCGCTCGTCGCGGATGATGAAATCCTCCGGCTGGTAGCCCTCCGGGAAGCTGCCCGGATTGTATATCTCCACTCTGTCTTTATAGATAGCGACTTCGTTGCTCTGACAAGCGCCGTAGTCCTTGTGGCAGAAGGAATTGATGAGTGCCTCGCGGATAGCGTCTGCCGGGATTTCTGGAATCTCCTTGCGCTGCAAGGAACCATCGAATTTCACACGCCAATGGATATTGCTCATGATATATTTTTCAGCCAGCGCCACAAGGTCAAACACAGTCCCGCGCTGACGCTGAATATCCAGAAAGGTCAGACGCTCCGTTCCGGCGAAGATAGCCATTTGCAGCTCGGCGTACATACTCTCACAGAACAGTACCATACCGGCGTTCAAAAGTCTGCTGCAATCGGTCAGTAGCAGCTTGTTCAGTGCGGATGCCTTATCCGTATATTCAAACTCAATGCGCTTTGCCGCGTGACCTTTATCAATATACCGCTCGACGCTCTTGTCATCCACCTGTTCGACGGTAAACGCCGATACCCGCTTTTCCCATGCGTCCTCCGTGCCGCCCTGCTTTTGCACAAAGGCGACAAGCTCCCGCTGAGACAACACCTTATCCTCGTCGGCTACACGGATGCGGGCAATGTCATAGGCAAAATACGGCGTGTTATAGCCCTCAAAGCGGACAAGGATACACTCGCGCTCGTCAATGCGAACCGTCGTAATTTCGGGAAAGATTTGCGGCTCGATATGGTTGGAGACCGCCTGACTTATATCGCGCAAGGTCTTTTCCGTAATTTCCTGTCCGATGGGCGTCCCGTCCGGCTTAACGCCGAAGTACAGCTCACCCTTCTGATGTTTATTCAAAATCGCGCCGATGGAGATAACGCCCTCCTTCAGCTCGCCGGTGGACTTCTTAAATTCAAGCGTTTCGGTTTCTCTGCCGAGATTCATACCGCGTCACCCCGTTTCTTTTCATCGCCCTCATAGGCAAAATCTATGCCGTGCCTTTTGCAGTATTCGCGGATCACAAACATGGTCATTTTGTTTGGAACGGTTCTTCCGTTCTCCCAGCGATTCACCGTGGCGCAGCTCACGCCCAGCTCGTCGGCAAGCTCTTTCTGTGAAATCCGCAGCTCGCTACGCAGCTTGATGATGGAATCGGCAAAGCTCATAATCGCCACACTCCTTTTGCATAGTATAACACTTGTCATACCGTTTTACAACGCACAGAGAAAATTGTTTGCAGAAAAGTTGCAAATACTGTTTCACCGAAACAATCAGGGAAAGGAGACAAGCTACATATGGCCACCACCCGCATCATGCCGCTGCACACCGGGAAAGGCCGGAGCGTCGGCACGGCGATCAGCGATATTCTCGACTATGTAAAAAATCCGCAGAAAACGGACGGCGGCAGGCTCATCACAAGCGTCGGCTGCGACAGCCGCATTGCCGACGCCGAGTTCCTTTTTTCCAAGGGACAGTACCTTTCCATCACCGGCAGGACGCAGGAAAATGCGGTGATTGCCTATCATGTCCGGCAGTCGTTTCGCCCCGGCGAGGTCACGCCGGAGGAAGCAAACCGCATCGGCGTTGAGTTTGCACAGCGGTTTTTGAAAGGCAACAACGCCTTTATCGTCTGCACTCATATAGACCGCCATCACGTCCATAATCACATCATCTGGAACTCCACGACACTCGCCTGTGACCGTAAGTTTCGCAACTTTTGGGGCAGCACAAAAGCCGTTCGCAATCTCAGCGACACCATCTGTGTGGAGCATCAGCTATCCATTGTAGAAAACCCGAAGCGGCACGGTAAGAGCTATAACAAGTGGCTTGGAGATCAGGCGAAGCCCGGACACCGCGAATTGCTGCGCGCCGCCATCGCCGGCGCTTTGGAGAAAAAGCCAGCCGACCTTGACGCGCTCCTGAAGCTGCTGCAAGAGGACGGCTGCGAGGTCACGCGCCGGGGCAAGGCAATCTCCCTCAGAGCGCCGGGATGGAAGTCACCGGCACGGCTGGATTCGCTCAAGGAGGGCTACACCGAGGACGATTTGATTGCCATTATCTCCGGCAAAAAGGAACACGCGCCGCGTAAGAAAGCTGTTGTTGCCCCCGCTCAGAAAACCAATCTGCTCATTGACATTCAGGCAAAGCTCGATGCCGGTAAGGGCGCAGGCTATGAGCGATGGGCGAAGGTTTATAACCTAAAACAGATGGCGCAGACCATGAATTATCTGCGGGAGCATGGCCTGCTGGATTATACGGAGCTGAAAGAAAAAACCGATGCGGCAACAGTGCGCTTTATCGCTCTCTCCGCGCAGATCAAGGCGGCTGAAACGCGAATGGCGGAGATTGCCGTTCTCAAAACGCATATCATCAATTACGCGAAAACACGCGAAGTTTTTGACGGCTACAAAGCGTCTAAATACTCAAAAAAGTATCTCGCGGAGCATGAGCCTGACATTCTCCTGCACCGCGCTGCCAAGAAAACCTTTAACGATATGGGTATTCAGAAGCTGCCCACCGTCAAGAGCTTGCAGGAGGAATACGCGAAGCTCCTTGCGGAGAAAAAGGCGGCGTATGCCGACTACCGGCGTTCACGCGATGAGATGCGTGAGCTGCTCACGCACCGTGCCAACGTGGACAAGATTCTCGGCACAGAGGAACGCGAAGCCGAGAAACAAAAAGAGCATGAACAGCGGTAAGCTGCTCACGCTCAATAAGCATCCGAAGGATGCGCTGCCGCACAGAATGTGCGTTCAAGGGGGATTGGGGGCTGCTGCCCCTAACAAGCAAAATGAAGCCCGCCGCTGTGCGGGCGGACTTCATTTTTGGCGTTGTGGGTACCACAAGGCATTGCTTGCCCTCCGGTTGTTTTCTTATATCCTTGCGCCTTTTACGTTACTCATACTACAATTTGCGGTAACAGCATCTCAGGAAAATTAACAATTCCCCGGTGGACTTTATGCGGGGAGAAGTGGTATAATTGAAATGTAAAGTTGTATCCAATCGCAAGCAGGCAGCTTGCAATTAAGATTTTTTGACAGGGAGTACTCCCTGTACTACTTACATAGTAAGTAGTACAACACTTTCTTGTCAGCGGATTTTTCCACAGACGGGAGGCGGGACGATGACAAAACTGAACAGACGGGATCGGCACACAATGGCTGTTTCGGCGCTGCTCGTTGCACTTGCCGTTGTCTGCCGATTTCTTGGAAACGCCGATTTTTGGCCGCGCAATATGGGCTTGATTCGTTCTGCGA
>JAUNBL010000003.1 GCA_030527235.1 Clostridia bacterium | reverse complement strand
GATACATAATTAAATCCGCACATTGTGCAGGCATACGTTGTATAGCCTTTATCTGTGCAAGTCGGCTCTTTTGTTATTGCTTCATAGGAATGTGAGATTAAAGGTGTAATGTCGGTAATATAGGTATCACCGCACACCTTACAAGTATGTTCTTTGTAACCTACATTTCTGCAAGTAGGATTATGTGTTGTTACCTCATAATTGTGACTTCCCACAGGAGTTGTTTCCGTATGGAAATCCCCGCACTTGCTGCACAAATGCAATATTAAACCGCCTTGCGTACAGCTTGCTTGGCGAATTTCCACCTCGTCATAGCTGTGTCCGGTTGC
Source organism: Clostridia bacterium (assembly GCA_030527235.1). Lineage (GTDB taxonomy): Bacteria > Bacillota > Clostridia > UMGS1883 > UMGS1883 > JAUNBL01. The sequence goes on along the minus strand of JAUNBL010000003.1, from coordinate 98,263 downwards.
GGGGGTGTAATTTCTTTTTTCAAGATTTCCGCAGCCGTCACATTGCCAGCGCTCAAAACCGAGATTTGTGCAGGAAGGAGCGACAGTTTCAATATAACGGTAATCGTGCGTATGGGTTTGCGTATTGCCGCTGCTGCCGCTGTCGTCGTCATTGTCGGAGCTGTCTGCAAGCAGCCACACATAGCTCACGCCGTTTTCGGTCATGTTTTCTCCGTCAAATAGGTAGTCTATTTCGTAATACACAGGATAATATCCCGCCTCAGTATATGACGGCGCTGATGTACGGCTGCAGCTGTCGGCGCTTTCGCCGTAACGGATTCTCGTATGTACCTCGCTGTCTGACAAATCGGCTACCGTTACCGAATGTGCTTTGCCGTCCGCCTCGCCGTAGTAGCTTGTAATGACCGCTTTAGCGCTGACAAATTCGGTTGTTTCATACTCGCAGTCAGAGCATTTTTCCTCTAAATAGAAACGATTGTTGCCTATCTGAGCGTCTACGGTATGCTCAAGATTATGCGCCTCTCTTTTGGTTGTGGCTCTGGCATAGGTTCCCTTACAGAACTGGCAATACTCGCCCTTTTTCAAAATGGTGGTATGCTGATGCTCGTCATACTGTTCGTATTCCGTGTTGTCAAAATCAAGGAAAAACGCATGATCGCAGCTGTTCAGCGCGTAAACATTTTTACTGTAGCTGTAGTAATTACTGCCGTCAACGGTGTTAATCGTACCGCAGCTTTGGCAAATGGATTTTGTCCAGTGATATCCTGTATAGTAGGCATCCACACCGGGCGTTCCATCGTCTATGTTTCCCGTGCCGTTTCCGCCTATTAGTGTCCCATCCGAGAATCTTACTCCGCGGTTTAATGCAGTCGTTCCCGATTTTGTATATTCCGGCACACGATATGTCATCATGACCGTATTCTTGCCGCAGTCTGTGCAATACTGCGATTCATATGTGACCGTTGCATTGATATCCAGCTCGTTTGTTCTGCTGTTCGTTTCCAGCCAATTATCAGCCGGATCTTCGTAATCGCTTTTTTGTGCCGCCATTACCGGCAGGGTTCCGAGCAGCATAATAACTGCCAGCATTACCGATATCACCGATTTGAAATTATGTTTTGTTTTCATTAGATTTTTTACCTCCGTTTTACTTGAATTCTATTCCGTCGCTTTGCTCCGGATTTTTTATTTCGTTTAACTTTTCACGCGCCCAATCGGGCATAAATTCGTCTTTTAAAACGCCTGCAATCTGATGCCGTTCCCAGCGTGTATTTTCGCCGTCATAAAGGCATGTCGCATACACGGCACGTCCTGAAGCGGTCGGCGAACACCCAAAGCCGCCTGTTGCAAGCCAAAGCTGATTTTCCGGCGTCCAATATTCCTCCTTGAGCGCCATGCGGCTTAACACCACCACTTTCCCTTTCATATTGCATTGTTCTTCCTCGCAGTGGCTTGCGTCAAACAGCTTTAAATCGTTATACCTGTTTATCAGCTTTGCGGCTAAAATATCCACTATACCGACATGGATTTGATGCAGGGCGTACTGACCGGGTTTTTCATTGTGCCTGAGTCCTGCATTAAAGGTTTCAGCCCATTCCTTAACGCCTGCCGACCATCTGCCGTCGCCGGGCATTGTCTTTACCGTGCTTGCGGCAATGAACATCATGCGTTCCAAGCCGAACTCTTTGATGAGATGATCGGTATATACGCCGCCTTTATCTATGATATAGTCCTTATATGCATTGGCATACAGCCCTGTTTCACTGTCCTGTATATAATCGATGCATCTCAAGGTTTCCTCGTTGCTTTTCTTATACTCATCAATCATATTCATATCTTTCGCTGTTTCAAATGAGTAACGAAAAAAGGGAACCGCCATATCAGTCACCTCACATTCCCATAACAGGCTCCGAGGCGTCCTCGTTCAGCGTTTCCTCCTGCCCGTTCTCCGACAGCTTTTCGTCTTTGTCAGCCGCTTTATTTTCAGCTCCTGATTTTTGACTTTTGCCGGAAGCGCCTTTGGCGGCACTGCCTTTATTTGCGGCAGCCGATTTTTGTTCTCCTTGCTTTGCGTCATTGATCTGCTCCTCCACATGCTTTAGTTCCTCCCGGTATGCCTCAAGCACAGTTTTTGTTATCGCATCTCTCGCTTCTTTTGTAATGGGGAAGCATATGTCCCTGTATTCATCGCCGACCTTTGTTGACGGGAAGCTGACAAACATACCGTTTTCACCTTCCCGAACCATAAGTCCTTTAACAACAAATTCGTCTCCGATGGATAAGGATGCAATCCCTTTCAGCGTTCCGGGCTTGGTGTAAAGATTAACCTTTGATTTGTAATCCATAAATATCCTCCTTTTTCAATTCATCCTCCAGCTTTTTCAGCCGTTCTCCGATTGCTTTTACCACATTGACCGTTACTGCATTTCCTGCCTGTTTATATAGCTGATTATCAGAATTTACCGCCTTCAGCTTGTCTATCTGTTCCTCTGAAAAGCCCTGAAGCCGCAAGCATTCACTCGGCGTTAAGCGCCTGATGCGTCCGTTTTGCAGTATGCCGTGGATTTCCGACGCTATGATTGTAAACATCGGTTCTTTGGGCAGTCGAAAGCGTTTGCCGTTTTGCCGTTTATTCAGCCTGTCGGGGCGAAGTATCGGGATTGGTTTTTCGCATTCCAGCACTCCCGAATTTTCTCCTTTATGATTGCCGATTCCGCTGTTGTATCTGCTTTTAATGCATCTTGCAATGTCGGTTATCCTCGTACCCTCATCAAGATCAACAAAATACAGCCCCGTTTTGCCGCCCTGACCGCCGGAGCTTGCCGCAAGCGTACAGCTTGTCCCCGTTATGTCATATACCCGAGTTCCTTGACTTCCTCCAATAATTTGTTTAAGAGCTTGTCCGTTGCGCTCGGTGAAAGGTAATACTTTTCCGGCACATTCTTCTCTAAGAAATCCGAAAGCATATATTCTGCGTCTTGACTGGGCAACTCCGAAATCCTTGCTGTTAAGCACTTGCCATTCGACATGATACCCCAGCTCTGATAACGTGCCGAGGATTGTCGTAAACGTCCTGCCTTTGTCATGGTTAAGCAGTCCGGGAACATTCTCAAGCAAAAGATACTCAGGCCGTTTTTTTCTAACCAGTCCGGCAATGTGGAAAAACATTGTTCCTCTTGTGTCGTCAAAGCCTCTGCGCTTTCCTGCGATTGAAAAGCTCTGACAGGGAAATCCCGCACACAAGAGATTAAAGTCCGGCATTTCCTCCGGTTTGATTGCTGCTGCATCATTACAAAACCACTCTCCTTCTGTATTAAACAGGCTTCGGTAGCTTTTGTCTGCATATTTATCTATCTCGCAATGACCGATGCACTGCATTCCGTCAATTTGAGACAGCCCTGCACGAAAGCCGCCGATTCCCGAAAACATATCAAAATATTTCATTTAGTTCCTTTCCGCACCAAAGCGGCATGGCGTCGGGGAGTGTTTTTTACGATGCGTTTTATTTCAGTTTTCCTCGCTGCCGGAAGCTGCTCCGGCGCTTTTCTTTAATTTGTTTACAATGACAGGTATCATCTGCGCCAGACTTTCATCAGATATCTCGCCGATTAAGGTTTCGATTTCGGATGCGTCAAGCGTGCTTTTTCTGTGCATTTCACATATGCCGCTTTCACATTCCCGCATCGGTGTGATGATTACCTGCTTGTCGGTTCTCGTGAACCTTAATAATGTATTATCTCTTATCCCTAAGACAAGCCTCATACATAACGGTATAGTTGTTCTGCCTTTTCTGCCTATAGTCTTGTAAAAGGTCTCTTGCATATATCTCATCTCCAAATAAATTTAATTGTACGGGTTCGCTTTTTCTTCGTTCATTCATATCAAAATTCGATATAAGCAGTTCTTTAAACACGCTCCCTGCTCTGTATCGCTGGGCAAGTGAATGCGGACGGGAAAACTCGTAAATCATACAATCCTTATACAAGTCTTTTATAAAGCTGCAATCGTTGTACGAAAGCAGAAACTTGCCTTTTATGCTATGCAGACATTCACTCAGTCTCAGATGGTCCTCTGTGCCAAACTCCACCTCGTAAAAGCCCTCTGACTGATAGTACGGGGGATCGCAATAAAATGCGGAGTTTGTTCTGTCGTATTGCTTAATCAGGCTTTCAAAATCCTTGTTTTCAATGACAACATTTTTAAGCCTGTCTGATATCGCATAAATGTCTAAAAGCGTCTTACCCAAATTCTCCGGTTGACTTCCGAAGCTTTTGCCGCTGCTTCCGTAGCTTAGGCGTATTACTTTATAAAACGCCGCTGCTCTGTCCACATTGTATAGCTCCGTCCGTCCCTGTAGGATCGTGCAAATTCGGTTCGCTTCTTCTTCGTTAAAGATTTCTCTTGCAGCTTTCTTTTCTTGTTCGATAAGGCTGTAATCAAATTGCTTGCGCTGCAGAAAATCCTGCAGCAGCTTAAATTCCTGTCTGCTGACCAGCGGAAAACATCCTACCGCTCTCACAAAGGACAACGGCATATCTCGTATACACATAAACATATTTACCAGATCCGAGTTAAAATCGTTATACACCTCAAACTTATCCGCAAGCTTTGACAAAAGAATTGTTGCGCCTCCGCCGAACACCTCTATAAACCTGTCGCAGCCAAGCGGCAAGCTCGGAAGGATTATGTGCTTTGATGATCCCTTTCCGCCTACCCAGCCAAACGGACTTTTGATATTTCTGCCTATCTTCTCTCACCTCCGTTTGGGTTTTCGTTAAACGGTCGGCTGTTTTGTTTCAGAAAGCAGCGACCGCATTTGTGTTTGCCCAATCTAAGGTGCGTCCCTGATACGATTTGACACCTCAAACGCCTCACTTTCTTCCTGAAACGAAAAAAGCGGTCATCTCACGGATTGCTCCGTAAAATGACCGCCCTTTTCCATGAATTGATTTTCAGCTCATATGTTATCAATATTTTCTTCTTTTCTTGATTCCTGTCCGCTGATTGTAAACGCACAAATCATTCCGAATCCGAAAAATGCACCTATAGCGAATACTATTACATATCCCACAACAATACCTCCTTTACATCTTTACTCTTATTGCTTGATCCTTGTAGCTGTATCTGTGGCTTTTTTCTCTGTGCGGTGTTTTTAAATGCTGCGCCGCTTTTTTATATTCTCCCGTCAGCGCTGCATTTCCGTACTCCGCAAGCAGCAATCCGTTTATTAAAATGCACAGGACGCCGTCCGATATAATCCCGTCTTCCGTTATGTCCTCGGCGCATATCTGCGATGGCAGCCCTAATATATATCTTGCAGTATGATACAGGCTGTATCCCGCCTCGCCAATGCCGCCGACAGCGCCTGCGAGGGAATTGCTCTTGCCTGCAGCGAAGTTCCGAAGCATATTGCTCAGTCTTTCCTCGGCGCTCAATAAATATAACACGGCTATCCTTTCATTTTTTACCTTTTCGTTTCCGACCGATGTAATATATCGGTTGTAGGCTGTATAGAAATCCGATTTATGCCGTGCGCTTTTGAACAGAAACTCGTCGAACATCATATTATGTATCTCGCCTGTTACTCTTTCTATAATTATGTCCAAATCCTTTTCCCGCAGAAAGCGATTCAATAAATTAACATATCTGACGAACGCCCTTCTGTCCTCTCTTGCTATTTGGACGGCAGTAGGGATTTCCTGCATCATTACCTCGAAGGGGAACAGCTTGGTATTTCCCAAAAACCGTCTTGACATATGCTATCCTCCCCGAACACAATCTTGATCGGCTCGAATTCATGACGATAGCAGCTCTGCGTCATTTGCAGATAGCTTTTCAGCTCCGTTTCACAAAACGCCTCAAGACTCCATATTTCCTCCATAACCGAATCCCATTCCTCGCACAAAACCTCCTTGTCGGCTTCTATGCGTCTTGTATGTCCCAAAAATTCGTCAGCGAAAAAGTCAGTTGATACAAGCGTTGCTTTATAGTCCTCTGTCAGAAGCCTCAGAAGCGCCGCCACAGAAAGTATGTGCCTTTGTATGCTGTCTGTAAATATTCCGTCCTTGCTGTCTGCAAGCTCGAAAATGTCAAGCTCCTCCATATCGCATATCGCCGTAATTCTTGCCGACAATGCGTCAATCTGTCTGCATTCCTCATGAATTTTGTTTATAACATCAATATTTTTTAACATTTTGACTCCTCCTCATATTCTTGCTTTATGTACTGCTTGTAAAAGCTGATGCACTTTACTCCGCCGTGCGTCATATCCGCCGCAATCCGCATTAAAAGCTCCGCATATTGTTTTATCTCCTGCTTGCTTTAAATCGGAGCAACGCTCTGCTTTGCTTGCAAGGAGCAGAGCTTGCGACAGATTGCAACCTACACAGGGAGCGTTAGCTCCTCAGGGTTTCAGTGGGGGATTATTTCCCCCACTGAAATTCTGAAATGGAACTCGCCTTCTTGCGAGGCGGGGGACATCTGTGTTTAGGTTATAGTCTCGCCTGTAAGCGATCTGTTCAGACTGTCGGAATATTCTGTAAGGGAAATCCCAAAATCTCTGTACAGTGTATCCAATACGTCTATGTCCATCTCATATACCGCAGCGGATATCCTGTCTGCGTCCGAACGCATATCTGCAATAATATTTTCCTTGTCCTCATATCTTGCGGAGCACATCAAGGATGTGCAAAACTCCTCCGGCGTTTCCTCGTATGCGCACCAAAGACATATGATATCTGCTGCGGTCACACCGATTTCCCTGCAAAGCTTTTCGTTTCTTTCATCCACCGCTTTATTCTCCCTTCCTGCTTTTTCATGGTACACAAAAAAGACGATACCCTCTTTTGAAGATACCGCCTGTTCACATACTCATTGAAAAATCTTCGGCTTCCTGTTCTTGTTCAGCAATTCCCGTTTCATCCATGCGCCTTTGCGCATATTGAGCAGGGGAGCTGTCCAAGCATCTTGCCGCCGCCTTGTATGACGGCAGACCGTTCTCGTTTTTGAATTCAGTCTGACGAGGAACTCTGCCGTTTTGAGAAATGAATGCGTCAATTGCCTTTTCGACCTCGTCCTTTTCCCATACCTTTGGCTGATTATCCTGCGTCTGCGTCTGTGCCTGTGAATGAATATCTCTTTCAAGCGTTGTATTAACATATTGCTGCATGGTCAGCCCTGACTTTTTAACATGTGCCTTTAGCTCATCAAACAAATTTTCTTCCATTTTTACTGCCAAAACTCTCATTTTTATCATTATCCTCTCTTTCTCAGCATTGCTGAATTTCTCCGAAGTCTTGATCCAAGGCTTCCTCGTGCTTGTTTTTTATTTCAAAAAGGCTGCCGTCCCTTTCCGATACTATGCCATAAGGTGTGACGGTCGCACCCAACACCTTGATAATGTTTTGACCGAGCGCATCAAGGGAAATACCGTCAAATATCTTGCAGTCAAAGTCTGATGACAGATGATGTGAAAGATATTCCTTAGCAAAATTATTTGCATCATCGCTGTAATATGAAAGCTCGTACCTTCGCAAGTTATTGCAAATATCAATTACATCCTCCAAGGCTTTAGGACATTCCTTTGCGACAACCGCTTTAAGCTTGATTTTGTCTGACACCGAAAACGAAATATACCTGTCGGCAATTTCATTGAGCTTGTCAAAGTCCTGCATATCTGTGAACATCTCGCTGTCAATGCCGGGGATAGCGCTTTTAAAATCATAATATACGCAATCCTCAATGCATTTTTCATTATGGGCAATCGCCAATTCATCAGCATCCGACTTGGGTATTGGGAGATACAAGGCTTCGGCAGTTTCGGCTGTTTCCCGGCTGTCGTTTACCGGAGCTTCTGCAACCTCCAATACAAACGCAATGTCGTTATTGATTTTTAACTTTTCTCTGCTTACGCCTTTATACTCCTGCGGAAATGAATAGATTGCCGTTGCCGCATAGTTTCCCGCAACAAACTGACCTTTTTCGGATTCTCTGTGCGCCTTTCCGATTAAGGCTTTATCCAAAAACCTTATTGAATCCGGCGTTGTTCCGACAAGTTCTTCACATAGGTTGTTGTCAATCACAAATTCACCGATTTTCTCATCGGAATCTATTCCGTGAACAATAGGGACAGCGTCAAGACCGTATGTAAGGTTTATCAATTCCTCCATTGATATGCCGTTTTCATACATCCCGTTTTCCTTTTGCTGCATAAACACACCGTTTAGTGCGTATATCTCGTCATCGCTTAGTGTCTGCAGCCGTTTTGCAAACAGGTTCAGCTCCTTGATTGACGCTCCATCCAGCATTGTGTCGGTAAGCTCCGGCAAATATGCGCAGTTTAGAACCGATATATCAAGCATATCGGCATAGTTACTTGTGATTCTTGCTCTCTGCATTGCATCCTCAATCTCAAAGGGCAATGCAGGAAGAAGCAAATCTGTATAAATATATTCACCGCTGACAGGATTAACTGTCGTTAATTCTAATGCTAATTTTTCTTTCAAAGACATTTTTATACCTCCTACAAGTTCATATTCATGCCGTCATTTGGTTGCTCCGACTGCTTCTGTTCCTCGGCAATTTCCTGTTCGGTAAGCTTCCTGAATCTGTCTTCGCTGTAGGCGAGTCCCAAAGAGCTTCCGCTGTCCCAATTGCAGTGTACGGTGGCAATGTCATCAACTCCCGTAACGGTAGCCCTGTCGCCGGGTTCAAGCTTGCTGTAGGGATCGTCCATTGATATAAGCTCTATCCGTGTGCCGGGCGGATATTGCCGCCTTATGCTGTCAACAATTTCTTTGCTTGGAAATCCGTTCATATTATCTCTCCCTTCTTTCATAGTTCCTTGTCAGCATTGATTTATGCCGCCTGTTTGTTCCTGTTCAAAATCAGTCTGCACATATTCCCATATTGTCATATGTTCGCCAAGAAAATTGGGCGAGGTATCATCGTCAAACGAGATATATCCGTCATCACCAAAATCAATCGGAAATTTTGTTATAACCGATCCGCCGTGGTTTACACCAACCCTCGGTTCAATGCTTATAAAGCCGTTTTCGCTGTCGGAATAGCGCAGATGATAACAATATAATCCGTCAGAAACATCTTCATCTGTAAGCCGTGCATTGGTAAAAAGCGCCTTCTGTTCTACTACCTCAATAAGGTCGTATTTAATTTCGTTGCTTTGTTCCTCTCGGCAAGCTTCAATTCTTTTAGCCATTACATATTCCTCCTATACATTTTTTGTATAAAAAAAGACGATAACTTCAATTAAGAAATTACCGTCTGATTTTAATTATTCAATTATTAGCTATTCCATTTTCAAACCGTGTTCCTGTCCCGACGCCATCTCACAAACAACCGCGTCACCCGACATAATAAATTTTACTATATGCTCTCTGTCAACCTCAAAGCCTGTTTGGTCAATCAAGTGATTCAGCAGCTCCTCTGTAAGAATGCTCCTGTCTATTTCATCATAATATGCCATTGCCGCAGCATTATCGGAAATAAACTGTCCGAAAAGCGTTATAAGCCTGTCATTGGTTCTTTCAATGTTTTTCGGATATCCCCGGGCTATCAGCGCAATATTATTATCAAAGTTGGGCGCCAAGCCTATTATTTCGCCTGTTTCAGTATTTCTCAAAACGCCGTAGTTCCTCGTGTGCCTGTCCATATTAAAGCAGATTGTATCAAGATATATCATCTTTACAAAATCCTTTGCGGCGCCGGGGCATAGACTGTTTAGAATTTCAAAGCTCCTTTGGTAGTCCTCGTCCTCTCCCACAAGGCTGTGCATCGGCTCGTAGTTCACCTCTGCGCCGGCGGTAAAATCACGGCTTTTGATATATCCGTCCTCAAGCTCATAATAAGCCATATTAAAGCCAAGCGTCTTGCCGAGAAGATATATAAACAATTCGGAAAATCTTTCGTTATCGTTTCCCTGCTTATACAACCACCAAACGCCGTCCGTTATCCGCCAGCACTTTTCAAAGCTGCCCGTATTGGTAAGCTCCGGCGTTGAATCGCCCTCGTTATTAAAGCTGTCGGGATCGCCGCAGAGCACCAGCTTATCAAAAACATTTTCTTTGAATTTTACATCGTCATAGCAAAGTCGGCTGTCTTCTTCTTTGAACCAATATTTATCTGTGATGGTTGCCGCGTGAACTCTTAATACAACATCGGCGTCGCATAAAGCTGTAATCCGCATTGCTTTTTTCAGCAGTCTGGCATTCGTTCTGCGGCTGTCTATCGCTCTGCCCGAAAGCCAGCCCATTATGTCATTTTCCTTTTGCAGATAAAGCGGCATAAGCTCCCCCAGCACAGGAATAATTTTGCCATCAGCAAGCCTTGCGGTTTCAATGTCTCCCGCCATAATGCTTCCGTTTTTTATCACAGCAGCCACCTCCTTGTTTTGATATGTATTTATTTTATCATATAAATCAAAAAAATCAATCTGCGTACTGCACAAGCTTTCAAGCGCCTTCTTTCGGGAATTGCCTAATATATCCTTTTGGTTTGAAACCGATGCTTCGGCCAATCATAATTACATGCCGTCCATCGTCATTTCGTCTGTCGGTTGTAGCTTTTCATCAATGTCTTCATCAAGGAGAACAAAACAGCCGTCGCTTACATCATTTAAAAGTTCAAGAGTCATATTTGCATCGGCCTCGTCATTAAAAATTATTCTGTCATTTTCTTCCCCAAGCTTATATTTTTCATGCTCTTGGAAAACTATATATTTGCCGGATTTCATCTCTAATATGGAATATTTTTTCATGCTTTCTCTGTCATTTTGACAATCTTCAATAAACGCCATTAGATAGGAAACTCCATCAACGGTTTTGCTAACCGCTTGCTTAATGTTGTCTATCATATTTTTTACTTCTTCTTTTGGTTCTTTTGTATCGTCCTGAAGCAAATAATTCTGAAATTCCAGGTCAATCGCATCTTCCGATAGCATAAAACCGTCATCAAGCAAGTCTTCAAGATTATTCAGCGAAAACTCCCTAACATCGTGCGTCGCTTCTTGTTCCTTCTGATATACACCGTGTTTCACCTTTATATATGGATTACCCTCATCGTTTACCAAATTGCCTATGGTTTTGTAAAATACGCATGGCATTATTTCCTTATTCCACTCGTTGTTCTCAAGCATTTTGTCATATATATACTTTTGAATTTCCTGCATCTTATGCGGATAGCCGTCGTCAAGTATCTCTTTGAAATACTCACATATTTTTTCGTTTGCTGCAGTTGATGCCGAGATGCTTTTTAGCTTATTTGCCGTTTCTTTTATGATATCAAGCTGTGTTTCCATAAAGCTTTTGATTGACTCATAGTTTTTACTTTCAGCGTCAGTTATGTTAGATACCGATGGTCTTCCTTTAAGCAATGCGCGCGCCTTGTTTGCAAAATCACTCACAGAAACTGATGCCATCTTGCTTTTACGCTCTTTACTTGAATTTGATGGTTTCCTTTGTGCTATATAAGGTGTTCCGCCTTTTTGGTATAACCCTTTTGCAACCCGAGCATATTCGCCATCGTTAATAAGTTTTTTAATTGCTATATTAACATATGTGTTGATTTCAAAGATGTATTCGCCATCCTCTTTAAGCTTCATATCAACATAATCGTATATTTTTCTAATTCCATGAACTTCTCCGTCATTCAAAAATTCTTTGATATGTTCTTGTATTCGTTCTTGTTTTGTAAGATTGTTCTTGTTCATCTTTATCCTCCCGTATAATTGTCCTATGTTTTTGTTTGTTCCAACCATTTGTATTTGCTAATTGTATTTTAACTACCTACATCGATTCAATACCTCTGTTAATGCATTCACCGCTTTGTTCCTCTCTGAGAATTTCGGTAAGCGTTTTACTTTTTAATAAGACTGCGCCATTTTCCGTGAATTTGCAGTCACATTCCCGCATTATTTCCTCTGCATACTGCTCAAACATAAAATAGTCCGCAATATCCGGATGAATGTGATATTCCTCATTTTCTTCAATTATTGCTCTGCCAAGCGCATCTGCATCTGCAACATCAGGGTAGAATATGAATTCATCAATATTTTTTGCGAGACTTATAATTGTGTCACCGTCCTCTCGCCCTGAAAATTCAATAATATCTGTTAATTTCTGCAGTTCCTCGTAATCTGAAATTTCATGAATCGCCGCCGCAATTTCATTTAGCTTGTATATTCCTTCGTTCACCACAACAGCTTTGAGTCTTTCCTGCAAATCAATATTTTCTATACCAAATTGCTCAAATTCCACTTTACAATCCATCGGTGAAGCTGCGCCGAGTCTGTTAACTGCATTTGATATTGCATACGGTACATCGGGCAAATGCACATAGCTTGTTTTACCGTCATATCCCATCGATACAGTAAATAAGCAGTCGCGATAAAAAAAGCACGGCAGTGTTACTCCGTTATATTCATGGTCATATGGCAAATCATCATTGACAAATAACAGACCATGCTCTGTAAGTCTGCCTCGTCCCGATTCAATAAGCTGTTTCCCGATTTTTTCAAAATCCGTTTCCAATATTTCTTTTTCAGACATTCCGCCATTTCTCGTAAGCATATACGTTTTGCCGATTTTTTCAGCGCTGCTCAAGTCTTGCAGCAGGGTATAGTAATGCATATTATATGTCAGATTGATAAACTCCGGCATCGTCTTAATGCCGAATTCTTTAACAACAGCATTAAACTTAACTACCTCCTGATAACTAAAACTGTCTAACCGCTGTGCCAAAAAATTCAGTTCGCCTAAATCAACGAAGTTGTCCTCAAGGCATGATAACGCATCATAGTCTATTTTTTTCACAAACAGCTTTAGATCTTGATATGTTTGCTCTGATACACGCATCTCCATAAGCTTGGAATATAAATAGCTATTATCGCAGGGAAATTCAATATTTGCACTTGAATCATTATATCTTATATTTGCCGTAAACATTTTATACCTCCTGTTATAATGACTGTCCGTATTCTTGATTGTTTGACTCGCAGACCGTTTCATCAAGGCTTGGGACAGCATATTCAATTTTATCTCTTATATCTTTTAGCAGCTTGATTTGTTCATCGTCAAGCTCATATCCGCTTTCAAGCGTTTCCGAAACACTTCTGTAAATTGCGGTCATTTCTTTTTCTGTAAATAATCTGTTTTCATTCACAAGACCTGACCGTGTTACAAAATCCTCCTTTGCCTTTTTATAGTCTTTTCCGTAATAATGACCGTGGTACAAGCTTCCTTTGACATAATTCCAGGTTGTAAAATTGTATTCGCCGTCTTTGGTTTCTAATCCGCCAAGCACTACACCGTTATATTCCAAAATCTTTTTGTATGGCATATTAAAGTCATACGCCTTTAGATCGGAGGCATTGTCCATTGCAAACAAATATTCCGACACGCACTCTCTTGTCAGCACAATCTCATCGTGTAAATTGCGGGACAAATCATCATGTAGCATATTTGCAGGAAAGGTAACGCCGCCGCTTTCCCGTATGTAGAATTTAGGACTTCCGTCAATGATAACATCAATTCTCGCTGTGGCTGCTTCATAGCTCACTCGCTCGTGCTTTGGAAGCATTTTCAGCATTTGGTCTAAAAGTCTGTTATTTTTCATGTGCATCTCTCCTTGTATTTTGTATTTTAAGAAATTTATATATCTCCGGTTCAAATCCTAAAAAAGTTGTTGTGCATCCAAATTGTTCAGCACATGCCGTCATAGCGTTTCAAGTTCTCAAAACGGAAGATATCAGTGTAGTAATATATAACACCTTGTTCTTACAAGCTACATTTCCATATTCATACCATTGCTGTCGCTTTCATCGGTTGGAATCGGCTCTTGCGGTATTTGAACGTTTGAAAACATATCTGCGAGAAACTGTACGCCACCGAGCTTACAGGCTGCCTCAAAAGCCTTGCTATAGCTATCGTATTGATGCTCTGCTTTTGGAATAAATGTTGCTTCTCCAATATGAGGAAATGCGTCCTTATATTCTCCAATCGTAAGCTTTCCCTCTGCGGAGATGCGCATATAGATGCCGTCTTCACCGCCGGTGTAATATAAAGAACCATGACCATTATGGCGAGCAACGACATCCTCAACCCATCTATATTTGCTGCTGTCCATAACTTTTTGCCAATGTTCAAACTCCGTCTGATTCATATTCATCCTGTCCTTTCGTTTTTGAGCACAAAAAAAGACGATAATCTCTAATTAGAAACTATCGTCTGATTTGTATTCTATATAAATTTGTGTATCTCCGGTTCAAATCCTGAAAAAGTTGTTGTGCATCCAAATTGTTCACATATGCTTTTTACTGTTTTTCAATTTGAATTTTGAATTTGATTTTCTGAATGTTTTTTTGCTGTATTTCAGCTTTTTAGTGGGTATCCCCGGTTCAAGTCCTGTCAAATCGGTGGGTGCATCTACCAAAAACCATTGAATGCCCATTTTTCAAAAAGCCCGCAAAGGCGCAAAAATACTGAACAATTTGGAGTGCATCCAAATCGTTCAGTATATATGGCTCCTCAAGTTGGACTCGAACCAACGACCCTGCGGTTAACAGCCGCATGCTCTACCGACTGAGCTATTGAGGAATATTTCAAAATCAGCTTACTTGAAAGATTATAGCCGAAGCTTAATTCGTTGTCAATACTTTTTTTGAAAAAAACACAAAAAATTTTTTATGTTCAAGTTTTGTTTGCAGACATAGATAAAGAATGTCCGAAAAATACACTTAAAATACGGAAAAGCATATTTACATAAGAAACATTTTTCTGTATTATGTAGCTAAAGGAGTTGATTCATATGGAGTTTGTAAAAATTAAAAACGTTAAAATTGATGACGACTTTTGGAATCGTTATGAAGCGCTTGCGCGCGGTTCTATAATACCGTATCAATGGAAGGCGCTTAACGATGAAATAGAGGACGCCGACAAAAGTGGCGCAATACAAAATTTCAAAATCGCCGCTAAAGTATGCGAAGGAGAGTTTCACGGATTTGTTTTTCAGGACAGCGACCTCTCAAAATGGCTTGAAGCTGCTTCATATTCACTTGCCACGCACGAGGACAAGGAGCTTGAAAAAAGATGTGATGAAGCGATTGACCTCATTGCCAAGGCTCAGCGGGAAGACGGATATATAGACACTTATTTTCTAATAAAAGAAAAGGGCAAAGAATTTACAAATTTTTGCGACTGGCATGAGCTGTACTGTGCAGGACATATGATAGAAGCCGCAGTTGCCTATGCGGAGGCAACAGGAAAGACAAAGCTTCTTGATGTGGTGTGTCGCTTTACAGATCTTATCGACAAAACAATCGGTCCCGAAGAAGGAAAGCTCCATGCATATCCCGGACATCCGGAATTTGAACTTGCGCTTATTAAACTCTACGAGGCAACTGGTGAGGAGCGGTATTTACGCTTATGTGAATATGTGATAAACGAACGTGGCAAAGAACCGAATTTCTTCCAGCAAGAATTGGAAAAACGCGGCAATATTACGGGTTGGGGCGCAAAGATAGATAAGGTGGACCTTTGCTATTGCCAGGCACATAAACCGGTGCGTAAGCAGGCCGAAGCAACAGGTCACGCGGTGCGCGCAGGCTACCTTTACACCGGCATGGCTGGGCTCGCGGCAAAAACGCAGGATGAGTCTCTTGTGTCAGCTTGCAAGGCGCTTTGGAACAATGTGACCAGAAAACAAATGTACATCACGGGAGGCATTGGCTCACAGGGCCACGGAGAAGCTTTCTCATTCAATTACCATATGCCAAATGATACCGTATATAATGAGACGTGCGCAGCTATCTCACTTGCTTTTTTTGCAAAAAAAATGCTGGAGCTGAATGTTGACTCCGAATACAGCGATGTGTTAGAGCGAGTTATATACAATGGCTCTATTTCGGGTATGAGCATAGACGGGACGGAATTTTTCTACGTAAATCCACTTGAGGTGTGGCAGGAAGCAACGCAAAAAGCCGCCGTAACAGGGCATGTAGCATCGCGCCGGCGCAAATGGTTTGGCTGCGCCTGCTGTCCGCCGAACCTTGCGAGAATGATTACTTCCCTTGGCACGTACATCTACTCGTCAGATTCATCCACCGTGTATGCACATTTATTTATTGGAAGCGAAGCTGCTCTTAACATCGGTAATCAAAAAGTTACCATTTCGCAAAAAAGTTCTCTGCCATGGGGTGATGGCGCCTCTTTCGCGTTGTCCGAGGGACGTTATACCTTTGCTGTACGCATTCCGTCTTGGTCCAAGGGATATACACTTAGTATAAACGGAAGCGTTGTGCCGGCAGAAGTTAAACGCGGCTACGCATATATAACGCGTGATTGGAAAGACGGCGATACTGTATCTCTTGCGTTTAATATTGATGTGGATATTGTGGTTGCGAATCCACATGTACGTGCAGATGCAGGCAAAGGCGCAATTGTTCGCGGACCTATAGTGTACTGTCTTGAATCCATTGACAATACCGAGCTTATCTGTTCAATACGCCTGAAAAATAAGGAAGATAGCAATTTCACGGTTATATATGAGCCGGAAACGCTTTGCGGCGTAAATGTCATTGAGGGCGATGCCCTTATTCGCCGAGATTGCGGCGAGGATACGCTTTATAAAACTGCAAAAGATGAATATGAGCCAATACGTATCCGCGCCGTGCCGTACGCGCTGTGGGGAAACCGCAACCCAAGTGAAGAAATGGCAGTTTGGCTGAACTATTGACCATTTTACCGTGAATACGAGCGCCCGTGCAGTAGTATTTATCTGCACGGGCGCTCGTATTACGATGCAGCTATGCTGCCTATTGCGTATCCTGTTTGAATTTTTCTATCGCTGATTGCAGCTTTCCTCTGAGCGAATAGTGCGGAGCATCGTCCACGACAAAGGAGGCGGCGCGTGCATCTTCACCGTTAGTTAAGGTAAGTTTTCCGTCTGTCAGCGTCAGATACATCCCCGGAGAGGATACGCTCTCAAACGAGACCCCCTGCCCGCAGAGACCTTTTATGCGAAGGAACGTACGCTGTTTTTTTGTTTCGGTAATGCCGTTCTCATCATGTGTAAGCTTAATCTCACCGTCTGAGTCGGTAATATAAAATCCCATGCGGTCTTCCGCCTGAATGGAAACAAAGCCGTCGCCGCCATCGTACAGGCCGCGTGTTATCTGCCAAAGCGCTGCGGGCGCACAGGATATTTCTCCGGAAACTATGTCGGTTTTTGGTTTAACGTCCGGATTGTTTATAAACGGCACATATTGGACGGAAGCGCTTTGATTGATATTCTTAATCATTGACGCAGCTGCAGCAATGCCGCTCGAACTCTCCGGGACTGATTCTATGCCGCTGTCTGTAAATATAAGTTCCGCAATACATACGCTGCGTCTGTATCCGCTGCCGCGCGCCAGCGCACCGGTATGGTAGAGCATATACGTTTTGCCGTTAAAATCAAAAACTGCGGGGTGGTTAGTGTTGCTCGTGGCGCCGTATTCCATCAGCATATTTCCGTATGAGTAGGGACCGCGTATGTCCTCCGACGTCGCGTAGCTTAAACACTCCCACCAGCCGTTTGCAAAGAAAAGATAGTAGTCCTTGGCTCTTTTGTATATCCACGGCGCCTCTGTAAATCCGCCCGTACCTTCCGGGACGTCTGTGATTTCAACTGTTACTATATCCTCACCTTTTGTAATCTCCCCATCCGAGTTAATATCAGTTATGGAAATCATGTCCGGGTTAAGACAAGCTAAATAACAAACGCCGTTGCCCCACATAATATAGCGCTGTTCATCTGCCTCGCCTTCATTTTCAACCCAGACAGTGGGGTCAATATCGTCCCAGGAATGCGCGGCATCAGTCCACCATGGCAAAATCAGCCTTTCCCCGTCAAGTGCGTCCCTAAAAGGACCAATCGGACTGTCTGACACGGCAACCGAAATCCCGCTTCCGTTTTTACATATATAGTAATAATATTTATCTTTATACTTAATCACCTGTGCCGCCCAGGACTCTGTGCTGCTTCCCCAGCTGAAATCGGCCGATGTGAGCGGCACGCCTTCATATTTCCAGTTAATCAAATCACGGCTCGAATAGCACACCCATTCCGGAATATAATAGTATCCGCTGTCGGACATATCGTGCCCTGCGTAAAGGTATACGGTGTCGCCGTCCACTAAAACGGCAGGGTCGCACGTATAGATATCTCTCACAAGCGGATTACCGAAAGTTTCGCCTTCAAAAGCAATTACCTCTCCGCCTATAAGCGGTGTTTCTTCCGCACGCAGCTTGGCAATTTCCTCTCCGCTCATTGCGTAATCAAATATTTTGATGTCTCTGTATTCCGCATCTGCGGACACGTCTGCACTCCACGGTGAGAAACCTAATCTAAAAACCGAGGCGTTAATTTCCTCCATAGAATAACAGTTTTCGAGCGTGCCTATATGTTCCCCATTTATGTAAACGCTCGTGCTGCTGCCGTCAAACACAATATCTAAATCAGTCCAAATATTCTGGGCGCCTCCGGGGAAGAACATTTTAATCTCATCTTTGCATTTTGAAGAGACAAGTACTATCTGCGAGAGTTTTACCGCCAGATAGTTATCTCCCTCACCCGCTACCGACCCGTCGCCTACATAGAAATTAAAGTAATTCCCTCCCGTTCTGTTAAGAACACTCATTGACGCGGTAAACTGTGAAGTAACCGCTTCATCAAGTTCAATATAGTGCACTGTCTTTTCCGCTTTGCAAATATGCGCGCACAGCATTATGAAAACCCAAATCAAACATATAGTCTTTTTCATCTTTTCATTTTCCTTCTTCTGTGTACTAAATTCCGTTCAAGCGTACGTTAGCAGGCAAAAGGCTGTTTTTCGCCGCATCTTATCAAAGAATGCCGGCAATAATATCTACGCATTTTTGTGTGCCGAAAGCAGAGCTGTTAAGCGAAAGGTCATATGTATCCGCTGCGCCCCAAAGTTTTGAGGTGTAAAAATCGTAATACGCTTCGCGTTCGCGGTCAATTTTACGAACAAGTTTCTCCGCCTTTCTCTCCTCAAGTCCCGTACGCTCCATTGCACGTTTTACTCTGTCAGCAAAAGGTGCGTGCACAAATACGCTATGACAGTTCTCGTGCTCAGCCAAAACATAATCCGCACAACGCCCTATAAATACGCAGCTCTCACGCTGAGCAATTTCACGGATGACATTCATCTGCGCCAAAAACAGCTGATGGTTTATCGGGTACTGCGCCTGTGCAAAAGGCGCAACCTCCATGTAATACATTGCCTTAATCGGCTTTTCGTCCATGTCCTCAAAAAGCTCCTTGCACATTCCGCTCTTCTGGGCAGAGATAGTGATAAGCTCTTTGTCATAGCATTTTACGCCAAGTTTTTTCGCAAGCGCTTCGCCTATCTCGCGCCCGCCGCTTCCGTATTGTCTGCCAATTGCAATTATGTTGTTCGCCATGAGAAAAACCTCCTTACTTCTTTTTTGAACGGTTAACTTCCTTTGCGCGCAAGTCGGCGCTCAATATCCTTTTTCTTATTCTGAGGTGCTCCGGCGTTACCTCCAAAAGCTCGTCTTCTGCAATGAACTCAAGGCACTCTTCAAGACTCATTATACGCGGAGGAGTGAGTCGCAATGCCTCATCTGAGCCCGATGCACGCATGTTTGTCGCCGCCTTGCGCTTACATACATTTACAACAACATCCTCCAAACGCGAATTTTCGCCCACAACCATTCCTTCGTACACTCTTTCACCCGGAGAAACGAATAAAGTTCCGCGGTCCTGAGCGTTAAAAAGACCGTAGGCAACAGCCTCCCCTTCCTCATATGCAACAAGGCTTCCGCGGGAACGCACATTAAAATCCACTTCGGAAAATGGCTGATAGGAATCAAACACATGGCTCATAACGCCATTGCCCTTTGTCGCTGTCAATAGCTCGCTTCGGTATCCAATCAAAAACCTTGACGGTATTGTGAACTCCATCTTTGTGTATCCTTGTGCGGACGGCGTCATGTTCGCAAGTACGCCTCTGCGCGTACCAATGCCCTCCATTACTGTACCCGTAAATTCATCAGGTACATCTACCGTAAGGTATTCCACTGGCTCGCAGAGAACACCGTCTATGACTTTGTTAATGGTTTGCGGCTTTGAAACCATAAATTCGTACCCTTGGCGGCGCATGTTTTCAATAAGCACTGACAGGTGGAGTTCACCGCGCCCTGAAACTACAAAACTATCCGGAGAATCTGTTTCTTCCACGCGGAGGCTTATATTGCTTTCAAGTTCTTTTTGGAGCCGGTCTCGGATATGCCGCGATGTTACATAGTCGCCTTCCTTGCCCGCAAACGGGCCGTTGTTTACACTGAACGTCATGGAAAGCACCGGCTCATCAACTGCTTTGAACTCAAGCGGCTCCGGCGTATCGAGGCTACAAATCGTGTCACCTATATTTATTTTTTCCACACCGGATATTGCCACAATCTCACCCGCAGAAGCTTCTTCAATAACATCACGGTGAAGTCCGTTATAGTTGTAGAGTCTGCTGACTTTAGCATGATAATGTTTTTCAGAACCTCTGCAAATTGAAATCGGCATATTAAGCTGTACGCTGCCTCGCGCTATTCGACCAACTGCAATTCTTCCGGTATATTCATCGTAATCGATATTGGAAACAAGCATCTGAAACGCCCCGCTGCGCGTGTCTTCGGGCGACGGGATTTTGTCTACAATAAGGTCAAAAAGAACTTTAAGGTCTTTTTTCGGCGAATCCGGCGAAAGGCTGGCCCAACCGTCGCGCCCGGAAACATAAACCACAGGTGAATCAAGCTGCTCATCTGTTGCGTCAAGGTCTATAAACAACTCCAGCAGCTGGTCGGTCACGTCATAAGGTCGGGCATTTTGTCTGTCAACCTTGTTAATAACAAGGATTGGCGAAAGGTTCAGTTCAAGAGCTTTTTTTAGCACAAATCGTGTTTGCGGCATACAGCCTTCAAAAGCATCCACCAAAAGCAGTACTCCGTCCGCCATTTTCAGCCCGCGCTCGACCTCGCCGCCGAAATCAGCATGTCCGGGTGTGTCGATAATATTAATTTTTACATTTTTATACACAAGCGATGTATTTTTAGCCAGGATTGTAATACCACGCTCTCGCTCAAGGTCATTTGAATCCATAACGCGCTCTTCTACCTGCTCATTATCACGAAAAACGCCGCTCTGCTTTAACATGGCGTCCACGAGTGTGGTTTTACCGTGGTCTACATGCGCGATTATTGCTATGTTTCGTATATTCTGCGGTTCCATCAGCTTATCCTTCCTTTGTTAAATGGCGTTAAGACCAAGTTTAATATCCGCAATGATGTCTTCAACATTTTCAATGCCCACGCTCATGCGTATCTGCTCAGGAAATACACCGCAAGCATGCAAATCGGCATCGGAAAGCTGACGATGCGTTGACGAAGCCGGATGGAGGACACATGTACGAAGGTCCGCCACATGTACCACAATCGAAGCCATTTTCAGACTGTCCATAAATCTTACAGCGGCTTCACGTCCACCCTTTACTCCAAACGAAATTACGCCGCAGCTACCGTTAGGCATATATTTTTTTGCCAGTTCGTAATCTTTGCTGCTCTTATGCGAAGGATAGTTTATCCAATCTATCTTGTCGCTATCCGACAAGAATTCCGCCACGCGTAAAGCGTTAGCGCAATGACGCTCCATACGGATATGCAAGGTTTCCATACCCATATTCAACAAAAACGCATTCATCGGTGCAGGAGCCGCGCCGATATCGCGCATCATCTGTACTCTCGCCTTGGTTATATACGCTGCTTTGCCAAAATCACGGGTGTATACTGTGCCATGATAGGACTTGTCCGGCTCGGTGAACTCAGGGAACTTGCCGCTTGACCAGTCAAATCTCCCGCTGTCTACTATCGCACCGCCGAGAGCTACCGCATGTCCGTCCAGGTATTTGGACGTGGAATGCACTACTATATCCGCACCATGCTCTATGGGTCGGCAATTAATCGGCGTCGGAAAAGTGTTGTCCACAATAAGTGGAACGCCGTGAGCGTGCGCAATTCGCGCAAACTTTTCAATATCAAGCACGGCAAGAGAAGGGTTCGCAAGCGATTCGCCAAATACTGCCTTCGTGTTACCGCGCATTGCCACATTAAGCTCTTCTTCCGAGGCGTAAGGACTTACAAACGAAAAGTCTACACCCATCTTACGCATTGTGACATTAAACAGATTAAACGTACCGCCGTAAATAGAACTCGAACAAACCACATGATCTCCCGCGCCTAAAATATTTAGCAGCGAAATCATCGACGCGCTCTGACCGGCGCTTGTCATCATCGCACCAACTCCGCCTTCAAGCGCTGTGAGCTTTTCCTCTGGCGCAGCGGCAGTGGGGTTTGCAAGGCGTGTGTAAAAATAACCGTCCGCTTTCAGGTCAAAGAGATCTCCCACAGTCTGCGTGGAATCATAACTGTATGTAGTGCTCTGAGCAATAGGCACAACTCTTGGTTCGCCGTTTTTGGGAGTGTACCCCGCTTGTACACATTTGGTCTCTATTTTGCTCATTGGTTTCCTCCTATTTTTTCTCTGTTACAAACGTGCTCCAGCTGTCAGCATACTGCAACAGCAATGTAAGCGGCGCCTCATGCGTAGCCACGCTTTTGTTATCGTCTACGTACTGTCCGTCGTGATACATGATAGCCTGTGTTTCCTCTTCGGTAAGCTCGATGCGCGGCAATGCATGGTAAAGGCTGCGAAGCGGCACACTCATATAATCAAGCTTGTCATTAATTCTGTACGGTATGCTCGCGCCGTATCCATACATTTTCTGGCGCTCTGTGGGCTGGTTTGCAATATAGAGTGGCTCTCCCGGCATACCTGCTTTGCCGGCGTCGTGAAGCAGCGCAACAATAACACAGCTCTCATCGGAAATGTGCGGAGCAACCGCGCTTTTCAAACGAAGCATATTCTCAGCTACGTTCATACTGTGTTCCAAAAGCCCCCCTGCACGGCAAAGATGGAATCTTGTAGATGCGGGCGCTGTAAGATACTCCGTCTCATTTTCCAAAAAGTCCATCACGTTGTCAAACTCAGCTTTGCGTTCGACCACAAGCTGTTTTAATTTATTATATCTTTCCATATTCAGCCCTCATTTCTTATTTTCCGCCTCATGGCGAAGCTGCGCTCTCTTTATCTTTCCACCCAGCGTTTTCGGCAACTCATCTACAAACTCAACTATTCGCGGATATTTATATGGCGCCGTTGTAGTCTTAACGTGATTTTGGAGTTCCTTCACCAGTTCTTCCGATGGGACATATCCTTTCGCAAGCACCACTGTTGCCTTAACGATTTGACCTCGAATCGGGTCAGGTGCGGCGGTAATCGCACACTCAACGACCGCTTTATGCGTCAAAAGAGCGCTCTCAACCTCAAAAGGTCCGATTCTGTATCCGGAACACTTGATAACATCATCGCTCCTACCGACAAACCAATAATAGCCATCGCTGTCGCGCCACGCCAAATCATGAGTATTGTAAACATCATTTTCTATATGGTCAGTGCGAATCTCCCCGCCCTCATAATAGCCTATGAACAATCCCAACGGTCTTGCGTGTTTCATTTTAATAACCAGTTCGCCTTCCTCACCGGTCGGAACGCTGTTTCCGTTTTCGTCCAACAAGTCAATGTCATAGAGCGGCGAAGGTTTGCCCATTGAACCCGGTTTCGGCTCTATCCAGCCCCTAAAGTTCGCAAGCATAACAGAACTCTCTGATTGCCCGAATCCCTCGTGTACTTTAAGCCCCGTCGCATCGTAAAACTGATTAAAAACCTCAGGGTTAAGCGGTTCTCCAGCAATTGTGGCATGTTTTATTGACGAAAGGTTATATTTTGTCAAATCTTCTTTTATGAAAAATCGGTACATTGTAGGAGGAGCGCAAAAGGTTACAATCGGATACTTTTGCATTATCTCAAGCATTTTTGCTGGCACAAATTTTTCCATGTCATAAGCAAAAATTGTGGCCCCCGCTATCCATTGCCCATAAATTTTCCCCCAGCCGAACTTTGCCCAACCAGAGTCCGACACAGTAAGATGCAGACCGTCCTCCTCTACGTGGTGCCAATACTTCGCGGTCGTAATATGCCCTAACGGATACGAATAATCGTGCGCAACCATTTTAGGCATTCCCGTTGTCCCGGAAGTAAAGTATATCAAGAACAAATCGTTCTTCATTGTCGCCGATTCTCCATCGGGACGCTCAAATTCCGGCGGAAACTTGTCCGCCTCAATGTCAAGATTAAGCCAGCCCGTCCGCTCGCTTCCTACAAAAACTTTTGCCGTCAACGAATTTGTTTCCTTTTCGGCGTCCTCCACACATTGAGCCAGTGTGTGGTCATCAGTGGAAATTATTAGTTTAACATCTGCCGCGTTAATTCTGTAAACTAAATCTTTTTTTGTAAGCTGCACGCTCGCAGGAATAAGCACCGCGCCTATTTTATGAATCGCAACGGCGCACATCCAGTATTGGTATCGTTGTTTCAAAAGCAGCATCACTTTGTCGCCTTTTTTGATGCCGAGGCTTACAAAAAAATTAGCGATGCGGTTCGAGTAATCTCGCACATCGGCAAAGGTAAATACTCTTTCTTCTCCAAAGTCATTAATCCACAAAAGAGCTTTTTTGCTTTCATCCTGTTCTGCCCATGCGTCTACAATGTCAAACCCAAAATTAAAGTTATCCGGTACTTTTACCTTGTAGTTTTTTTTGAAATCTTCATATGAATCAAAATCTATTCTCGGTAAAAATCTGTCAAGGAGCATGTTCTCCTTCTCCCTTCTTATTCGCAAATTACGGTGAGAAATACTGCCTGTTTGCCGCCGAGCGCTTTTTGCCCGTGAGGATGCGTGGGGTCAAAATAAGAGCAGTCCCCACTGTTCAAAACATACTCCGCATCGTCATAAATAAGAGCGATGGAACCCTTTAATACAAAGTTCATCTCCTGCCCGCCGTGAGTAACAAGTTCTGTAGTATTGCCCTCAGGAAGCGGGTCCACATGAACTATCATCGGCTCCATCTTGCGGTTTTTAAACTTGTACGCAATTTCCTCAAACATGTACCCGCTGTAACGGTCAATGCTCAACCCCTCTGTTTTTTTGACTATTGAGAGCGTGTCAAGCTTCGGTGATTTACCCGTAAGCAGGTCGGTCATGTCCACGCCAAAACGGTTTGCAAGGTAATAAAGCGCGCTAATGGGAATATTCTCCCCGCTGTTTTCATATCCATTATATACATCCTCCGAAACGCCCAAACCTTCCGCTATTTCGGCGACTGACAAGCCGCAAATCACACGAAGCTCTTTAATACGAGAAGCTATCTGCAAATAATTGTCGACCATACTATCCCCTTCTTTCTCTAAACTCTTTTCATATTATTATACCCTTTTATCTTCCAATATGCAAGTGTTTTTTCGCATTAAACGTCGAACCCTTTCTGCGGTTGTCAATGATGTGACCCAAAAAAAGTTTGAGCAGTTGCGATAAAGGTAAGCGAAAATAAACGCAAATTAAAAAGACAAAATGGGTTGTGGCAAAACGATTATTGAATCGGAATGCCACAGCCCACTATTTGTTGCGATTATCCGCGATTATCCAAAATATCTCTTTAATAAGCCTTCAAAGCCTTTTCCGTGCCTTGCTTCGTCTTTAGCCATTTCGTGAACAGTATCGTGAATCGCATCATAATTAAGCTCCTTCGCGAGCTTTGCAAGCTCCAATTTACCGGCTGTAGCCCCGTTCTCTGCCTCAACACGCACCATAAGATTTTTCTTGGTATCCGAGTATACAACCTCTCCGAGAAGCTCAGCAAATTTAGCCGCATGCTCCGCTTCTTCCCATGCTGCAAGTTTGTAAAACTCACCTATCTCAGGATATCCATCGCGAACCGCTTGGCGCGCCATTGCCAAATACATTCCAACCTCACTGCACTCGCCGTTGAAATTCGCGCGCAGTCCTTCAACAACTCGCTCGTCAACGCCCTTTGCAACTCCTACTTTATGCTCGTCAGCCCACACTCTCTCTGCTGCCTGTTCTACAAACTTGGAAGCAGGCGCTCCGCAAAGCGGGCATTTTTCGGGAGGAGTATCGCCCTCGTGTACATAACCGCATACGGTGCAAACAAATTTTTTCATACTAAACAACGTCCTTTCAAATAATTTTATTGTAGTGGCTTTTCGCCTTAACAATCAGGGCATATTCCGCTAAAATCCATGCGGCAGTGTTCAAACCTGAATCCATCCATCTTTGCCGAAGGCTTTGTTACCGCTTCGGACGGCAGGTCATACACTCGTCCGCAAGAGCGGCAGGTGAAATGATAGTGCTCACTGATATCGCCGTCAAAACGCGAACATGAAGGTGTAATCAATTCCAGAATCTCACCCATATCCACAAGCAGTCTCAAATTACGGTACACCGTACCGAGAGAAATATTTGGGACTTGCTTTTTTACTTCTTCATATATCACCTCAGCAGTAGGATGCTCTTTCGTATTGCGTAAAACAGTCAGTACCGCATCCCGCTGCCGGCTATGCTTATGCATACTGTCACCACCGTTTTAATAATAGTAACTATTGTTGTTATTATAATAGCATTGTTTATTCACGTTGTCAATACTTTTTTTGAAAAACTTTTTTTGCCTTGCATGGACGCAAGTAAGGTTAGACATACTAACAATGAAGGGGTGAAATGCGATGAAAAAAGCAAAGCGCAGGCCGCTGCCTGACGAATTTCTCGATGAATTCGGAGTCGCTGTTTCTACAACGGAGTGTACTGGATTTTTACCAATACCTCCCCAAACACAGGCGGAGTACGAAGCGTACAGGGAACTTTACGAGTTTGCGCCGCCGTTTGATATTGAAACAGAGTTTTAAAAAATGTCCCCGAACCAATGGTCCGGGGACATTTTACATCAATCCGGGCTTTAATATTTTTTCACCAAAAGCGCACGAATATACCCTCTGCTTTTATCCGTAGAATCAATATAATATCCTCTGCCGTAATAAAACCTCACCAGTCCGGAGGCTTTTGATGCCGTATGAAGAGAAATTTCGCGAACGCCAATCGAACGCATTGTAATATCCACCATATTTATGAGCGCTTTTCCTATGCCAAGATTTTGGTATTTCATGCTCACTCCAAAGCGTGAAAGATACGCGGTTTTTTCCGCTTCGTTCACCGTCACACGTACACTGCCAACGACTTCGTCATCTATATAGGCCACTAACACAATTTTCTCTTTAATGTCGCGTATGATATCCTCCGGCGTTTCACAAAGTGCATCACACGTTGACAAATCCGCCATGGCGCAATACCTGCCGAAAGCGTCGCGAGTTATCTGCGCAATCGCCGAGGCATCAGCCTCCACAGCATGGCGCACTTCAAAAAACTTGTTCTCGCCCATGCCAATCATTCCTCATTTCATCTGTTGTTAGCTAAAGCTGCAGTTTGCTATTTCATTAAGAGCGCCATAACCGCTTTCTGAGCATGGAGGCGATTCTCCGCTTCATCAAACACCACGCTGTGGGCTCCGTCAATTATATCCTCAGTCATCTCAAAACCACGATACGCCGGCAGACAATGCATAAAGATGGCATCTTCCTTGGCGTGTGCAAAGAGCCGAGAGTTTACCTGATAAGCGCCAAAGATTTTCACGCGCTCAGCCTTCTCCTTTTCCTGGCCCATAGAACACCATGTATCGGTATACACCACATCGGCATCTTTAATTGCTTCAACAGGGTCTTCTGTAATTGTTATCACCGCACCGCTTTCCTTTGCATCTTCTTTTGCGCCAGCAACAATCTCTTCGTTGCACGTATAACCTTTAGGTGAGCCAATGGTAATGTCCATACCAACCTTGGCACAGCCATACAGCAGCGAATGAGCGACATTGTTTCCATCGCCGAGAAACGCCATTTTTAATCCTTGTAACTTGCCCTTATGCTCCCAAACAGTCTGTAAATCGGCAAGCACCTGACAAGGATGAAGCAAATCCGTAAGTCCGTTTATAATTGGAATAGAGCCGTATTTGGCAAGGTCAAGCACATCGTTGTGATCAAATGTGCGTATCATAATACCGTCAAGGTATCGTGAAAGCACCTTCGCAGTATCGTAAATCGTCTCCCCGCGTCCGAGCTGAATATCGTTTGCCGAAAGAAACAGCGCCTGCCCACCGAGCTGGCTCATCCCCACCTCAAAAGACACTCTTGTACGCGTAGATGATTTCGTAAATATCATGCCGAGAGTCTTGCCTCGCAGCACAGGGTGCAAAACTCCTTCCTTCTGCTCTTTCTTGAGTTTAAGCGCAAGAGTCAAAATTTCTAAAATCTCGTCTTGTGTTAAATCGTGAAGGGAAATTAAATGCTTCATTAAAAATTACTCCTTTTGTGTAAATATTACGGCGTCTGTTATATTATCAATAAACTTCTCTCCGTTTTTTGTTCTTATAATATCCATATCAGTTATTATTACACTATTTGGTAATATGCGCGCTTTTTGAGGCCCATAGCCGTAGATTGCGTGCACAATATAAGGTTTTTGCGCAAAGGCGCCTATGTATGCCATCACATGTCCCGGAAAGTAAACGAGCGAACCTACCGGCAACGACATAATAAGTCTTTCTTTGTCACACGCAGAACTTCCGCTCAAATCAATGTGCCTTGTGCCGCAGAACATTTGATTCGCCGCATTGCGCCCTAAAAATATTCCGAACGACGCGTAAACCTCACTAATAAGCGCCGAGCAGTCGCGCGAATCAAAACTTCCGCCCCAGCCATACACATCACCCACGCAAAGGGCAAGCTGTTTGAAAATATTTTTTTGCGTGAGCGGTAAGTATCCGACTCTCAGTCCGTACATATTGTCTATGTGATATGTTTCAACACTCATTTCACCGCGTTTTATTGACGGCACCATCACGCAAAAATTTTCATCGCACGGAATACGTGTCCCCATTGACAAAGCGCCCAGCATGTCAGCTGTTACCACGAGGAATTTGCTCGGATTTGCAAAATTCAACCATAAAGCTCTGTCATATGTAACAGCGACTGTGTCCCGCAAAACATATCCTTGTGTGTTCCTTGCGCGTACACGATAAAACTCGCCGCAGTCATCCAAAACAAGTATCGGCTCATAGGGCAGAAGCACTGATTCGCGATTATAATCAAAAAGCTCTCTCCCACTTCGTGCCTTTGGCTCGATATAAACCGCAGTACGCCGCAGCGCTACCGCATAGCGCGGACACTCGGCTTTAGTCAAATCAACTACGCCGCTTTCACTTTCAGCGGCTATCTTCTCGTTAAGTCGGTTTATCTGCTCCGCGTTCAAAAGAAGCTTATCCATTAAAACCTCCGCGGGCGTCTGTCAATCTTCTATTTTACTATTTTACTACTTTACTACTTTGCTATTTTGCCGTCTCACTCAACTTTTCGACAAATTCGTCAATTTGCAAGCGCTCAACTATGAGAGGCGGCAGCACACGCAGTATCTTCCCTGCCACAGAGCCCACAAGCACCTTATGCTCAAAAAGACTTTTTTGCCACAGTTGAGCAGCACCGTCCTCCGTTTCAATCCCAATCATTAATCCAAACTGACGTATTTGTTTTATCTGTGGCAGCGACAGCGCCTTTACCTTTTCCGCCAGATACTTTCCCATTATCGCCGCATTTTCGCAAAGATGTTCTTTTTCAATTATATCAAACACTGCAAGGCCTGCGGCCGTTGCAAAAGGATTCCCGCCGAAGGTGCCGCCGTGGTCTCCGGGTTCAAAGCCTTTCGCCACAAAATCTTTTGCGCACACTGCCCCGATTGGTATTCCTCCCCCAAGCGCTTTGGCAAGTGTAAATATATCCGGTTCGACGCCGAGCATTTGGTAAGCGAAAAGATGCCCCGTTCGTCCCATCCCTGTCTGAACCTCGTCAAATATCAAAATAATATCTTTTTCGTCACAAAGCTCGCGCAGCTTTTTGGCATACGACATCTCAAGCGGATGTACACCGCTTTCACCTTGAATCGGTTCTACTAGTATAGCACATGTTTTATCTGTTATCGCCGCCTTGAGCGCCGCTATATCGTTTATAGGCACATGTGAAAATCCCGGCGTAAGCGGATAGTAGGGTTTTTGATATTTCTCCTGCCCGGTCGCCGCCACCATTGCCATTGTACGCCCGTGAAAAGAGGACCTGAGGGTAATAACATCCGTCTTATTCTTGTCCTGCTTATAAAAATAAATTTTGGCAAGCTTCACCGCCGCTTCGTTTGCTTCCGCACCGCTGTTAGCAAAATACACCTTGTCAGCACATGAATTTTGCGTTATCCTTTGCGCAAGCAGCGCCTGGTTTTTTACATAGTAAATCGAAGAAGTATGCAGCAGTTTGTCAAGTTGTTCATGCAGAGCTTCTGTGAAATTTTTATGCGCGTGTCCAAGCGCATTTACAGCTATTCCCGCGAAAAAATCAAGATAACTCTCGCCCTCTTCAGTGTATAAATACACTCCTTCTCCGCGTTCAAACGCAACCGGAATCCTGTCACCAAAAGTATTCAAATAATTGGCTTTATCAAGCTTGATTATTTCCTCGATTTTCATTCTTATCATCTCCTGTTTGCATTATTATAAATCAAAATGCAAATTTATGCAATACTTTTTTTCATGTTTTCATAAAAAAGTTCGTAAAAGTTTTTGAATGCAATAGCACGTACTGTTTTTTCCGGATAATTAAGACGTAAAAGTGCTTCAAAAAGCTCATGGAGCCATCGCGCTCCATCACAGCCTTTCGGAAGCTCAGAAACGCCGTCAAAATCAGTTCCTATACCAATATTCTTCTCGCCTCCCAGTGCACAAAAATGTTCAATATGCGCTGTAACTGCGCGCATATCTCTTCCCAATCCGCAAAAGTCGGCGCAAAGATTAATCCCCGCCACACCGCGGAGTTTGATAAGCGTTTTGAACTGGCTGTCCGTTATGTTCCGCTTAAAGTCCGGGCATACAGTACGAGAATTGGAATGTGAGCATATCACGCGGCGGCGTGAATGATTCGCCGCTTCAAAAAAAGCCTTGTCTGATATATGCGATAAATCCACCGTTATTCCCAACGCTTCACATTCGCGAATCAGTCTCCTGCCAAAGGGCTTCAAACCGTTATCCTGTACAGCTGTTACAGAGGAAGCCGCATCGTTGTCATTATTCCAAGTCAGCGTCAACACTCTCACTCCTCGACGATAGAAGTGGCGCAGCGCTGCCAAGCTTCCATGAAGCGCATCCGCCCCCTCAATTGCCAAAATTGCGCCACGTTGCGTGTCAAAGATTTCCTGGCGCCCTTTTACCACGGTAATATCATTTTTTCTCAAAGAACGAAGCAGGCGTAAAATTGTCTCCTCGGTAAAAGAAAACGCGTTTGCCTTTCCCTCCGCGCATACAGCAAAGACTTGAAGATATGCCGGAAAGCACAGCATATCCGAGCAACGAAACTGATTCTCTTCTCCATCAAGACTTCTTTTTACCGCACTGTCACAATGCGCGTCAAATATCGGATACGCTAAACGCATTTTTTATCACCTCTATTTCCCAACTTTTTTGTTTTTCGTATTCCGCATCTCCTATAATGGAAACGACATCAAAACGCAGCGGCATATCACTAATGCCATGGGTTTTCATATATATCATTGCCGCCTTTATGATTCGTTGCCGCTTTCTCTTATCTACAAACTCCACGGGCGCGCCGTAGAGTGTATTTTTACGCATTTTTACTTCCACAAAGCAAGTATATTCCCCATCCGTGGCAATTATATCAATCTCACCAAGCGGAACACTGTAGTTTCGCTCCTTGATTTTATAGCCCATGCGTTTCAAAGAGCGAACCGCCGCATCCTCGCCTTTATTTCCCATATCTCTTTTTTGCATCATACAAAATTCCTTATAAACGATTTCCGATGTATTTCACACGGACCATATTTTTGTATTGCGGCAATATGCTCCGCTGTACCATACCCTTTGTGCTTTTCAAACCCGTAGCAAGGATATCTCTTTGCTTCTTCAAGCATAGCTAAATCCCGCGATACCTTTGCCATGATAGACGCTGCGGCAATTGACGCGCTTTTTGAATCCCCTTTTATGACGCACTCATGTGCAACAGGGCAGTTGGTAACGGCATCGCCATCCACAAGCACATAATCCGCCGCAAACTTTAGCTTTGCTATGGCTCTGTTCATCGCCAAATATGTAGCATTCCGTATGTTAAGAGCATCAATTTCCTCCACGCTCGCCGTCGCAACGCTGTAGGCGGCCGAGCGTGCTATAATTATTTCAAAAAGCTCTTCGCGCCTTTTCGGGGAGAGCTTTTTAGAATCATCAAGTCCCAATATTTCATTGTCTGTATCAAGAATTACGGCAGCGGCATAGACTTCTCCGGCAAGAGGACCGCGTCCCGCCTCGTCAACCCCCGCAACTGCACAAAAGCCCTTGCGTTTTAGCGTGCGTTCAAGCTCAAGCATGGAGAAAAGCTTTTCGCGGAGCTGTTCATTTGTTTTTCTCGGCATTTCTCCACCCCTTACTCAAACGTTATCCTGCCCAGCTTTGCCGCACGAAACTCGTCAAGGACCACTGCCGCTGCGCGCTGCGTATCCGTCTCGCCGCCTTTCACAATAAATCCTCTTCGTTTGGCAATCGCCTCAAGCAGTTTGCCGCCATCAGTCTCGGCAACCTTAATACTGTACCTTTCCTCAAGATTTCTTGCGTAGTTCTGAGCGAGATGCTCCAAAAGCAGCGCACAGAGTTCTTCTATGTCAAGCACATCATCTTTGATGGCGCCGATAAATGCAAGACGCTGCGCCGCCCTTTCGTCCTCAAATTTTGGCCAGAGAATACCGGGCGTATCTAAAACATCAATTCCGCCCTTTAGCGAAATCCATTGCTTTCCTCTCGTAACGCCGGGACGATCCGCTGTCTGCGTGGCGCCACGGCGAATCAGCGAATTAATGAACGTACTCTTACCTACATTGGGGATACCACACACCATCACTCGAAGCGGACGGTTTATCATCATGCGGGCGCGGTCGCGCTCTATTTTGCTCGCAAGCATTATCCTAACTGTATCGACAAGGACTTTAGCATCTACCGCTTTCACTGCCGATACGCACATAACGCGCCTGCCTTCCTGTTCATAACGAGCCTTATGCCTTTTGGTCGCCTCTGCATCGGCAAGGTCACATTTATTCATGACAAGGATACTCGCCTTTCCCTTTGTGAGCGTGGGCAACATAGGGTTGCTGCTGCTTATCGGGCAACGCGCGTCCACTATTTCTATTACGCAGTCTACATTTTTTATATCTGCGGTTATCATACGAGCAGTTTTTGTCATATGCCCAGGGAACCAATTTATATTATTCATACTTAAAATACCGTAAGCTTATTAAACGGCCAGAATCTGATTACCGCCTTTCCCAATATTGAACTCTTCTTCACAAATCCCACCGTTGAATCACGGCTGTCGCTGCTGTGGTTTCTGTTATCACCCATTACGAACACGCTGTCTTCCGGTACAATCATCTCTTTGGAAGTGTAAATCGGGCGCATCGCTTCGGGTATGTACGGCTCATCTATAGGGTAACCGTCCACCAAAACCTGATTGTTTTCATAGTCTACGTAAACACTTTGTCCCTCTGTGGCAATTATTCTTTTAACATAGCATTTCTCAGGCGCTTTGGCAGGGTGGAAAATTATAATATCTCCCTGTGTAGGCTGATATAAAAGCCTCCAGACAATAAGCCTCTCCTCGTGGTGCAGCGTTTCTTCCATTGATGGACCATCAACTTTTACGACAGTAAAAATAAATGTACGGATTATAAGAGCGAGGACAACCGCCACCACTATTGCCTGTATCCACTCCGCCGCTTCTTTTTTGAATTTGCCTGTCGGCGGCTGTGAAGGCGTCTGCACCTCAGTTTTTACCGTTTCGGCAATGTTATTGTCTTCAAATTCGCTCATTTTACAACACCTCAAATTTTATTGTATCTGCCACGCGCGGTAATGAAAAAAGCAATATTACATTCCACGCTACGATATTTTGTTTAGTATAACATATTCTTGCGCCTATTTCAAGAAGAAAATATAGCAAGCACGCAAATTAAGCAAATTGAATCGAATTTGATTAATTGCAAATAATAATGTCAGGAAAGGAGTGTATTTATGTTTAAGCATGAAAAGCAGTTATTTCACCCTGTGGGAGTAGAGCAGCCAAATCCGCAATATGCTGTACTTCTCCAGGAACAACTCGGCGGCGGCAATGGCGAGTTGAAAGCAGCGATGCAGTATATGTCACAGAGTTTCAGAATCAAAGACCCGGCAATTAAAGATTTGTTTATGGACATTGCCGCTGAGGAACTCAGCCATATGGAAATGGTTGCGCAAACCATCAATTTACTGAATGGTCACGATGTGGATTACAGCGCTGTATCCTCCGGCGAAATTCAGACACATGTAATTTTGGGTTTGAATCCGGGGCTTATAAACTCATCGGGATACTCTTGGACTTCGGATTATGTTACGGTAACGGGGGACTTATGTGCGGATTTACTGTCCAATATCGCATCTGAGCAAAGGGCAAAGGTAGTTTATGAATATCTCTACCGCCAAATTAACGATAAACGCGTAAAAGAAACGATTGACTTCCTGTTGAATCGCGAAGAGGCCCACAACGCACTTTTCCGTGAAGCATTTAACCGAGTACAAGACACTGGTTCAAACAAGGATTTCGGAGTTACTTCAGACTCTCGAATATATTTCGACTTGTCAAGCCCATCTCCTGCCGACCATTTTGGAGATACCAATGCCAGCCCTCCGAGCTTCAGCAAAGTATAACGCGCAGATGTTTTCCGCATAATTCCAAAATGAGGATGGAAAAACCGTCCTCATTTTCTTTTTCGCATATCTTCCATGCTACATCATACAAGCTTCATGAAAGCGAAAAATGCTAAAATTATGTTGCTGTAGCTTTTGCGCAAAAAATTTTTCCCAAACGCAAAATTTTACAGTACAATAAATTATTAACGACTGTGCAATCGAACGGGTGAGATATAAAGTTATTTGTCTTGACAAAGCCTAAAAAAGCATATAAAATAAATAGAGTTTGAACAATGAGAGGCGTATGTATATGGTTGAGAGCATAAAACTTTTCATGAACAATTTTGCTGAAAGCATTGTAACCTTTCTCGGATTCGGCGTCGAAGCTGCGAACTATGTATATGTGTTTTTGATTTCCATGATTCCCGTAGTTGAGCTGCGCGGTGCGCTTCCGGTAGCGTATGCTTTGGACTTGCATCCGATTGCCTCTTATATTACGGCGCTGCTTGGAAATCTATTTCCTGTGCCGTTCATTTTGTTCCTTATAACTCCCCTTTGCCGTGCGCTTCAAAAGACGAAGATTCTCGCATGGTTTCCGCGTTGGATGGAGCGTAAGGTTGAAAAAAATCGCGATAAGATAGAACGTTATAAATTCTGGGGGTTGTGTATCTTTGTTGCCATTCCCCTGCCCGGGACAGGCGCATGGACAGGCGCACTCGCGGCGGCTTTTCTCAATTACAAATTCAAAGACGCATTTCTGTCTATTCTGTGCGGAGTATGCATCGCGGGCGTAATCGTCTCGCTCATTTCGTTTGGTATTTTCGGCGTTATAATAAATTAGGAGAGATTGTATTTATGCAGAACAAAAGAAAGCTTTTTACATCAGAGTCAGTTACAGAAGGACATCCTGACAAAGTCTGCGACCAAATTGCGGATGCAATACTTGATGATATTCTCGCCCACGACCCAACAGCACGCGTTGCCTGCGAAGTTTGCGCTTCAACAGGGCTTGTTATGGTATTCGGAGAAATTACTACTGCACATTATTCCGATATTGGAGCTATTGCGAGAAAGACAATTAAAAGTATCGGCTATACCGACCCCTCGATGGGTTTCCACTATGAAAACTGTGCGGTCTTAAACACGCTCCACGAGCAGTCGCCGGATATTGCCATGGGTGTGGACAATGCGCTGGAACTGCGCGGTTCCGGCAGTTTTGATTTAGGCGCAGGCGATCAAGGTATGATGTTCGGCTATGCGACCAAAGAAACAGACAGTTTTATGCCTATCACAGCCAACCTTTCGCAAGCGCTTGCCATGCGCCTGGCAAAGGTACGCAAGGACGGCATTTTACCATATCTGCGTCCGGATGGAAAAACTCAGGTCACCGTGGAATTTGACGAAGACGATACGCCGCTTCGTGTAGATACGGTACTTATTTCCGCTCAGCATCAACCCGACGTATCGCAGGAAATAATTAAAGAGGATTTGTTAAAGCATGTTATCTTCCCTGCCGTACCGCCAAAATTACTTGATGACGCCACACGCTTTATCGTTAATCCGACCGGCAGATTTGTAACAGGCGGTCCGCAAGGCGACAGCGGTCTTACCGGGCGTAAAATCATTGTGGATACATACGGCGGCTACGCGCCGCATGGCGGCGGAAGCTTTTCCGGGAAGGACCCTACCAAGGTTGACCGCAGCGCCTCTTACATGGCGCGCTATGTTGCCAAGAACATTGTGGCGAGCGGTGCGGCGGCGAAATGTCAAATACAGTTTGCGTATGCGATAGGCATAGCGGCGCCGGTTTCCATCAACATCAACACGTTTGGCACCGGAGTTATTTCTGACCGCGCGTTGGAGAAAATAGTTATGCAAGAGTTTGACCTTCGCCCTTCTGTCATTATTGAGCGGCTTAATTTGCGCCGCCCGATATATTTATCTACTGCCGCCTACGGTCATTTCGGACGCTCAGACGTGAATTTTACGTGGGAAAAACTTGATGCGGCAGAAGCGATAAAGGCACGGCTTTAGTACATTATTCGCCCCGTTGACATAGTGTGTTACCGGGGTGATTTTATATGTATTTTCTGAGCTTTTTTCTTTCGGCAGCAGTATTATACATTCTTTGGAAAATAAGATTATTGCATAAACGGAGTTGTGAAATGTCACATATAACTATTGATGGTGAAATACACGAGATACGTTATCAGAGCAGCGACACATTGTTCACGGTATGTGAGGTTGTATTTGAGGGAACTCTTATAACCGCCGTGGGGAAAATGCCGTTTGTCTGCGCGGGTGAAACCGTACGCCTCACCGGAAGCTGGACCACACACCCGGACTACGGCGAGCAGTTTTCCGTTGTGAGCGTTCAGCATACGCTGCCCGAGACAAGCGAAGCTATATACACATATCTTGCTTCAGGAATCATAAGCGGAATTCGCTCTGCTACCGCCCGCAAGATTGTGGATACTTTCGGTGATGAAACATTTGACATTATAAGGACTAACCCGCTTGCGCTTACGAAGGTCAAGGGAATATCTCCCAAGCGGGCACAAAAAATTTCAGAATCATTTTTACTGCGTCAGGAAGCATCACAGACAGTAATGTTCTTTCAGCAGTTTGGGATTTCCCCAACCTTGTCGCTAAAAATACATAATAGATACGGACAGCTTGCCATTGACATTGTCCGCGAAAATCCGTTTATTCTTTGCGATGACATTGAAGGCATCGGATTCAAGACCGCAGACAAAATCGCCGTTTCAATGGGAATCAGTCCCACTCATCCCGCACGTATCTGCGGAGGAATTAAATACGCGCTTTCGTCAGCAGTACAAAACGGACATACTTGCTATCCACGTGAGCCGCTTATCCCTTATTGCGCGTCGCTTTTAGGCTGTGAACTGTTCGATATAGAGAACGCCATCACCCAAATGCTGCTTGAAGGGCATTTAATTGTAAGCGAAGACATGTGCTATCTTCCTCTTTTTTACAATATGGAAATTGCCGCAGCGGAACGCTTAGTCAGGCTCGCCATGTCGCATCCGATTGAAATTCCCAATGCGGACGCTTTGATTAAATGCACTTGCCGTGACTGCAGCGTTGAGCTTTCGTCTGAGCAGGAACGCGCGGTCAGAGCAGGTATTGAAAACGGTGTCCTTGTTATCACCGGCGGCCCCGGAACCGGTAAAACCACAATAATTAACGTTTTGCTCAAAATTATGACAAACGCCTCTCTTCATGTCAGTCTTGCCGCACCTACCGGTAAGGCGGCAAAACGGATGAGTGAAACGTGCGGCTGTGAGGCCAAAACGCTTCATAGACTGCTTGAGGTTGATATGAACGACGGTACAGGAACTGTTTTCGCACGCAACGAAGAGAATCCGCTTGATGCCGACGCTGTAATTGTGGACGAGATGAGTATGGTGGATATAACGATACTGGCTTCACTCCTTCGTGCTATGCGCAGCGGTTCGCGTCTGATAATGGTGGGAGACGTTGACCAGCTGCCGTCTGTCGGAGCGGGAAATGTGCTCCGAGATATAATTGGCTCCGAGGTTTTCCCCATCGTTCGCCTGTGCGAAGTTTTTCGCCAAGCGCGCGAAAGTCTTATAGTTACCAATGCGCACCGCATTAACAACGGCGAAATGCCAATACTGAGCGAACGAGCAAAAGATTTTTTCTTTCTTTCACGCTGCGCCGCCGACACAGCCGCCACCGTAACGGAACTTGCGAGCGTCCGCCTTCCGCGCACCTATGACTACAGTACGCTCTGGGATTTACAAGTGCTATGTCCTTCTCGCAAAGGCGCGTACGGTGTTGAGTCGTTAAACGCGCGGCTACAGGAGGTGCTGAATCCCCCTGCGGAGGATAAGGAGGAAAAGGGCGGAGAGCTTTCGCGTTTTCGCGAGGGAGATAAAGTCATACAGATTAAGAACAACTACGACATACTTTGGACAAAAAAAGATGGTTCGGACGAAGGGCACGGAATATATAACGGCGATATAGGTGTCATCGCGGCAATATCAAACCGCGACCATTTAATGCGTGTAGAATTTGAAGATGAAAGAATTGTCGAATACGACTTCGCAGAAACAGACAATCTTGAATTGGCGTACGCTCTCACTGTACACAAAAGCCAAGGCTGTGAGTTTCGTGCAGTAATAATTCCGGTATCTCCTACTGCACCAATGCTTATGGTTCGCAATCTGCTTTACACAGCCATTACGCGTGCGCGTGAAATGGTGGTGCTTGTCGGCAGTGAGGATACAATTCGCCGCATGGTTGACAACAACCGTATTACGGATAGATACAGTATGCTGAAAAGGAGATTTGAAGATGCCGCAGCAAAAATCCAAGGCTAAGTATCTTACAAAACGCGCATGGGAATTTGTGTCAAGCCTGCTCTTCCCTCCTCGCTGCGCGTTTTGCGGCAAAATTATGAACCCCAACGAAAAGCACGGCATATGCGAAGACTGCGAAAATTCTCTCCCGCGACCCTCAGGCAGACTGTGTATGCGCTGTTCGGGCGAGCTGCGCAGTGAGTTTTCTCTGCCGATATGTCATACCTGTCTCAGCCGCAAATATGTTTTTAAGAAAAACTTTGTTCCTCTGTTATACAAGGGAGATGTGCGCGAGGCGCTGATTAAAATGAAATTTAACAACGACCCGTCGCTCTGCACTGCCTTTGCCTATCTTATCTTCCGCAATATTGTTGAGCAAGACGCGCTCACTGAAATGGATTTTGTCACTTTCGTTCCGATTTCCTCTGCAAGAATGCGTGAACGCGAATATAACCAATCTGAGCTTATTGCACGCATTCTTGCGGAACTTCTCGGCAAGGAGTGTATTCCAACGCTTGTCCGTAAAGACGATTCGCTGCGCCAGTCTGAGCTTTCCCTTGCCCAGAGATATGAAAATGCGAAACGCTCTTTCGCTCCGATATCGGACTTGAAGCTCGGCGGGAACGCACTTTTGGTTGACGATATCTACACAACCGGCGCAACCTGTGCAGCGTGTTCTATACTTTTGATAAAAATGGGGTGTGAAAGTGTCAGCATTGCAACAGCCTCAATCAGATAAGAACAAGCTTCTTGCTTTTCTCCGAGAAGAAGGTGTTGAAAGTGTGGGGATTACTCTTGATGGTGCAGATACCTGTATAATGTGCGCTTTCCCCTATTACTGTTCCGCACTCAATCGCACCGGCAATCTGTCGTATTATACACAGTGTCTCGACTATCACGTTATTGTGAAAGACAAGCTTGAAAAAACCGCTCACTTTTTACGTAACGAGATAGGCGCGCAAAAGGCGGCTTGTTTTACCGATGTGGGCGCACCCGTGGAAAAGAAACTTGCTGTGGCTGCCGGCATTGGTATTCAGGGGAAAAATGCGCTTGTTATTTCGCCGCTTTACGGGACATACTTTTTTATAGGTTATATTCGCACAGATTTAGATTTGCCGACAGACCCCCCGTTAAAGGGAGGCTGCGCAAACTGTGGGATGTGCGTCAAGAGCTGCCCCGGCACAGCTCTCAACGACGGTTTGGACGCTCTGCGCTGCGCTTCATATATATCACAAAAACGAGGCCGGCTGACCGATGACGAAGCGGAAATTTTACACCGTTCGGGATACGTGTTTGGATGCGATATTTGTCAGAAGGTATGCCCGCATAACAACGTTTCATTTTCTCCGATGAAAGAGTTCTGCGTTGACATTAAAGAAAGTATTTCCCTTTCTGAAATAGAACCTCTTTCAAACAAAGAATTCCTTAACCGCTACGGCAATCGCGCTTTTTCATGGCGCGGCAAGAATGTGCTTATACGCAACCTTAACATTTTCAAATAAAGACCGGCACGTATCAGCGTGCCGGCCCTTAACGGGAAATGCTTTACTGCATGTTCTGCTCGTATTGCATTATCATTTTCTTTACCATCTGGCCGCCTACGCTGCCGTTTTCCTTGCTCGTTTTGTCGCCGTTATATCCTTCGTTAAGCGTTACTCCGACTTCGGACGCGGCTTCAAGCTTAAACTTGTTGAGCGCGGCTTTCGCCTGCGGTGTAAGATTCTTTGCCATTTGTAAACTACTCCTTTAATATGATTTCGGGTTACAACCATATTGTTTTCCCCGCACTGAAATCATATTCAAGAAATGTTTTCCACATCCGTTATGGATACTTCGTACGCAACCCGCGTTTCAAATTCATTTTCGCCCAGTCGTTTACTGTATTCTCGTGATTGCAGCCTTCCGCGCACAATAATGTTTGTTCCAACCTCCATATCCTTTGTGCGGAGCGCATTTTTTCCCCACGCTATTGCGGGAATGTAATCCGAACGTCCGAACGCACGGTTGACAGCAAGACATAAATCCGTTATTTCACGCCCGAACGGTGTCTTTCTGTATGTAGGGTTTTTACATATATATCCGTTCAAAATAACGTCATTTGGATTCTCGGTCTCCTGTTCCCCGGTTATATAGCGGGCAAACACTGTGAGAATCAGTTTCGGCCTTGTTTCTGACGGTTTATTGTATGTCCTCAGCTGACCGTGAACGCATATTCGCTTGCCAACTTTTATGTCGCTTTCCGAAAGCAGCTTCTCGCTGAGCGTCACGGGCAATACGTCGTCAGTTACACTTAGCCTGGGAACACGCAGTTTGAAAACATAAAACGCTTCATCGCGGACGTTATGGCTGTATACCGCCTCCTCTTCGACTGTCCCGCACAATGTTATCTCGTTATTTTCCACACTCATTCAACTCCTTTTATTGAAAGTATATTCACTTCGGAGGTCTAATTATGCGCTATGCAAAGCACGTGCTCAAAATTTTTGCGGTGAAGGTTTTTTTCGCCTTCATTTGCGTCGCCCTATCGTTTTTGTTCGCATGGCTTGTAAAGTTCGCTTGGGGTAAAGTTCTCTACGGCGTCTTTCTTGTTATTTGCTATGCGTCGGTCATGTTGAGCGAGGGCTATTCCGTGGCCGCGAGCGATGATAAAAGTTATGACAAAAGTGATATAAATGTTGCACACGGAATAGCCGTCGGCGCAGCTGTCGCTTTTCTTCATGCGCTGCTTGCATTGTTTCTTTATCGTCTGAACTCTTTGACACTGCTGCGGCTTTTTGGCATGCCCTACACGCTTCTTTTACCTGGTGCACAAGCAAACGTTCCGCAGCTTTTCTTCGGAATAAACATTCCTGTATTTTCTCCTGTTTTTTCATCGGACTATTTCATTCCTTTTTTTGGCATTTTTGACATGCTACTTTGCATATTTGGCTATATACTTGGCAAACATAAGATAAACTTTAAGCAAAGACTTTTCTCAATCTTCAAATATGGGACAAAGAAATAAACATATCCCCGGTAACACACAAATAGAATGTGTTATCGGGGATTTTTTTGTGGGGTGGGGAAATTTAATGTTTATCACACTGCAACGCGCAATAATTATTTTACTGATATGCGTTTCTCTTTTATGTCTAATCATAATTTGTGTGCCTAAAGAAATGCCAATTGAGTGTTTCGTACACAAGAATACTCGGCGCATTATTATTGACGCAGGCCATGGCGCGCCTGACGGCGGCGCTGTAGGTTCCACGGACACAACCGAGAGCGAGCTGAATCTTGCGGTTGCGACAGTGTTGCGCGAGCGACTTGTGAGTCAGGGGTTTTCTGTGACAATGACACGTGAGAGCGAACGCGGAATATATGAAGAAAGCGCGCAGAACAAAAAAAGGAGCGACATGCAAAACCGGCTCAAAATAATGCGTGAAACGGACGCCGACATGTTTGTCAGTATTCACATGAATCACTTTACATCCTCGGCATACTACGGGGCAGAGGTGCTGTATTCAAAGACATTTGCACAGTCTGCGCTGCTCGGAGAAAGCATTATGGAGTCTCTAAGAGCAATAGACCCTCCTAACCAGACGCGACAGGCAAAGGCTGCCCCTTCATCGCTTTACCTGATGAAAAACGCTTCAATGCCTGCTGTGATTGTAGAATGCGGTTTTATGTCTAATACGCAAGAGGAGGCGCTGCTTTTAAGCGAAACTTATCAAGTGCGTCTTGCAGATGCAATTTGCGCAGGTATAATAAAATATTACAATTCCGTTTTGGAGGGAAGCATATGAAAATTTTTGTTATGGACAAATATTCAATATTCACGTTTGTACTTATCGCAGTTTTGGCAGTGGTGGCGCTTCCGCTCTCAATAGAAAATGTTCTGGAGGCAACCACTTCGCCGAAGATTCTTCCGATTTATTCCGTTGAACGCAGCGACAACAAGGTTGCGCTGACCTTTAACTGTGCATGGGAAGATGGCGACATTGACTCCATTTTGGCTACGCTCAAAAATCATAACTGCAAATGCACATTTTTTCTTGTCGGTACATGGGCACAGAAATATCCTGAAGCCGTAAAAAAAATTCATGCCGACGGGCATGAATTAGCTTCCCACAGTTACAACCATACTATGTATACACAGCTTTCAGATGCAGAAATAGTTGCAGATATGGACAAATGCGACAGTGCAATTAAAGAAGTTATCGACAAGGAGTTAAAGCTGGTCCGCGTGCCGAGCGGCGACTACAACAACAGCGTTGTCAATACCGTGCGTCAAAGCGGCCGAGAGTGTATTCAATGGGATGTTGACAGCCTTGACTGGAAAGGACTTTCCGAAGCGCAAATGCCAAAGCGCATAATGTCTCGTGTCAAAAGCGGCTCCATTATTTTAATGCATACAGGTGCAAAAAATGCAGCAGCGGCTCTGGAAAACATCATAAATAATCTGGAAGAAAAGGGATTTACTTTTTCCACAGTAGGAAATCTTATTTTTCCGTCAAGCGACAAAATTGACCACACCGGAAGACAGCTGCAATAAGGGGCGGTGTTTAAGGAGGTGAATTTCTTGCGGCATTTATTTTTCTAATCGTGCATTACTCTTTCTCTTACGCGGGATAAATCGTTTTAAGAAACTGCCCTTACCACGGTTTTTAATATAGAAAAGGCCGAGGCATGAAAAGAGAACAGCCCCTAAAAAGTTAACGAGCAAATCTTGCATAGTGTCTGTAAGCCCAATATCAAGATAACCTCCGTCAATGACCGTTGCGCCTCCATCTGACATGATGCGCGTACTCTTTATTGAGTCAATTTTAACGGCATTATTGTCGCGCGCCGCATCTATCTCCACACTTGATATTGACGTTATAATCGTGTCCTTTTGCATATCGGTGCGAAAAACCGAGTCCATACCAAACTCAAAAAACTCCCAAAGAACACCTATTGTCATCGAAAAACAAAACCCTACCAAAACAATGAATACGGGAGAAAGATTTATATGCGTGTTGGGGTTTTGGTTCAAAATATCTATAAGAGCAAGCCCAATCGCCGCCATTATAAACCCGTTAATGGTGTGCAGTATCATATCCCAATACGGAATAATATTATAAAAATTTTGTATTTCTCCCAA
This sequence comes from Clostridia bacterium, assembly GCA_030527235.1. Classification (GTDB taxonomy): domain Bacteria; phylum Bacillota; class Clostridia; order UMGS1883; family UMGS1883; genus JAUNBL01. The sequence continues at coordinate 53,873 of JAUNBL010000003.1, read as the reverse complement.
TATCTCTGCAGAAAAGATGAACAAGACAATAATCATTTCAAGCGTCCCCGGAAGTTCGATGTTAAACTTCCGGTCAATTATGACGGGAATCATAAACAGAATCAGCGTCAGCAGGCATAAGAACACGTTACTATAATTCCCGTGTAAAAGCTGCACCACCATTATCGCCAATACAAACAGGCGAAGAATTATATAAAGCACAACGTTCTTTTTCTTTGAGCTGCCCATGTTTTTCCTCCCCGCATTGTTAACCGCGCGCCTTCAGCGCGTAGGTCAAATGTGTCTCTCTATATGTCATCTCCCCACGAAAGAGTATACACAAGACGAATCCAATCTCCCTCGTCAAGAAATATGTCCGTCATACCGTAGGATGGCATTTCATCATTCAAAAAATACAGCCAGCCTGACCTCGGTCCGTGTGTAAACTCACCGTAACCATCTATAGACTGCAGATAAAATCCTTCATCGACAGCGCCTGAATATGTATACTCTATTTCCGAAGCGTCAAGTGCACGAACAAGAAACTCGGCGCAATTCTCTCCTGGGAAAATTTCAAAAGCCGTGGGTTCAAGCAAATAGTCTGCACCTACTGTATATGCTTCAACACTTACTGTGGCAAACGGCGATTGCTCGTATATGATTTCATCAATACTTACATCAGCCACGGGGGTAAACAGCGCTGCAATCAACGCGCCTGCAACTGCGGTATCGGCAAGCCATTTGAGCATGAGACCCCTTCCTTTCGTGTCATATTTCCTCTATACGGCGTACAAGTGGCCTCATTTGCTTGTCGAGCAGCATAGCATAGCCTATGCACTCAGCGGCAAATTCGTTCTTTCCGTTTTGCAGTTCAACACTTTGTACCTTTACCGTTTTAACAATATCATCTTCCATTTCGGCAGAAATGAAATATGCAGCGGTAGCTGTATCGCTGTAGACTGTCGCCACATTATTCTCAAAACTTGCCGTTGTACGCCAAACCGCTGTGTCTGCATAGTTATAAAAAGAGGTCTTGCCCGCATCAAATCGCGCCGCTGCAATTAAGCCGGCGTTTGCCTGGTACGTGGCAAAAGAGTTTGAATCACCACCTGCTTCATGTGAAAATGTGCCATCGGGCAGACGGTATTTTTCGATTCCGTCTAAAAGCGTATTGGAATTTTTTATAAATCGTTCATCCGTTCTATAATCGATGCCAAGCGCACAAAGAGCAATCAAAACCTGAGCGGTGCTTTCGGGATTCGACGTGCCCCAGCTTGAACAATCTCCATTTCCGAGCTGGTTTTGCGCAAGTAATTCCACAGCCTTGTCAATTATTTCTTTTACATTGTCTTGCTCCTTATAAGGCGCAAGCGCCTGCAGTACCATGCCTGTCATATCAGGGTCATAGCTTTCACCCCAGTATGTAAAGCCGCCGTCGGTAAGGCGGTAAGAGATGATGGAGTTGATAAAATCTTCCCTTGTAAACTTTGCATCTGACGGCACCAATGTACTTACGCAGTCCAACGCCAAGAGTCCGTAAACTGCGCTCGTCAATCCCTGGCAGTCAACGCTATCACGGTTCATATTATACGTTGCATCAGCTAAAAGGTCAATAGCTTCTCCGTTGTACTCTCCGAAATCACGTACATTTGCCCCCGCAGCTCCAAGAGCAAGTACGGTACGCTGTGTGTCTGTCACGGATGAAGAAAATTCACCGTTTGCTGAGTATCGGGCGCTTACGTTTTCGCGTTGTGCGTTTATATATGCGTCATAATTGTCGCGCGCTTCACTTCTGGCTATGTTTAGCACTGTCCAATCACAGCCTCCGTTTGCAACATTTGCGAGAAATTGTGGAGTAATCTGCGCTCCGAAAGCTGTTGTTGCAATAAACAGCAGCAGCAAGGTAAGAAATAGCGCTTTAATTGTCCGTCGCATAAAAATACCTCCGTTTATTTTTTTTTGCAACTAAACAACAGCCTTGACCAAAGTCAAGGCGCACTAAAAAAGCGCACCCTTCAAGCCCCTGTGAAGTTGCTTTAATTCCCAAACATCGGCAGGTCTTCCGACTGAGGTTCACCGCCGCTTCCCGCCTTCCCACGGCAAAGACCGCAGTGGCATATTGTGAAGCAGCTCGCCTTTCACGGCAGCAGGACTGCTCAGGATTTGCACCTGATTCCCTATTCTCCCGTTTTACCGGGCACCGATGTCACGTATTAAGCCATACGGCTTATTTGAATTGTGTTTATCATATCATATATACATTACGATGTCAATTGACATTTCCAAAATAATGTTGTAGACTTATCACGAGGTGTTAAAAATGCTGAAAGAACTCATATCTCTCTTTGTTGCCCTATCATTGTTTGGCTGTACACCAGCGGGGCTAAACGTTTCCTCTGGCACTGTGCGCCAAAACGGCAATCTGGTTGTGCGGTTTATAGACGTTGGTCAGGGCGACTGTTCGCTTATCACCCTTCCAAATGGCGAAACTATGCTTGTTGATGGAGGAGACGTCAATTTTGCCGACCGCGTAATAAGCGCTATAAGAGAGGCTGGCACAGATACACTTGACTATGTGATTGCAACACATCCGCACGCAGACCACATCGGGGGATTGGACGACGCAATAAACAGCTTCGGCGTTAAGCGCGTATTCATGCCCCGTGTGACTCACAATACCAAGGCTTTTGAAAATTTACTCAAAGCCATTGATGAAAAAGGACTCCAAATTGAAACAGCCAAAGAAGGCGTGGTTATTTGCCAAGACAAAGATTTTTCCGTCAGTTGCCTCGCTCCTACGCTTGAAGAATATGACGATTTGAACAACTACTCGGCAGTTATCAAAATCGAATATAAGAATACTTCAGTTCTCCTCACCGGCGATGCGGAAAAAGAGAGTCAGGAGCTTATTACATCTGATGTAACAGCAGATGTCTTGAAGGTAAGTCATCACGGTTCTAAATCTGCAAACAAGAAAGAGTTTATAGAGCGGGTAAACCCGACATATGCTGTAATTTCCTGTGATGGGAAATCGTACAATCATCCTACAAATGAGGCTCTGGAAGTGCTCGAAACGCACAATATCACAATTTATAGAACAGATATTGACGGCACCGTCATATTTACGAGCGATGGAAATAATTTCACTGTGAAAACCGAAAAATAAACTGTTGTCGCAGTTTCGGGGAAAGGATTTGAGATGAAAGTTATAATAGACCGTTTTGAAGGTGATTTTGTCGTGGTGGAACTGGAAGATGGAAATATGGCGGACATGCCGGCAACGCTTGTGCCAAAGGAAGCAAAAGAAGGCGATGTCATCTCCATCGAAATTGACGAAGATGACACCGCCGCCAGAAAAGACCGTATTGAAAAGCTTGCCGCAAAGCTTTGGAAAGATTGAGCTATTGCATAACTGCTTCAATATCCGCAATGCTTCTCGGTATTATGGCGGAAAGGTTTTCGCAGCCAGTTTGTGTGATAAGGCAATTATCTTCCAGCCGGAAGCCAATCCCCCACTCTTCACAGTAGATTCCTACATCTACGCAAAAAACCATACCCGCCTGCGTAAGCTTACCTTCTACATTGACGACGTCGTGCGTGTCAAACCCTACATGATGTGCACCGCCATGCCAAATAAGCTTGCCCGCGTTTTCATAGCTGTCCACCAAGCCTAAGTCATGCAGCAGCTCGTAGTTGTACTTACGGACAAGAGTGTCTACGTCTCGCATAGGTATGCCGGGTTTTAATATTTCAAACATGTGGTTGGATGTTTCGTACGCGCACTCGTACAGAAGGCGCTGTTTTTCGCTGAACTTTCCGTTACACGGCCAGCCTCGCGAAACATCGGTCCCCTCATTGTCCCATACTGCTCCCACATCGTTCAAGACCATATCTCCATCGCGAGCAATTCCGCGGTAATCATAATAGTGTATACAGAAATTATTTTTGCCGGCACTAATTATCGAAGGAAACATCGGCGTTAAAACCCCATGCTGCGCAAGCGCGTAGTCAAACTCCGCTTTATACTGGTATTCATACATATCCGGCTTGGATGCACGCATCATGGCAAGAATCCCGTCGCGCGTGATAAGTTCCGCCTTGCGCATGGCTTCAATTTCGCAGGGCTTTTTTATTGTTCGGATTTCAGCAATGTATCCGTGAATGTTTCGCATTTTCATGTACGGATAGAGCTTGCTGACCTTCTTCGCAAGAATATACGTTTCATTATCCGGCTCTGTTTCAAAACGCTTGTCAAAATCCATATACAGCGTCCCGCCGTTTTTTTCGCAAAGATTCTTGAAAAACTCATCGAATGCCGATGTGTAGCAGAATTCTTTTATTCCGCTGATTTGCGACGCTTCATCAGCTTTAATTCTGCTTCCGGTCCACCGCTCCGCTAAAAGGTCAGGAGGGAGAATGAACAAGATTTCTTTCACGCTGCCTTCCGTGATTTGTGCAGTAAAAATCAAATCTTCGCGAGCAATACCGGTAAGATATACAAAATTACGCGATGCAAAAAAAGGATAGTTTTCATCAGCGGTTTTCCGCGGAGCTGTGCCGGAAAAGAGAATAACTGTATCGCCAGGCTTAAGCGCTTTGTAAAGCTCGGCTCTATTTCCTTGGTAAAATAACGTATCCACTGCGCTTCCCCCTTATTTATTCCACGCTCTTTATAATCCACTTACTCTGTGTCTGCGACTGAGTCGCCGTCGCAGTAGCTGTATCTGCCGAAAGGTAAAGGTTGGAATGCTTGACACAGAAGACAGCGCCGTTATCGTCGCCGCTCATTGTCCATTTTTCATTATTTCCCCCGCCGCCGTTCCAGATAATAAGGCTCTTCCCGTTATCTGTACTGTTCCCCGGCACATTGAGACAGCAATCAGCCGCTTTGTTAAATATCACTTTGTAGCCGTCCTTTGTGGTACGGATACGCCATTGCTGCGTTTCTTTTCCCGTGTATTGCTCAAGCACCACCGTGGTTCCGCTCGCTGTCGCATCGTCTGCGAGTCCGAGCACCAAATCTGTGCCTTCAAGCGTTATCGTATTGTACACGGCTTCTTCTCCTGCATCAATAAACGGGAGATATTTTTCGTAGTCGGATTTATATTGCGCATAATACTCCTTGTCGCCGCTGTAAAGCAGCGCTCTGTACGCACTTATTCTGTTGGGGTAAACTGTTTCAAGTGCGTTCATGATGTTCTCGTCGCGTTTCGCCATATGGTAAAGGCGTGAAAATTCAGCCAAATCCTCTGCTCGGTTTGAATTACCATATCCCGAAACAGGCACTCTGTCGCTCAATGCCGCATTCTCCCAGACGGAGTCATCGGTAGTCAGCGATGTATCCAGCACATGACCAAGCTCATGCGCCAGTGTTTGAGCAATAGCGTTCTGGCTTGGAATATAGCTGAGGCGAATCCATATGGTGTCACCGCCACCGTTATAGTTGTTTGCGGTATCTTCGCGGTGGATAAGACGGCGCAGATACTTTCTTATCGCTAACGGAAAGCGCGCCAATGCCGCAGCCCCGTCTTCAACAACGGAACAATCTTCTATTGTTGTGTAAATCGTCACACTATACCCGTCAGACATTGCAACATCATAGCTCCATACAGGAAGCATTGTTCCGCGCCATACGTCAAACGAGTCTATATAGGTCTTGTTTGAAATTGTATATGTCGTTTCACCCTCCTTGGGAATCTCGCCTATATAAACGAGGTTAAACGCAGTAAATGTCAAGCATTGTTCAAGTATTGCGGACTGCTCTTGCGCGCTCTTTTCCACATAGTTCTCCGCCGCTATGAGAGAACGAGCTTGATTATATATGCTCGTTGTATAAGAACGTGTCTTGAAAACATAAGAATCAAAACGCTCTCTGGTTTCTGCGTCAAGGTTAAGATATCCCGGAGTTGATTTAATCGCGCTCATCGGACCCTCGCCGACAATCTGCATTGTAAAGCATTGCGCAAGAGCGTCGCCTTTCGCCTCCTGAGTAAACTTCCCGTCGGAATTCGTTAAATAGAGTTCGGAATGTTTGAACTTAAGCCTGTATGTACCGTCATCGTTCTCTTCAAAAAACAACTGCTGATTTGCCCCGTTGTTTGTTGAATACTGTGTCGCGCCACGTCCCGGGGTAGTATCGGAAGCAGGCATATCAACCGCCTTGCCGCTTTTTTTGTTAACCAGTGTATAAAAGCCTTCGCTCTGGAAAAGAATTTCCCATGTTTGAGAATCGTCTCCGTTTGCATTTTGTGCACTAAGCGCCGCGCTGTCATCTGACGAAGCGCCTTCTACTCCAATCATTTTCCCGTCTGCAAGTGCAAGAGTAACATATTTTCCGTCAAGGCTATCATCGTTATCTGCATCGTTAAAAGGAGTGGAAATAACCACAGCCCGTTCGTCTGCGTGCCATTCTACAACACATTCAAACGCCTCCGATACCGCCCTTACCGGAACATAGGTAGATGAGTTTATAATAACCGGAGCAACGTCTATCTCAGTCGCGGAATTGTTCTTGATAATTTGCGGAACTCCTATGGTCAGCGCTACTGTTGTATCGCCCCGAACCGCCGTTACGGTTTTCGTGGAATCATCCCAGTCAACAGACGCGTTCAGCGATTCAAAGATTGCCCGCAACGGCACTATTGTGCGGTTTTCAGCCGTAATGATACCCTCGGCATCAAGGATAACCGAATTAATGTAAATCTTCACGCCGTCTTCGGCAAACACAGAGCATGGCAGGAACATCGCAAATGCCAGAAGGATGCAAATAATTTTTTTCATTGATTTTTCTCCCCTTTTATAATTTTTATATTGCAAGTTTTGAACGCAGAAATTATAATATGTTTAGTCCTTCAAAAGGAGGCGGTGAAATTGATTGATTATTGTGTGTGCGGCATAACCAAAACCACTCGTCCGTGGAAGCACCTATCCCGCAAAGTAAACGATTCACATGAACTCATACTGATGCAGAGCGGAACCATGTACATTGCCGAAGAAAACAATCAGTACGTTGTCGAAGCGGGCGATATTCTGTTCCTGCACAAAGACGTTTGGCACGAGGGCTACCGCGAAAGCACAAAGCCGATATGTTTTTATTGGCTGCACTTTAACTGTTCCGATGAAGAAACAATTCCTTTTCCGGCATATGCGCATGTAAAGGACCCGTCGCGCCTGTCAAATCTTTTTTTGGAAACGCTCTACCTCGCTCAGCGCAGGCTGGACGACGCCTCTCTTGCCACAACAATACTTGTGCACGAGGCGTTGGCGGCAATCGCCGACCCCGTAGGAGAAGAAAACGCCATTGTAGAACAGATTTGCGCTTGGGCAAAGAATAACTGCCACCTTGATATTACAGTGGAAAAAGCCGCCAATATTTTTAACTATAACAAGGAATATATATCTAAGCTCATTAAGCGCGAAAAAAGTATCGGGCTGAAAAAGTACATTACGCACTGCCGCACGGAAAAGGCAAAATCACTGCTCATTGAGACAACTCTTTCAATTAAAGAAATTGCTCCTTTGTGTGGGTTCAACGAAGAGCGGCACTTTATGAAAGTTTTCAAGCAAGCTGTCGGCTGCACACCATCGGAATTCCGCAATTCCAAGAGCTATACTTATAAATCAGTGCGTTCGCAATAGACATTATATCTTATATTATACTGTATTGCAGTTCTAAAATCAATACACTATTTCTGCAATCATGTGTACAAAACAGACACAATCGTTTAATTGTGATTGTGTCTGTGCTTTATAGAGCTTGCAGCGCCCTTTCCGCTATGCCTTTCAAATGCGCTATTGCAACGCCATAATTTGTAATCGGCACATTTTGCGCTGCCGCACTGCTAAATCTGAAATGCATCTCACGCAGATTCAGCATACAGCCTCCGCAATGTATAATGAGACGGTACTTATTCAATGCCTCCGGAAACTGCGCGCCGCTTGTATACTCGAAAGATATATTTTTACCGCAGCGCCTGCGAATCCATGCAGGCAGCTTCACTGTTCCGATGTCCTCGCACTGGCGATGGTGTGTGCAGCCTTCGCTAATAAGAATTATATCACCATCTGCAAGTTTGTCCAGCGCCTTTGCACCTTCCATCGATGCGCCAAGGATTCCCCGTTTCCTCGCAAACAGAATTGAAAATGAAGTCAGTTTTACATTAGCGGGTACTTCTTCTGCCACACTTTCAAACACTTGGCTGTCTGTTATGACAATGCTTGGAGTGCACATTTTAAGTGCGCCGGGAAGCGCGTTTTCCTGCACGACTATAGCTGTGGCGCCGCAGTCCAAAATCTCACGTATTGCCTGTTGCTGAGGTAAAATGAGCCTACCCTTTGGCGCAGAGGAGTCAATCGGCGTTACAAGTATTACATTGTCACCGCATTTTATAATACCATCGAGCAAAGCCCTTGCCTGCCCAATCTGAATCGCTGCAATACGTTTCTTCAGCGCCTCTATCCCTTCTCCTGTCTTGGCGCTCACGCACAGACCGTCAGATTTATTAATGTCACACTTGTTCAGCACTGTTATAGAAGGAATTCCCCGTTTTTTACACTCGTGTTCAAGTTCGTTCTCGATTTCTCCCATCCCAGCCGAAGCGTCGCACACGATAATTGCAATGTCACACTTGCGTAACACATCCCGTGAACGGCGTATACGCTCTGTTCCGAGTTCTCCTTCGTCGTCAAGTCCGGGCGTATCGAAAAACACCACTGCCCCGAGCGGCAAAAGTTCCATCGCTTTCGATACCGGGTCTGTTGTCGTACCAAGTACATCGGATACAATTGATACATTTTGTCCGCAAAGAGCGTTGACAAGGCTGGACTTGCCACTGTTGCGCCTGCCGAAAATACCAATGTGCACACGCTGTGCGTTCGGCGTATCGTTAAGAGTCATGCTATCACCTCAAAATCTGAAATCACGAATACCTTGCTCTATCTTTTCAAGGTGTTCGGCACAAAGCCGACGCACCATTTCTCCGGGTATGTTCCGAAGCTCCGCTTCAATCATCTTTTCACCGATTGCACGCGTTTGCTCTGTAGCATAATCCAGCAAAAATTCCTTTAGAGTCATAAGCGCGTTCGGATGACAGCAGTTTTGCATCTGCTTGCTCTTGCACAATTCCATGAACCTATCCCCTGTGCGCCCTGCACGGTAACATGCAGTGCAAAAGGAGGGTATATATCCCATTTGCATTAGCCATCTTACCACCTCGTCCAGAGTGCGTTGGTCGGAGACATCAAATTGCTCAGTGTCGTGCGGACGTTCGTCTTCGGCGTAACCTCCTACGGACGTTCTTGATGCTCCGCTTATCTGCGATACGCCGTAACGGATTACTCGTTCTCTTACAGCCTGGTTCTCGCGGGTGGAAATAATCATTCCCGTATACGGCACCGATATACGGACGAGCGCGCACAGTTTTGCAAAAACCTCATCGCTTATCGAATTATCAAACGCACTGGGGTCAATATCGTCTGCGCGCTTAATTCTCGGCATACTTATCGTGTGTGGACCTACACCATGAACCGCTTCAAGATGTTCGGCATGCATTAAAAGCGCCGCAAACTCGTAGCGGTAAAGCTCCAATCCATAAAGAACTCCCAAGCCCACGTCATCGATTCCTCCTGCCATTGCGCGGTCCATAGCTTCGGTATGATAATCATAGTCGTGTTTTGGCCCTGTAGGGTGGAGCTTCAAATAACTCTCTTTATGGTAAGTCTCCTGGAAAAGAATATATGTACCTATCCCCGCCTCTTTAAGACGGCGGTAATTTTCCACCGAAGTAGCGGCAATATTCACGTTTACACGTCGAATCGCGCCGTTTTTATGCCTGATTGAATAGATTGTATGAATACACTCAAGTATGTATTCAAGCGGGTTGTTGACCTCATCCTCGCCTGCTTCTATCGCGAGCCGCTTGTGTCCCATATCCTGCAATGCAATCACCTCGCGCGCCACTTCCTCCTGTGTAAGCTTTTTTCGCGCTATATGTTTATTTTTTACATGGTACGGACAATATACGCACCCGTTTACACAATAGTTTGAAAGATAGAGCGGCGCAAAAATCACTATTCGGTTACCGTAATAATCCTTTTTTATCTGCTCCGCCAAGTCAAATATTTGTTTTGTAACTTCCGGAATTTCACACGCCAAAAGAACCGAAGCCTCTGTGTGATTTAGCCCGCGGCCAAGGCGTGCCTTCTCAAGAATTTCCGATATCAATGCTTCGTTTTCTGCATTTTTGTCTGCATACTTTAGAGTCTCTTCTACCTCTTCGTGACTGATAAATTCTTCAGCCTTCATGGATTTCGCGTTATACATCATATACACCTCCGCTTATCTCCGCGGTCTATAACGACTTCGCGGCTAATCGCGCGCATCTCTTCGCGCAAGCGTCCTATCGCATCTTCCGCGTTTTCTCCCGAACGGGCTTTGTTTTCATAAATTGAATATTTTTCCCGATATTCTACGGGGGTGAAGTTAGGCATGATTACGTTTGCGCCTGCCCGTATTCCGCCGATTCGCCCGCCCATCACACCCAGCGCCGTTGTAGATGGAATCAGCGCCAAAGGAAACGCTATCCGCAAAAGCGAAATCAAATACATTGTAAAAGCGCCGCTTCCGCTTTTGAAGGTTTCAAACGGAGTATTTCCTGCCGGAATGAACGGACCTATGCCAATCATATCCGGAGAAAGCTTTTCTAAGAACAGCATATCCTCCGCAAGCGTCTCACAGGTTTGAAACGGGACTCCGACCATAAATCCGCTTCCGACTGCATATCCAAGCTCTTTTAACTCAAACAGGCACTGTTTTCGTCTTTCAAGCCGCATCTCCGATGGATGCAGCTGCTTGTAATGCGCCTCGTTCGCGCTTTCGTGGCGAAGAAGGTATCTGTCGGCGCCGCTTCGTCTGTAGGCCGCGTACTCCTCTTTGCTTTTTTCACCAAGGGAAAGCGTTACAGCACAATCGGGGAAACGTGTTTTAATCTCTGCTATCAGCGCACAAACATGACTTTGGCTAAAGTATTCATCCTCCCCGCCCTGGAGTACGAAAGTCCGCATACCGCAGCTATACGCACTCTCGCAGCACAAGAGTACAGTTTTATCATCGAGGCGATACCTTTGCGCACATCTGTTAGAACGGCGAATTCCGCAGTAGAAGCAGTCATTTTTGCAAAAGCTTGTAAGTTCAATTAGCGCGCGGACAAAAACTTTATTCCCATAAGCGCGCATACAAAGCTTGCCGGCATGTTTTGCTGCATACTCGGGAGATGGGTTTTTCAAAAGCTTTACCCACTCATCCTTTGTTAGCTTCCGTTCATAAAAGAGTTTATCGGTAAGCTCTTTCATGTCTTTGAATAAAGCGTCTTGCTGCTCACTCCCCGTATCATTCCGAGTTTACCGCTCAGAGCGCTGATAATATCGTTCGGGGCATCCAGCATAACGCAAATCATGCTGATTTTGCGTTCGCGATATGGAATTCCCATTCGTCCTATAACGTATTCTCCGAACTCATGCAAAAGTGTGTTCACTTCCATGGCCGCATTATACTCCTCAACAATAATTCCGATAATTGCCACTCTGTTTTCCATAACATTATTCCTCTCTTTCGTATAACAACAAAAATTGCGCCTTAAGAAGGCGCAATTTTGCACAGCACTAAAAATTTCGCCTTCTCGTTCGGGACGCACCCTCGCGGTCAGTACATATTCATTATAACCTACTTCTTATAAAATTGCAACACTAAAATATTCCTCGTTTTGTCTGAGCGCTCACAAAAGTAAAGCCTGCACGCTCAACGGCGTTACTGAACGCTTTGTCGATAAACGCACCCTCTGTTTTCACAGTTGCCGTACCTTTTTTCAGGTCTACTTTAACGCTCATTACTCCTGCGACATTTTCCAGCTCGGCTTGTACTGCTTTTGCGCAGTGTTCACATGTCATCCCTTGTATTTTCACTATTGTTTTCATGACCTCTGTACCTCCTCAAAGATAATGCGTTCAAAACAACGCATATAGAACTGAAACTCATGGCCGCCGCCGCCAGCATAGGATTTAAGGTAAGCTGCAGCGGAAGATAGAGCAGCCCCGCCGCAATGGGTATGCCGAGTACGTTATAGAAAAATGCCCAAAACAAATTCATCTTTATCGTACGCATACAGGCGCGGCTCAGACCTATAGCCACTGCCGCTGAACGGATATCGTTTTTTATAAGCACAATGTCTGCTGCCTCCATCGCAATATCCGTACCTGCTCCTACGGCAATTCCCACGTCTGAGCGCATAAGCGACGGCGCATCGTTAATCCCGTCTCCCACGAAGGCAACGCACCTGCCTTCAGTTTTAAGCGAGTCTATTATCTCATCTTTTTGCCACGGCAAAAGAGATGCGTAAACATTTTTGATGCCGCACTTTTTTGCTACACTTTGCGCAACATCTATATTATCACCCGTAAGAAGCAAAACGTCAAGTCCCATTTTGAAAAATTTTTGCACAGCTTCAGCTGAGTTTTCACGCAGAGCATCACCTAGCGCAATTATTCCCAAAAACTCACCGCCGAGCGAAAAATAGACAACGCTGCTTCCCTCTGAGCCTATTTCTTTCGCTTTTGTCTCGGCGGAAGAAACATCAATGTTATTCTCTTCCAAAAAAGCCTTGCTCCCGCCGAGCGCCGCTTTTTTGTCTATTATCCCACGCACGCCTTTCCCTGTTATGCTTTCAAAGCCTTCCACACTCTTTTCACTTTCAAAACGTCGGCAAATTCCTTTTGCAAGCGGGTGGTCAGAGTACGCCTCAAGCGCCGCCGCCACCTGCGGCAGCCTTGCGTCTTCAGAAAAATATACTACTTCGGGGGTACCCATGGTCAAGGTTCCGGTCTTGTCCATTGCAATTGTATCCACACGATGCGCGACCTCAAGGCTCTCTGCACTCTTTATCAGAATTCCCATCTGTGCACCGCGTCCGGTGCCAACCATTATCGCAACCGGCGTTGCAAGCCCGAGTGCGCATGGGCAGGAAACTACAAGTACCGAAACTGCCATAGAGAGCGCAAAAGAAGCACCTGCGCCCATGGCGTACCAGACAACAAACGTTATTACAGCAATCGCCATAACTACCGGTACGAAAACGGCGCTTATCTTATCAGCTAACCGTGAAATCGGTGCCTTGGAATTTGCCGCCTCTTCTACAAGACGTACAATCTGAGAAAGTGTTGTATCCTCACCGACCCTTGTGGCGCGGTATGTCAGATAGCCGCTGTCGAGCAGCGTCGCGCTTATCACGCTCTCGCCCATCCCCTTTTTTACAGGTGCGCTCTCCCCTGTCACGGCCGCTTCGTTCACAAATCCGCTGCCGCTTGTGACTACGCCGTCTACAGCAATTGTACCGCCGGCACGTACAACGCAAATATCCCCACTTTGTATATCTTCAAAAGGGACTTCTCGCTCAACTCCACCGCGGATAACAATCGTACTTTTGGGCGCCAGGTTTATCAGCGAAGCAATTGCCGCTCTTGTAGAGCGCTTTGCCCTGCCCTCCAAATATTTTCCAACGGTAATAAGTGTAAGTATAGTTCCGGCGGACTCAAAATAAGCTTCTGAATGCGCCAAAAACGAAGACACAAACGCCGCAAGCGTGCCGATGGAAACCAACGTATCCATGTTGGGCGAAAAATGCATTAACGCTTTTGCTCCAGATACGTAATAGCTGTAATTCACAGCCGCAATTATAAGCGTCAGTATGCACTGGAGAGATATGTTTAATATGCCGTGCGGCAGCGGAAGATGCAACATATGTCCCATGGAAAGATACATAAGCGGAACAAGCGCACATACGGAAACAACCAGCCGCATCTTGAGCGTGTCGCGTTCTTCCTCTCTCTTTTTTCCAAGATATGCCCCGTACCCGATACCTTCTACAGCCGTTATAATCGCCCTGCTGTCTGTCAGGTTTTCATCATAGTCCACGACCATGCTCCCGGATAGGAGGTTAACCTGCACCTCACGCACGCCGTCAATGTGCGAGCATATTTTTTCTACTCGTGCGCTGCATGAAGCGCACGTCATTTTTGTAACTGTAAATGTCTGTTTCATTTTTGCCCCTTTCGCGTCATTCATTCACCAGGTCGTTTATCCATTTCCCGCTTTTAATTCGCAGCATCGCAAAGACCGACTTAATAGGCTCCTCCAGCAGTACGGCGGCATATACAACGGGAGCATCAAGCTTCAAAACAAACGCGCATATAAACGCTAACGGCACACCAATACACCACAAACCGCCTACGTCCACCGTCATGCAAAATCGCGTATCACCTCCGGCGCGGATTATTCCGACAAGCCCTGTCATAACAAAAGAACGTATCGGCATGTAAATTGCCAATACTCTGAGCATCGCCACAGAAATCTCCCGGGAGCTCTGCGTAAAATTAAACATTGACACAATAAACGGCGCAATAGAGAACCCTATTACTCCTGTCACAGCGCCCAAGATAAAACTCGTCCTTATAAAAAAACCGACTGTCTGCTTCACTCCGTCGATATTCTTCGAGCCGATTTCCTTTCCTATCATAACGGTAGCGGCTGCACTCGTTCCAAAAATCAAAGAAGACAAAAAATTCTCTGCGGTACCCACAATTCCGTGTGCGGCGGCAACATTTTCACCCATGCGCGCAAAAACAGCGCCATATACGGTTATTCCCAGAGCCCAAAACGTTTCGTTAAAAAACACCATGATGCTTGTAGAGATGCACTTTGCCACAAAGCCTGCCGGTAAACGAAACAGCCTTTTGGGGTTAGGATATATGAAAGCCTTGTATCGGTGTGACAATACCAAAAGCGCACAAAGTTCAACGGCGCGCGCAATAAGTGTAGCAAGCGCGGCGCCGCGCACTTCTAAGCGCGGCATTCCGAAGCGTCCAAAAATCAAACAATAGTTCAAAACCGCGTTCAAGCCGAGAGATATAACTGCCGCGTAGAGTCCCAAGCGCGGTTTTTCTATCGCTTTTAGAGCGGAGCTTATTACAAAAATCAGTGCAAAAAACACATAGCTCACGCTCATGATTCTCAAATACTTACATCCCAAATCAATCATCTGCACATTCTCTTTGCCACACAGCGCAGTAAGAATTTCATTGGTAAAAAGTTGTGAAGCGGCAAAGAACACAGCTGCAGTAGCAAGCGCCACAATTAGTGTGAGCGACATTACATTTTTTATTCCCTCAGAGTCTTGTTTGCCCCAGTATTGCGAGAAAAATATTATCGCTCCGCTGCATAAACCAAACATCATAATATTATAGAGGTTAAAGACCCTGTTCGCCATGCTGACGCCGGCGAGAGCTGTTTCTCCGAGCTGACCCACCATAATATTGTCCAGCAGATTCACCGAAGAAAGGATTACATTCTGCACAACAAGCGGCAAGGCAAGTGCGACAAAATTTTTGAATGTTTTATTGTCCATCATAATACCTCGCGCCGGCAATTTTGTCGGCAAAACACGCAGTGCGTCAATTCAAAGTAAGATTCGGCAGGATGTCTGCCAATAAATCCTCCGACATACCGTCCACACGCAACAATTCTTCAAGCGTTGCAAAGTCGCCGTTGTTGTGTCTGTAGTGTATAATTTTTGCCGCCAAAGCCTCACTCACACCTTCTATTTGAGCAATCTCATCCTTCGATGCGCTATTAATGTTTATCTTACCGAGGAAAATATATGGTATCACAAGCTCTTCACCGTCCATGAGATGCTCCGCCAGGTTCACATTATTAAGGTCGGCGTTTTCCGAAGCGCCGCCAGCCGCAGCGATAGCGTCCTTTACCCTGCTGCCAAGAGGAAGCTCGTAATACCCATCCTCGACTACAGCGCCTTTTACATGCACACCTACCATAACGGCTTCTTCTTTAGTGTCATTGAAATTATAATAGATAACAGCAGCCAGAAACACCGCTAAAATCAACGCGCCGCAAATTACCGCACGCTTGTCTGAAATTTTCTGTTTATTCTCCATCTACATCACCCATAGCTATGTTACCACCACATCAAATTTATGTCAACAAAATTCGCTGCAAAAATTACACCAAAGCCTCCTCTTTCTCTCGCGATATGAGCGCGCTATAAAACGCTTGACAGCGGCAAAATGTTATTGTAATATTGGTATCAGCAGCTGGTAATTTCATCATGCTCGGCATCGAATTTATAAATCCACACAAAAGAAGGCTGATATTTTGCAGGTCTACCCACTCAAAATGATACCCATATATAAACAATACATCTGGGGCGGAGACAATCTGCATGCCCTTTATGGAAAAAACACTCCGGTCGGCGGCGCAGCCGAAAGTTGGGAAATTTCATGCAACGAAAACGAAAGCAGCGCTGTTGCCAACGGCTGTTATCAAGGCATGTCTCTGTACACACTGTCAGCCCAGACGCGCGGTTCTCTCTATAACACATCCGGCAAAAACGGCGAAAGCTTCCCGCTTTTGTTCAAGCTTCTTGACGCGCAAAATGACCTATCCGTTCAGGTTCATCCCGATGATTTTTACCAATGCGGCGTAACGGGGAAAACCGAAATGTGGTATATTTTACATGCTGACAAAGGCGCGCAAATTGTATATGGCTTCAAGGAGCCTGTCGCTCGGGCCGAGCTTGCAAATGCTATTTTCAGCGGCACTATTACCACTTTGCTAAACTATGTAGACGTTCACGCCGGTGATGCTTTCCTTATTCCGGCGGGAACACTGCACGCAGCAGGGAAAGGTATGGTTATAGCCGAACTCCAACAAAATTCAAACGCCACGTATCGCGTTTTTGATTACAACCGCCGCGATAAAAGCGGAACCATGCGTGAATTACACATTGAACAGGCGCTTGACGTAACAATTCGCGAGAGTTCTCGCGGACGCGAAAAATGCGGCGCGCATATCAGCTGCGAGTTTTTTGAATTCAATGAGGAAACTATTTCGTCCACACGATGTTTCGAGACAAAACACGCGATGTTCTTCCTCTTTTTCGCCGAAGGTTTCGGCTCTGTTTCCTGCGGCGGCATTTCAGAAAATTTCAAGAAGGGCGACAGCTTTGTTATCCCCGCCGCCGCACCATGTTTTGAAATTTCAGGCTGCTGCCGCGTCCTTGTTATGAAACAGACCTAATAGCGGCAGATGTCATAGTTTTACTACGACTGCTCTTTCGGCAAACGAAGCTTCAAAGAAAACAGCCTCCCGAATTTTTTAGGAGGCTGTTTTCTTTCAGTGCGCTTCTCTTGGTTCATGCGAGAACAACATTGTTATTGCCCACAAGCCTGCAAGTCCGACCAGTGTGAAGATAATCCGGCTTATGATTGACGCCTGACCTCCGCACAGAACACCGACAAGGTCAACACCGAAAACTCCGATGCTGCCCCAGTTCAGCGCACCTATAATTACCAGTACCAATGCCAGCTTATTCATGGCAATCAACCCCCTTTGTGGTTGATTATTTCCCGTTCTTTGGCTTTTTATACTTGTTTAGCCGCCATACTTTTTCATTATACTCGCTGATAGTCCTGTCACTTGAGAAAAATCCCGAGTAAGCCACATTGAGCACAGCTTTTTTCTGCCACTCGTCCTGCGCACGATACGCCTTATCTATAATTTGATGAATATGCACATAACTTTCAAAGTCCCTGACGACCATGTATCTGTCGGCGCAACCGCTGCGGTCACCAAAAAGCAGACTCTGATACAAATCATAATACGTCTTATTTCCGCTCACAGTCCCGTCTATAAGCATTTCCAACACTCTGCGGATATCGGAATTAGAGGCATAAATATCCTGCGGCGCAGGTCTGCCGTATTGGAGAGCGCTTTTCACCTCGGGTGTATTCATTCCGAAAATAAAGATGTTATCTATCCCCACACATTCGCTCATTTCAACATTTGCGCCATCTAATGTCCCTACAGTAAGCGCGCCGTTCGCCATAAACTTCATATTCCCCGTCCCTGAAGCTTCAAGCCCTGCGGTTGATATCTGCTCGCTGATTTCCGCTGCGGGAATAATCATCTGCGCAAGCGATACACCATAATTCTCAATAAACACGACTTTAATTCTTCCGTTTACATCAGGGTCGTTATTTACCATTTTCGCAACGTCATTAATCAGCTTAATAATAAGCTTTGCCCTGGTATAAGCACGGGCAGCTTTCGCTCCGAAAATAAAGGTGTGCGGATGTATCTCCACTTTGGGATTATGTTTTATCCTGTCATAAAGATACATTATGTGAAGAATATTCAGCAGCTGACGTTTATACTCATGGAGGCGTTTAACCTGCACATCGAAGATGGAATTCGGGTCAACTTCAATGCCATTGTTTTCCTGTATATATTTCGCAAGCTGCTTTTTCTTTTCCAGCTTCACCTTGGCAAACTGCTCGCGAAATGCGGCGTCATCGGCAAAAGGCGCTAAAGCTTTCAATTCTTCACAGTTTGTTTCCCAGCCTTTACCAATCGTTTTTGTAATCAAATCTGACAGCTCAGGGTTCGCCAGACGCACCCATCTTCGGTAGGTAATGCCGTTTGTTATCGCAACAAATTTTTCGGGATTAAGATTATAGTAATCCCGGAATACATCGTTTTGCAAAATATCTGTATGCAGCTTGGATACGCCGTTAACCTTATGACAGCTTGCAAGGCAAAGATTTGCCATATTCACATACCCGTTTGCAATAATGAGCATATAGTTAATTTTGCCTATATCGTTGCCATAAGCTTCTTCAAGCCGAATCTGTAAACGGCGGTTTATCTCCACCGTAATCATCCAAATTCTCGGGAGTAGGCGCATGAAAAGGTCCATAGGCCATTTTTCAAGAGCCTCGCTCATAATAGTGTGGTTTGTATACGCAAAAATCTTTGTGGTAATATCCCACGCCTCATCCCAGCCCATGCCTTCCTCGTCCATAAGTATACGCATCATTTCCGGGACGGCAATCGCCGGGTGCGTATCATTTATATGAACTGCGACAAGCTCCGAGAGTTTCGACAAATCGCCGTTGTGATGGCGCTTAAAGCGCTGTATCATCCATTGCAGAGTACAGGAAACAAAGAAATATTGCTGGCGCAGCCTGAGAGCCTTGCCTTCCGGATTGGAGTCCTCGGGATAGAGCACTTTGCTGATTGACTCCGCCATCGCCTTATCCTCAACCGCCTTCATTAACTCTCCCTCGCTGAAGGCAGAAATGTCCAGGTCCTTTTCTGCGCGCGCGCTCCAAAGGCGCAGAGTATTTACAATATTCGACTTGTAGCCGCAGATAGGCATATCATATGGTATTCCTACAATGTTAGTG
The DNA here is from genome assembly GCA_030527235.1 of Clostridia bacterium. GTDB lineage: Bacteria > Bacillota > Clostridia > UMGS1883 > UMGS1883 > JAUNBL01. The sequence continues at coordinate 34,586 of JAUNBL010000003.1, read as the reverse complement.
GTGTCTTCGTATCTGACGGACATGCCGCTATCTGTACTCTCCGTAAACACCTTGCCGCCAAAGCGGACAATCATGCTTTCTTCCGGAGCGGCTATTTCCCACATGTTTCCGTCATTCAACCAGTTGTCGGGCAGTTCTACCTGCTCGCCGTCAACTATTCTTTGTTTAAACAATCCGTATTCATAGCGGATAGAACAGCCAAAAGCCGGCAGTTCAAGTGTTGTCAAGGAATCGAGAAAACATGCGGCAAGGCGACCCAATCCACCGTTTCCAAGCCCCGCATCAGCCTCTTTATCCTCGATTTCGTAAAGCGAAAGCCCCATCGATTTCAATACCTGGTCGTAATCCTTTGTAAGCTCAAGATTAAGAAGATTGTTCCCAAGCGCGCGGCCCATCAAAAACTCAAACGAGAGGTAGAAGACCTCTTTGTTTTGTGTTTTACGCTGCTGGCGGCGATATTGTATCCATCTCTCCATAATTACGTCCCTTACGCATAGGGCGGCCGCCTTATATATATGTGCGTCCGTTGCATCTTCAAGTGTCCGTCCGTAATGACGGCTGAGCTTGCCGAGTATCTCCTCTTTGAGTATTTTTTGCGCTTCGGTAAGCTCAATGTCTTGATGTATCACGTTCTATCAAATCCTCTCAAAAAAATGTCTGTAGTATTTTACAACAAGGAAGCGTATAAGTCAATATATTCTTTCGCGCTCGCTGCCCATGAAAAATCTTTTGCCATTGCCCGTTTTATCATCTGCTGCCATTGACGTTTGCTGTCGAAAAACTTATTGTGCGCATAGCCTATGATTCCAAGCATCTCATGCGCGTTATAGTTGGTAAATGAAAATCCGGTGCCGGTGTTCTCGAATTCATTGAACGGCTCCACTGTATCTCGCAAACCTCCGGTCTCTCTCACGATGGGAATGGTTCCGTAGCGCATAGCTATCATTTGGCTCAAACCGCACGGTTCAAACAGCGAGGGCATCAAAAATGCATCGGACGCAGCGTAAATTTTATGAGCCACCGTGTTGTCAAACCTTATCTGCGCGCTTACACGACCACCGTACTTCCATTCAAAGAAGCGCAGCGTATCCTCGTATTGTCTTTCCCCTGTGCCGAGAACAACCATTTGTATGTTTTGGTGATAGCAAATATCATCCATTACACAGTCTACCAAATCCATTCCTTTTTGCGCAGTAAGCCGCGTCACCATACCAATGAGAAAACGATTCTCGTCCACCTCAAGTCCAAGCTCTTTCTGAAGCTCCACTTTGTTGACCTTTTTCTGCGCAACAACATCACGTGCGTTATATGTCTGAACTATGAGCGGGTCTGTCCTCGGATTATACTCATCATAATCAACGCCGTTAATAATACCGCGAAGGCAGTTGTTTCTTGCGCGAAGCAAACCGTCAAGCCTCTCTCCGAAGAATGGGTTTTGAATCTCTCCGGCATACGTCGGACTTACGGTAGTAATATAGTCCGAATAGACTACGCCTCCCTTCAAGAAGCTTGCGTCCTTATAAAACTCCAGCTTGTCAGGTGTGAAATACGTTGCATTTAACTCACATACATCCGATATGGTTTTTTTATCATACACACCTTGAAACTTAAGGTTGTGAATTGTGAATATCGTCTTGATTCGGGCGTATCGGCTGTCTGCGCCGTAATGTGCGCGCAAGAGCACGCTGACCATACCCGACTGCCAATCATTGGCATGGATAACGTCCGGAAAAAAGTCCACCACCTGAAGCAGTGCGAGTACTGCCTTGTCAAAAAACGCAAATCGCTCAATGTCTTCTGCAATCGGCCCATATATTGACGATGCGCCAAAGTAGAACAGGTTATCCACAAAATAATGTATCACACCGTTGTGCTCGAGTTCAAACACGCCGCAGTATTGGCTGCGCCACCCCATTTTAATGTAAATGTGGTCAATATAGCGCATCTGTTCCTTATACTGCGCACCTATCGCTTCGTAGCGCGGCATTATAACGCGCACATCCACTCCCTGGCGTTTCAGCTCGCGCGGGAGCGCGCCTGCAACATCTCCCAGTCCGCCCGTTTTCACAAACGGAACACATTCGCTTGTTACAAACAGAACTTTCATATGCTCTCCTTTCTCAGATAAGGGTTCGCTTAGGAAGAATAAACGGGAAGTTTGGCTGACCGATTAATCGTTTACCGCTCCTTAATGTGCATTCCTTATCTATCACGACATTTTCAAGGTCGCACTTGTCTTGTATTATAGTTGTCTGCATGACGATACTGTTTTTTACAACAGTGTCTTTGCCGATATGAACGCCTCTGAATATTATACTGTTCTCCACCGTGCCGTCAATTACGCACCCATCCGCAATCAACGAGTTTTTTACTTTTGCATTGGAAAGATATTTTGTCGGCACCTGGTCTTTTACTTTTGTATATATCGGTGTAGACCCTTCAAATAACTCGTGACGGATACGCGTATCAAGCATATTCATGCTTGTGTTATAATATGTCCTGATGGAATCAACCTTACTTACAAAGCCATCGTAACGATATGCATAAATATTATAGTAATTCATGTTAGCCGCTAATATATCGGTTATAAAATCATGGCTGCCTTTGGCGTAAGCCTCTTCAATAAGCGACTGCAGCAGCGCGCGCTCAATAATATACATATCCATGCCTGCCGCCGTGTATTTTGGGTTCGGCTGGTTATGATATATATTTTTTACCCTCCCTGAATCATCTATGCAATACGTTGTGCTGCGGCTCAGCTGCTCATCATTTTCAGCCAAGTTTGTGTATATGACCGTAATATCCGCACCGGACGCCTTGTGCGCTTCAAGCGCAGCGTCAAATGTCATGGAACAGACAACGTTGCCGCTGGCTACAACAACATATTTCTGGCGGCTTCGGTGCAAATACGTCAAAACTCCGTGCAGAATATCGACATCGCCGGATACGCTCACACCGCCGCGCACATCAAGTCTCACCTGCGGCGGAAGAAAGAACAAACCGTATGCTTTTCTGTTAAGGTCCCACGGCTTACCGGTTCCTACATGGTCCATAAGCGAAGAATAATTGAACTGCGTAGCTATGCCCACATTGATAATGCCCGAGTTGACCATATTTGAAAGCACAAAATCAATAAGCCGGTACCTTCCTCCGAAAGGGAGCGCCGATACATCTCTTATCTCAGTAAGCTCATTCAGGCGTACTTCCTGGTTTCTCGTCAAAATAATTCCCATTGTATCTTTCATGTCATATCCCCCTTTCTATTTAATAGACCGTCTTACCATAGAATTTGGCGCAATGCGTATTCCTTTGCCGATTTTTATGCCTCCGGCAATAAGCGAAATCCCATCGCTGCAATACTTGTTCGCATACTCCTCAACGTCTGCCTTTTTATCGCCTATTACAACTCCATCGCCTATAATCGCGTCTGTGCCGATTATAGCTTTTTTTATCTTGGTGTTCTTCCCTATGCTTACTCCCGGGAAAATTATTGAATCCTCCACCAAGCTGTCCTTGCCTACATGCACACCTTCCGAGATAATTGAGTGGCGTATAGTACCATATATATCGCAGCCTTCTGTTATGCAGCAGTTGGAAAGCTCAGCGCCTTCCGCCACATAGTGCGGCGGCTTAACCGGGTTTTTCGAGAATATCTTCCAGTCGGAATCATAGAGATTAAACGCAGGCGGGTCAAGCAGAAGGTCCATATTCGCCTCCCAAAGGCTCTGAATTGTACCCACGTCCTTCCAGTAGCCGGCATAACCGTAGGCAAACAGTCTCTCGTTTGCGGCAAGCATTTCAGGGATGACGTTCTGACCGAAGTCATTATTGCTTTCGGGGTTTTTCTCATCAAGCACCAGATATTTCTTTAGTGATTTCCAGCTAAACACGTAAACGCCCATGCTTGCCAGATTGCTCTTCGGGTTTTTAGGTTTTTCCGCAAACTCTGTAATCCGTCTCTCTTGGTTCGCCGTCATTATTCCAAAGCGGTTTGCCTCTTCCCATGGAACTTCAATGACGGCAATGGTCGCGTCGGCATTATTCTCTCTATGAAACTTTATCATCTTGGCATAATTCATTTTGTAAATATGGTCTCCCGAAAGAATAAGTACATATTCGGGGTCATACTGGTCGATAAAATCTATGTTCTGGTATATCGCATTTGCCGTTCCTTTATACCATTCGTTCTTATCTTCCTTTTGATATGGAGGCAAAACATAAACTCCGCCTTCATTTCTGTCGAGGTCCCATGCGTTTCCGTTGCCGATGTACGTGTTGAGTTCAAGCGGCTGATACTGCGTCAAGACTCCTATGGTTTCAACTCCGGAATGCGAACAATTACTTAAAGCAAAATCGATTATACGGTATTTGCCCCCAAACGGCACTGCCGGTTTTGCCACCTTGCTCGTTAAAACGCCAAGCCTGCTGCCTTGTCCTCCTGCTAATATCATACCAACACATTCTGTTTTTTTCATTTGCTCACCAATCCTTTCTGTGACTTTGGTTTGGATTTTTTCCTGATATACATCGTAGTCATAGGCGGTATATCAAGATAGATGCGATAAGGCAAACCATCGCTCTCTTTTTTCGTTGTCTTAACAGACTGCACAGTATCTTCCCCGCTACCGCCAAAGCGTTTTTCATTTGTAGAAAAAACTATCTCGTACTCCCCGCTCTTTTCCATTCCTATTGTATATTTTGGATACCTTACCGGCGTAAAGTTTGAAACAACAAATATGTTGTCGCCTCTGCGCCGCCCTTTGCGAACAAAAACCACAATAGACTTCTCTGCGTCGGATGCGTTTATCCAACTGAAGCCGTCCCAGCTGTCTTCAATCTCCCAAAAAGGTTTATGCGCCAAATAGAATTTATTATTTTCTTTTACAAATTCATGGAAGTATCTATGCTTGTCTGTATCAAGTATATTCCAATCCAGACCTTCGTAAAACCGCCATTCAATAAATTGTGCGTTTTCTCCGCCCATAAACATAAGTTTTTTACCGGGATGAGCGTTCATGTACCCCAAAAACGCTCTGAGGGAGTCAAACTTCTGGTCATACAATCCGCTCATCTTTTCAACAAGCGAACATTTTCCGTGTACAACCTCGTCATGTGAAAGCGGCATAATGTAGTTTTCCGAGAAAGCATACATCATCGAAAATGTCAACAGATTATGATTACCCTTTCTAAATAACGGATCCATGGACATATAGCGCAGCATATCATTCATCCAGCCCATATTCCACTTAAATCCAAAGCCCAGCCCCCCCACACTTACAGGCTTTGTGACAAGAGGCCACGCCGTAGATTCCTCAGCAATCATAAGCGCATAAGGAAACTTTTCATAAACAACGCTGTTGAGCTTTTGAAGAAAACTTACCGCCTCCAGATTTTCCTTGCCTCCGTTCACATTAGGAAGCCACTCAGTTCTGTTATAGTCACGATAAAGCATACTCGAAACCGCGTCCACCCTTATCCCGTCTATATGGTACTTTTCAAGCCAGAATACCGCATTGGATATGAGGAACGAAATCACTTCGCTTTTTGTGTAGTCGAAAACGAGTGTTCCCCACTCCTTGTGTTCGCCGAGTCTGGAATCGGCATATTCAAATGTCGGAGCGCCGTCATAAAACGCGAGTGCGTGCGCATCTCTCGGGAAATGCGCCGGAACCCAGTCCATTATAACCGATATATTGTACTCATGGCACTTGTCCACAAAATACATCAAATCCTGCGGTGTGCCATATCTGGATGTCGCCGCGTAATATCCTGAAACCTGATACCCCCAGCTGCCGTCAAACGGGTATTCACTCACCGGCATAATCTCAATATGTGTGTATCCCATCTCAGAGACATACGGAGCAATGGCGTCTGCCATTTCACGATAGTTATAAAATGTTCCGTCATCGTGCTGCCGCCAGCTTCCCAAATGCATTTCATAAATATTCATAGGATTTGAATAAGGATTCATTTTTTCGCGCCTGTTGAAAAAACGCTTGTCCGACCACTTGTACCCTTCAATATCCCATGTCTGCGATGCCGTACCCGGACGCAGTTCAAATCTATATGCAAACGGGTCAATTTTCAGAATGTCTTTGCCGCCCTTGGTGGTTATTGCATATTTATAGTACTGTCCGTCTCTGACAGACGGTACAAAAGTATACCAAACTCCGGTTTTGCCAACAGGCAGCATTTTATTCTTACCCTGCTCCCAATTATTAAAATCTCCCACAACTGACACCGCTGCGGCATTGGGCGCCCAAACCGCAAAGCTATAGCCGTCCTCGTGCCTATGCGAACCCAATGTATCAAACGCCCGGAAATTTTTCCCGTTGTTAAACAGATATATCGCAAACTCGTCCACTCTGTTGTTGTGCATACCTACAATCCTTTCTCTTTTATCTCTTTTATACATTCTACCAAAAAAAACTCTGCTAGTCAAACAATTTCAATAAAAAATGCACAAAAATTTTTCCAAGCTTTTCACATGAAAAAATTACAACAAATTTTGTTATTCATAAAGGAATTACAGAGTCTTTGTCGAAATGAAATAAAGAGGTGAAGTATAATGTATTCTCCCCATTGCGACGGGAAAAATGAAGATAGCGAATCGGAAAATAACAGGCTCGTAAAGTATCCGTATGTCAACTCGCATATGCTTGGCTCTATTTTAGTGTTGTCGCTGTGCTGTTGTATTCCGTTTGGTATCCCGGCAGTAGTTTTTTCATCCAAATCACAAAATGCAATCCGTCGCGGAGAATACAACTGCGCCGTGCGTTTCTCCGAAAGAGCGCTCACGTTTATTCTTCTCGGCTGGATTTTCGGGATATTGGCGCTCATACTTCTTTGTGCGGCGGCTGTAAACTTTCTGCTGAGGAATGGTTATGGGTATATTTTTATCAAATAAGTGAGGTTATGGATATGGATGAAGAAAGAAAATTCAGCGAATCCGAAGAAGCCGAGGAGTCTTCAGGCGGCCTTTTCTCTGAGGAAATGGCACAGTGGAGCGGCGTCAGTGTGCCACGGGAATACCGCACAGCGCCGCCTCCGATAAAGACGCAGCCCGTTTCAGATAGTGTTAAACGTGTTCTCCGTGCCGTAGTCCTCGCACCGCTTATGGTTATAAGCGGAGTATATCTTTTGACATATGTTCTTACCGAAATAGTATTCCCCGTTTTTTCGGCAATAGCCCTTGCCGTTCGCGGCGTGGAAGTCAACATCGGCGAGGAGGCTGCGGCTGCGGCTCAGGTTTTCATAAGCAAATTCGGCCTTGCTGAGGCGTTGGTCAGCCTCATTTTCGCTCTTTGCGCGCTGGGACTTGCAAAAATCAAAATTCCGAAAAAACAATCTTAAACTCCGAAACACGCTCTTCCTTGGTTAAAGAGAGAGCGTGTTTTTTAGTCATTTACATACGGCGTTCTTTTTTATAAAAGTTCGTAATCTTGGCGGCCAGATATTCCGCATCCTGCGTAATTTGATTTATGTCTTCACCTTCTATCATAACGCGGACAAGCGGCTCGGTACCGCTGGGTCTGATAAGCACACGTCCTCTGCCGGCAAATTTCGCCTCCAGCGACGCTATTATTTCTTGAATTTCTTCATCCTCCTGATACGTACCATCTCCCAGTTTCGCTACCTGTGCATTGCGAAGCACTTGCGGAAAAATACGCATAACATTTTTCAACTCGCACAGCGGCTTGCCGAGGCGACTTATCACTTCTGCAAGCGCTATCGCACTTACAAGTCCGTCGCCCGTAGTATTGTGTTCCAAAAAGATTATATGTCCGGATTGCTCTCCGCCAAGCACATAGCCGCAGCGAAGCATTTCCTCCAATACGTAACGGTCTCCAACTTTTGTTTTCGGAATATTTATGCCCTGCTGCTCTCCCATTATAAAAAGCCCCAGATTGCTCATCACCGTTGCCACAAGAGTGTTTTTGACGAGCCGACCCCTGTTTTTCAAGTCGTTCGCACATATTGCCATAATAACGTCACCGTCAATAAGGCAACCATCGCTGTCAACTGCGAGTAAACGGTCTGCGTCGCCATCGAATGCAAAACCATAGTCACATTTTTCACTGACCACAGTTCTCTGCAGTTCTTCAGGATGTGTCGAGCCGCAATTTCGGTTTATATTAATACCGTCAGGATCGTTATTTATCACGACCACATCGGCGCCGAGACGGCGGAACGTTTCCGGCGAAGTGTATGATGACGCACCGTTTGCACAGTCCAGTGCAATGCGGACGCCTTTAAGATTTACGTTGGTTATCGACAGCGCAAACTCAATGTAATCCTCCAGTTTGTGCGAGTAATCCATCCTTGCGCCAACGCTGCCGCCCGTTGGCAGCGGCATTGTTTTTGTTTCATCCAATATGTACGACTCGATTTCCTCTTCCGTCTCGTCGGGCAGCTTATAGCCGCCATTGTTAAAGAACTTAATTCCGTTAAACTCCGCGCTGTTGTGTGACGCGGAAACAACTACACCTGCATCAAATCCGCCTTTGCGTGTCAGATATGCGATGGCGGGTGTCGGCGCGACTCCCACGCAATATGCTTTTGCTCCGACCGAGCAAATTCCCGCAGCAAGCGCGTTTTCGAGCATCGTGCCGCTGACACGGGTATCACGCCCAATTAAAATCCTTGGCGCCTCCGTTTTCCCCTTTCCCAACACGTAAGCGCCGGCTTTTCCAATCTTCATTGCTAATTCACAAGTAAGATTTTCATTCGCAACGCCTCTGACACCGTCAGTTCCAAACAGCTTCCCCATACAATCAATCCTTTCCGCACCAATAGCCGCGCGTAAATATTGGCGGCTTTTGTGCCTTACGTTTTTCTTTATACATATCTATAATATCGCGTACTCTTTCCGGAGACTCCGCCGTAAAAATGAGCCGTATCCCCGAAAGCGCGCTCTCGCGCAGGCTTCGTACTTTGTCCGCCATAAAGAGCGGACGCGAATTATAGAGTATATTTATTTCATCTGCCGAAGCCAAATGAAATATTGCTCCGGTTTTGTCTTTAAGCGCCGCGCCGCGTTCCGTAAGGCGCGCGCGTGTCACCATAAGAGGCAGATACCCGTATGCGATTGCCTCACAGGGTTTATGGGTATGCCGCGCAATAAAGTCCGCCTCGGAAAGCGTCTTTTCGCACGAAAGCGTCACCGCGTCGGCGTTAATCGCATTTGCCGCGAACGCATTGTAAATATTAAGCGAAAAATCAGCCGTTACGTGCAGACCCGCCTCCTTTGCCGCAATAAGCGTAGAATATGTGGAGGCAACCGCCGCACGGCATTTAATTAAGGATAATTCTTCCTTGAATGCCTCAGTATCGGTAACGATATACGGCAATACCACAGTGTCCACACTTTTTAAGCGACGCGCTAAATCCCATGTGACATAAATCCTATCTGCGGCCGAAGCCGCTTCCATTAGTTTCTCACTTGACACTTGAGCCGCTATATAAAAACCTCTCTTCCCGCATCCGCTGCCCAATACCGGCATGTCGAAACACTCTCTCGGCTCCACTCGTGCACGAAGCCGCATCAGTTCCGCTGCACAATCTCTTCTCAATGCATTTATATCTTTCGCCGCCATCATGACGCCGTCGTCTACATGTACATCGCAGTACGTTAAATTAAACGCACTGCCTCCGAGTTTGGAAAGCCTGTCAATCAGCGCGCTTTCCGTAAGCGGTATATTTATCGCCTCTTGCGGGCGCTCACCGTACACTCGGGCTGTGTTTTTTCCGTCCGAAAAGGAAAGATAGGCTTTCTCATTGCGTTTTACACAGCACTGCGCAGTTATGTCAATCTTTCTGGTTTCGACCCCGTTGCGGTATGTTTGCTCCCCCTCTTTCAAAATCGCCTTGTCAACGCGCAAATTGATGTCGTCGTTTGAAAGCACCGTATTCATCATTTTCCGTGTCGGCGTGCCGACAAAAAAGCCTTCGGTAAAGCTGTCACCACGGACAAAAACTCGCTTAAGTCTTTCTATATCTGCGCGCTCCGCTTTGCGCGGCGAATCAATGTAGTTTCGGTACATAGACGTGACTACAGCTACGTACTGCGCGCTTTTCATGCGCCCCTCGATTTTTAATGAAGCTGCGCCAGCATCCCTAAGCTCTTTTATACGCGCAAGCAAGCACAAATCACGCGGACTCAGAAAGTAGCCTTCCGTTGCGCTTATTGAATATCTTTGTCTGCACGGTTGAGCGCAGCAGCCTTTATTCCCGCTTCGGCCTCCTATGAAAGACGACAAGAGGCATCTTCCGGAAAAACATATACAAAGAGCGCCGTGGACAAACACTTCAAGTTCTGCATGCGTTTTCTCGTAAATGTTCTTTATTTCTCTTTGCGACAACTCGCGCGACAAAACAACACGGGAAAAGCCCATGTTTATAAGATACTCCACGTCTCCCGCGCTGTGCGCCGTCATCTGCGTGCTTGCGTGCAGCGGCATCTTGGGACATACCGTTTTTATAACCTCTGCCGCACCGATATCTGCAACAATAAGCGCGTCGACACCACAGCGCGCGCATTCGCGTACATTGGAGCAAAACTCATCCATCTGCGCGTCATTCACCAATGTGTTGAGAGTAACATATAGCTTCACTCCACGCTCATGAGCATATCTAACCGCATTTTCGAGCTCAAGCTCGTCAAAGTTTTTCGCAAAAGCGCGCGCACCGAATGACTTCATACCGAGATAGACCGCGTCTGCCCCGTTCTGGACTGCCGCAATAAGCGCATCATAAGAGCCGGCAGGTGAAAGCAGTTCCATAAGCTTATCTGCCGCCATGTGCGCCAGCTGAAGTTTGTCCTGTCCTCGCTTTAAGTTCGGCATCCAGGCGCGCGTTTGACACACGAAGGCTTTGATTTTCTTCCGTAAGCCGCTTTACATCACTTTCCATGCGCGTCACAGCGCTGCGCATAGCGCCCGCTTCTTCTGCGTATTTCAAAAGCTGTGCGCGAAGGCTCTCATTATCGCTTTGGGAACGGAAATAATCATCGGCTATGTTAACCGACGTAAGCACAGCGGCCATAGCTGTTGAGAGCCGCCGGTCGTTTTTACAAAGCTCCTGCATTTTTTTATCCACGTAATATGCAACATGACGAACATATTCCTCGTCTGCCGTGCTGACGATTGTATAGTCCGCGCCGTTAATACGAACAACCGCCGTACTCTTTTTTTCGTTTTCCTCCATAGCCCGTTCCTCCTTTCACAGCTATATTCTACATTATTCGTCACATAATTTCAAGACATTTGTTAGCGAGCGTTTTTTCACGCTCAAAAAGAAGTGGCTCCGGTATATGTAAGACGGCGATTCAAAATCACCGCCATGGCAATTATCACGAGCAGCATCCCGATAAATGCGTTGCCCCATACGCCAAGAAACGTCGTCTCTGCAACAGCGCTCAGATTAAATGTCAGATGCAAAGCAACCGAAGCGTATATGCTTTTCAGTCTGGAATAGACCACAGCAAGCAAAATGCCCAAGAATACAGTGTATACTGCTTGATAAAGCATCATATGCGATAGTGCAAATGCAGCTGCGCTTACCAATATTGCCGCAGCGCGCGGCATCATTTTATTAAGCTCGCGGACAAGGAGCGCCCGGTAAATGAATTCTTCAATGACAGGCGCAAAAAGCACTCCGATGAAAAAAAGCTGTTCTTTGTACTGTATAAGCGTCTGCGGGATTTGCGCAGTACTGTCCGCCGCCAGCATGTACGCCGAAACCAAAAGCCGAGCTCCGAGCGCCGCTGCAATAACTGCGGCGCCGGATATAATAGAAATTTTGCGCCTTAAAACAATCTCGCGTAACCTTTCATGGCGGGAATGTATAAAAACCAAGCACAGTGTGAAAGCGAACAGCATCGACGCCAGCAGCACAATATGCACATTGCGTGCGGAAAAACGCACCGCTTCACCAAGCAGCGCGTATATATCATTGTTATATCCGAAATTTATCCCATCGGCGTTAATCAGCGCACCTGTCAAAACCGCAAGCAGCAATGCCGCCATTTGTGAAATCGGATAAACAGCAATATAAAATATCGGACCGCAAATCATGCGCCAAAGCTTTTTCAAATCAGAACCCCACCTCTTTAAGCGATGCGCGAATGGTTTCGGCGCTTTTAGCAAGAGCCGACATTTCTTCTTTGTTAAAGGGAATCTCCACAATCCTCTGTATGCCGCCTTCCCCTACTACCATGGGCACAGAAAGTGAAACGTCTTTCAAATTGTATTCGCCGTAGAGCACTCCCGATACAGTGAGTATAGAGTTCTCATCATTCACTATCGCCTCCGCAATACGGGCTACAGAAAGAGCAATAGCGTAGTAGGTTGCTCCCTTTTTCTTAATTATATCGTAAGCCGCCGATTTCACCGTTTCCGCAAGCGAGTATATCTCACCTCTGTTGCACTTTCCGCAGGCATCGCAGTATTCCGGCATTGTAAGTCCTGCAATGTTTGTCACGCTCCACGCCGGAAATTCCGTGTCCCCGTGTTCACCTACTATAAATGTATGCACGTTGCGCGCGTCAATATTGACATGGCGGCTTATCAGCGATTTCAGTCTCGCAGTATCGAGCACAGTGCCTGAGCCGATTATCTTGTGTTTTTGGTACCCTGTAAGGCGGTATGTCACGTAGGTCAGCACATCTACAGGATTCGTGACCACAAGCATTATCGGTTCTTTTTTGGCATGCTTCGTGACATTTTCTATAATCGAGCGAAATACCTCAACATTTCTGCGGAGTAAATCCGTTCGCGTCTCGCCTACTTTCTGATTGGCGCCTGCTGTTATGATAACCATGTCGGCATCCGCACAGCTGTCATAATCCGCGGCACGCACTTCGCACGGAGTTACAAACGGCACTCCGTGATTCATGTCCTGCGCATCGCCATCCGCCTTGTCGCGGTTGATGTCAATTATGGCAATCTCCGAAAAAAGTCCTCTGATAAAAAGTGTATACGCTATTGACGAGCCTACAAAACCACTTCCGATGACGCAGACTTTTCCTCTGTACATTCTGTCCCTCCTCCGTCTATCGTGCAAATAATGCCGCGCGGACATTTTTTTGCACATTCTCCGCAGCCTACGCATTTTGTATAATCGATAACGGCATGTGAATTTTCAATCGACACAGCGCCGTATTGACAAGCCTTTATACACAGGCCGCACCCAATGCACCCTGCACTGCATATGCTTTTCATCGCAGCGCCTTTGTCGCAGGAGGTGCATTTTACAACGTATTTATTTTTCGCCTCAACAAGCGTAATTATACCCTTGGGACAGCTTGCCGCACAACTGCCGCAGCCTCCGCATTTTTGCACGTCCACAACCGCAATACCGTCTACAATTTTAATGGCGTTTCGTGTACACGCCGAAACGCATGTGCCATAGCCCAGGCAGCCGTAATCGCAGGACTTTGGTCCGCCGCCGTGCGCTTTGAAAGCGCTGAGGCAGTCTCTTTTCCCGATGTAGTCGTATTTGTCCGCAGCTTTTTGCAATGTTCCTGCGCACAGCACTACTGCCTTTTTCTGTACAACCTCTCCCGCTTTTACTCCCATAATGGCGCCTATTTCATCCGCTGCTTTTTGTCCCCCTGCGCCGCACAGCGTCACTGAAGCGCCGCGCACTATCGCCTGTGCGTATGCTTCGCAGCCGGTAAACCCGCAGCCTCCACAATTTGCGCCGGGCAGTTTCTCCAAGATAAGCGGTATACGCTCATCCACCTCAACTGCAAAGAGTTTTGACGCTATCGCGAGCAGGATACCCAATACAATTCCAATACCTCCGATTGCCAGAGCCGGATTCAAAATGTCGGTCATCCTTTTTTCAGCCCCCTATCTTCATGCCTTGAAAGCCCAGAAACGCAAGCGCAAGCAGCGATGCAGATATGAGGGCTATCGGGAATCCGCGAAGCGGTTTCGGAATATCCGAAAATTCAAGACGCTCGCGTACTCCCGCAAAAATAACTATTGCCAAAAGGAATCCTATTCCTGTCGCAAACCCGTTTATCACAGACTCTATCATGCTATATTGTGAACGTACATTTACAAGTGCGATGCCGAGAACGGCGCAATTTGTAGTAATAAGCGGCAAATATATGCCGAGCGAGCTGTAAAGCGCCGGAATTATTTTCTGTAAAAACATTTCCACAAACTGCACCAAGGCGGCAATTATCAAAATAAAAGCCACCGTCTGCATATATTCAATTTCAAGCGGCTCAAGTATAAGTTTCTGACACAGATACGTCATCATGGCGGCAATCGTCATTACAAATGTTACAGCCATACCCATGCCGAGCGCCGTGTCTGTTTTCTTTGACACTCCGATAAATGGGCATATGCCCAAAAACTGCACCAGCACCACATTCTGAACTAAAATGGCCGTCAGAGAAAGAGCTATTATGTCAAGCATTACGATTCGCCCTCCTCTCTCGGACAAAGTTTACTATTCCCATCAGGACTCCGAGCGTTAAAAAGCCTCCGGGAGGTAATATAATTGCTATGGCCGGCGTAGAAATGCCTAAGGAAATGCCCAGAAGCGTACCGTTGCCGAGTATCTCTCGAACAGCCGATATGCACGAGAGCGACAGTGTAAACCCAAGGCCCATGCCCAACCCGTCCAAAAACGACGGCAACGGCTTGTTTTTTGATGCAAACGCCTCCGCCCGCGCAAGTATTATACAGTTCACCACTATAAGCGGAATAAATATTCCCAGCGATGAGGAGAGGTCCGGCAAATATGCCTTGAGAAGCAAATCGACCACTGTTACAAACGTCGCTATAACAACCACGTACGCCGCAATACGAACCTTTTGAGGAATTAATCTTCGTATCAGCGAAATCAGAAGGTTAGAGAGAACAAGCACCGCCGTCGTTGAAAGTCCCATACCTATCCCGTTTATAAGCGACGTTGTAACCGCCAGTGTCGGACACATCCCTAAAAGCTGGACAAACGTGGGGTTTTGGTCAAAGATGCCGTTCTTAAATGTTTTCCACATTATTGTCCGCCTCCTAAAAGATTTTTCATTTTCAGCACAGCATATACATCGTTAACAAGCTTCGTAACCGCCTTTGACGTTACCGTAGCGCCGGTTATCGCCTGTATCTCGCTGTCTTTTTCCGCAGGCGTTCTCACAACGGTAAGCTCTGGCCGCGCACCGACAAAACGGCTTTTGAATTCCGGTTCCGCCGCCTTTGCGCCAAAGCCGGCTGTTTCGGAATGCTCCAAAACCTCAATCCCGACAATCGAGGCGTCGGTATTAATGCCTACCATAACCGAAATCTCTCCATTATAGCCATTAACCGTACCTGTTGCACAATAGCCCGCGTTTCCGGCTTTGTATATTCCGCTTTCTATCTCTTCAAACTCCGTGTCGGCAACGGCCGGAAAAAGTATTTTCATCGCAGCTACGGTCTTTTGGCGTTCGTGTTCGGCAATTTTTCCTTCTGTAAATGAATTTACAACAGAGAGACAAAGCGACGCCCCAAAAGCGACAATTCCAAGAGTAAGCACAAGTTTTACATACTGTTTCACCGCGCACGCACCTCCCCGAATTTCCAAGGTACTGTTATTTTATCAATAAGCGGGGAAAGCGCGTTCATGAGCAAAATAGCATATGTAACGCCTTCCGGGTATCCGCCCCAAAAGCGAATAACGCATGTCAGCACACCACAGCCAGCGCCCATAATTATCTGTCCCCAAAACGTTACCGGAGATGTGGTGTAATCGGTTGCCATAAATATTGCTCCCAGCATCACTCCACCGGAAAACAGCGCCTCAAAAGCGTTCAGACCTCCGCCACCGAAAAACGCCGTCATTAAAAATACGCTGATGATAAAAGATACGGGTATACGCCAGCTAATAACTTTGCGAAAGAGCAAATACGCACCTCCAAGCAACAGTGCGACAATACAAATTTCACCGATACATCCGGATTTACCGAATCCCAAAAAAAAGTGAAATGCGTTTGGAGTGTACAGCGACTCCCCGCTGAGCGGTGTAGCTGTTGTCACAACATCAGTCTGGAAAATATTCATCTGATTTCCCGGAAAAGCTGTCATTGCAACGGGAAACGAAGCCAACATAAACGCCCTGCCGCAGAGCGCGGGGTTCATAAAATTCTGCCCTATGCCTCCAAAAAACTGCTTGGCAACAATTATAGCAACAAACGCGCCCACCACTACCATCCAATACGGAATAGAGGCTGGTAAAGAGTATGCTAAAAGCATGCCGGTTACCACGGCGCTCAAGTCCTTTATCGTAACCTTTCTTTTTGTAAGTTTTTGCCACAAAAACTCAAAGATAACACAGCTTGCAACACTTATAACCATCACCGACATTGCACGCGCTCCGAAAAAGTACACTCCGGCAAAAGCGGCGGGCATAAGCGCCAAAATTACATCCAGCATAGTGTCCTGAATTGAATTCTTACTTCGTATATGCGGTGAAGATGAAACCGCCAATTTCCCTTCAACGTTCATTTTGCCGCCTCCTGTAATCGTGTTCTTTCCCTTTTTTGGGAAATTACCTCTTGTTTTGCAAGACGTATGGTTTGAACCAGATGCCGCTTTGACGGGCACACAAAGCTGCAGCTCCCGCACTCTATACAGTCGGCAGCATTGTACTTTTCACACATGCTCACGTTATTTATCCGATAATAATCGTTAATATAAAGCGGCAGCAGATTCATTGGACAGGCAGACACACATTTTCCGCACCTTATACAGTTATCTTCCTGCTCTTGCAGGCAAAGAACATCCGATGTAAACGCCAGCACAGCGCCTGTGCCTTTGACAACCGGCACATCGAGATCAAAAAGAGGAATCCCCATCATCGGACCTCCCGCAAGTACCTTGCGCGGCTCAGCAGCAAAACCTCCGTTTTGTTCAATTATCCAGGAAATGGGCGTACCTATTTTCACATAATAATTCTCAGGATTTTTTACCGCGTCTCCCCCCAGTGTAACAATCCGGCGTATCAGCGGTGTACCGTATAAAAACTTCCTTGCGATAGCCGTAGTTGTGTCAATATTGAGTACTACGGCGCCCACATCCGAAGGCAGTCCGCCCGACGGGACTTCGCGGTGCGTAATTGCATAAATAAGATGCTTTTCACTGCCCTGGGGGTATTTGACTTTAAGCGGTCGCACCGCTATGTTTTCCTCATTCTCCACCAGAGACGAAAGAAGCTTTATTGCGTCCGCTTTATTTGTCTCTACGGCGATATATCCCTTATCCGCGCCAGTAGCTCGCATAGCAATTTTAAGTCCTAAAACAACCTGTTCCGGCGTTTCAAGCATGACGCGGTGGTCACTCGTAAGGTATGGCTCACACTCCGCACCGTTTATTATTAGGCAATCTATCTTCTTGTCCTTAGGTACCGTCAGCTTAACGTGCGTTGGAAAAGTAGCCCCTCCCATACCCACGATTCCCGCTTCTCTCACCAATGCGCATATTTCCTCCGGCGTGCATTTTTCGTAGTCCTTTGGGACATTAATCGAAGGCTCCGCCGCGTTTTTGAAATCATTCTTCACGACAACACAGTTTGCGAGAGTGCCGTTAACGGTGCGCCGCTGCTCTATTTTAATTACCTCTCCTGACACGCTTGAATGAATCGGTGCGCTCACAAATGCCCCGCAGTCGCCTATTTTTGTGCCGACATAAACTCTGTCTCCCACGCTAACAAGCGCTTCACACGGAGCGCCTATGTGCTGCGACAACGGGAATATCATAATTTCGCTTTCACCCAGCTTTTGTATAGTTCGTGCCGAGGTATAGTCCTTGTGATCGCCCGGATGAATTCCGTGGCGAAATGTTGCTGTTTTCAACTTGCCGCACCTCTCTTAAAAAACAATACTCTCACGGTATACTATATTAGTATATCATGAGAGCATGAAAAATTCAACAACAAATTTGAGTCTAATCCGTTTCAAATTTTCCGCCCAGCATTCGGAACACGTCCCAGAAATTCGGCATGGATTTATTAACGCAGTGTGCGCCGAGTATTGTCAGCGGCTTCACGCAATGCTGAGAAGCGACTGCCAGCGCCATGGCAATGCGATGGTCGTTGTATGAGTCTGCAACACCGCCGCAAAGGCTCAAACGCCCTTTTATCAAAAGTGTGTCACCTTCTTCAAAAATTTCAGCGCCTATAGCGGACAGCGATTTTTGAATGCTTTGTATGCGGTCGCTTTCCTTTAGCCGCAGCCTCGTGGCATTGGTTATGCGGCTTGTCCCCTCAGTTACCGCCATAACTGCGGCGAGAGGAGGTGCAAGGTCAGGAGTTTGCGCGATGTCAACTTCTATGGGCCTTGTCGCAATCCCGTTTGAGGCAAACCCGCCGGGTATTTCATTAATTTTCATGCCCATGGCGCGGTATATATCTATAATTTTACAATCACCTTGAAGCGTGTGGTGCGGCAGATTGGTGCAGACCGTTTCCATTGCCAGAAAGAACGCGCTCTGCGAGCAGTCGCCCTCAACCTTTATATCAGCCTTTCTATAACTCTGACCGCCTTTTATATAAAAGCGTGTGCCATCGCGTTTGATATCTACTCCAGCTTCACGTTGAATATGGAGCGTCATATCCACATAAGCAATCGACTCGAAGTCGCCGGCAACTATTATTTCACTGTCCCCTTCAAGCAGCGGGAGAGCAAATAGCAGCCCCGTTATGAACTGACTGCTCACGTTACCATTGAGATGAAAAACACCATTTTTGAGCTTCCCCTTCGCACGGACTCTTTCTCCGTCATTTGAAAAGGTTATCCCCAAGGTACTGAATATACGCTCGTACTCGTCAAGTGGTCTTGAAAGCAGTTTTTGGGTGCCTGTTATCTCCGCGCCGCCGTTTACAGCAAGCGCTATTGGCAGCATGAATCTCAGCGTGGAGCCTGATTCGTTCGCATCCATCGGCGCAGCGTTACTAAGCGCATCAAGGCAGCGTTTTGTAGCGCGAATATCCTCGCTCTCGCCAACGGATTCGGCCGAACCTGCTCCCAAATAAGCCGCAATCAGCGCACGATGGCTATAACTTTTTGACGGTGGAATTTTTACCGTTCCACAAAGCTTTGTGGGAGTTATTGTAACGTTCACTGTACCACCTCCGAAAGCTCACTCATATTAATCTGTTTCACAAAGCCTTTTCCAAAACGCCTTAAAAGAACCAAACTCAACTTGTCCCCGTCACGTTTTTTATCATGTCCAACGGCGGCCAGCATGTCTTTTAGATTATCTGCTTCACAGCATAGCCCTTCATTTTCACACAGCTCGCGCAATTTCCGCGCAGTACCAATCTCGGTAAGTTTCTCGCGTTCCCCATAAAGACACATGGCGTACATACCTATTGCCACAGCCTCGCCGTGGCTTAAAACACCGTAGCCGAGCGCGTTTTCGACAGCATGACCGATAGTGTGACCAAAATTCAGGAGCATTCTTTCACCACGGTCGAACTCGTCCTCCGCTACAATCGCGCTCTTTATCTGCGCGCAGCGAGCTATCATTTTTTCCGTATCTTTTTCGTCCGTAAGAGTTTCGTCTTTTATTGCCGCGTATTTTATAATCTCCGCCATGCCACAGCGCCATTCACGCAAAGGAAGCGTTGAAAGCATGGACGTGTCCGCAATCACGGCGCGCGGCTGGTAAAACGTTCCTATAAGGTTTTTGCCACACGCGAGATTTACTCCCGTTTTGCCGCCTATTGAGCTGTCCACCTGAGCCAGAAGCGTTGTCGGTACAGCAATAAGCTCCGCTCCGCGCGCCGTAAGAGATGCGGCTAACGCCGTCATATCACCTATCACTCCGCCGCCGAGGGCAATAAATACATCGTTTCGAGTAAAAGAACGAAGCATAGCATCTGTACATATCTTCTCAACGGTGGCAAGCGTCTTATTCTCTTCTCCGCTCGGAAGAACAATTTCAAACACATTCCCGCCGGAGTCCGAGACAGCATTTTTCACGCTCTCTAAATAAAGCGGCGCCACGTTTGTATCCGTAACCACAGCAACCCGCCGGCTGCGTACAACCGGCTCAAGAATCGGCACAGACTCTTTAATCAAGCCCTCTTTAACGTATATGTTGTATGGGTTTTTTTTAAGATTTACATTAATAATCCTCATAGCTAAAACCTCCCTTATGTTTCTAATTATCAAATCAGCTGTTGTGAATTGCCGAAAACCCCCGCTTTACGAGCGGGGGTTTTCACTGGCAGCAAACCGCTGCGATGTGGCGGAGAGAAAGGGATTCGAACCCTTGAGACGCTATTAACGCCTACACGATTTCCAGTCGTGCGCCTTAGACCAGCTCAGCCATCTCTCCGTACTGTATTCATAGTGCTCTGAAATCGAAGCACTTATGTATTATACAATACCCAAAATTAAAAATCAACACTTTTTTTTATTATCGGTGAAATTTTTCTTCCGTAAATCTCGTTGAGCCGCTTTACGTAATCTGTATCGATTGAATCAAGCGCACTGTTTGTAACCCGGAACTCCCAGTTTCCTTCCGCTGTCCCCGGTCTATTCATCTTAGTATCCGAGCCAAATCCGCATAGATCCTGAATCGGAACTATGACTATCGAAGCAACACTCTGCCAAAGCGAGCGCAGCATGGCGCGAATCACCGGACTGGAGTTGCCGCCCTTCCCCCAATCTCCGGAAAAGTCTATGTACTCAAGTGTTTTTTTGCGCTGTATCTCGCCGGCTTCCCATAAATATCCGAGAATCGTGTTATTATCATGTGTTCCGGTATACGCAACTGTGTTTCGTTCATAATTATGCGGAAGGTGTGTGTTCTCCGTATCGGACAAAAACGCAAACTGCATAACCCGCATTCCGGGGAAACCGCATTTTTTCACCAAACTCTTAACATCTTCATCCACATCTCCCAAATCCTCGGCAATTACAGCTGCATTTGGGCACTCTTTTTTTAGCATTGAAAAAAGCTTCATTCCAGGTCCTTTTATCCACTCCCCTTCACGTGCGCTTTTGCCTTTGGGAATGGAATAGTACGCTGAAAACGCTCTAAAGTGGTCAATTCGCACAGCATCGTACATTTTGAGCGCAAATTTAAGGCGCGAAATCCACCACGAATAGCCATCCTTTTCCATCTCGCTCCACATATAAAGCGGGTTGCCCCAAAGCTGCCCGTCTTCACAAAAATAATCCGGCGGCACCCCCGCCCTCGCCGCCGTATCCAAATTCTCGTCAAGTTCAAAAAGCTGTGGGTTCGCCCACAAATCCGAGCTGTCTGAAGCAAGATACATCGGCATATCGCCTATTATATGAACGCCAAGCGCATTGACCTTTTTTTTCAGCAAGAACCACTGTGAATAGAACTTCCACTGTAAAAATTCGTTAAACCGAATCTCCTCGGAAAACTCTTCGCTTGCTTTTTTTATGGCGTCTGCTTCGCGTTTTTTGAGCGGCAAATCCCAATCCTGCCAGCGAATGTTTGAGTTAGCAGCGCCTATAGCTCGAAACAAAGCATAGTCAGGCAGCCAAAACGAATTCTCTTCAATAAACGCGTCCAGTTCCTTTTGACCTTTCTCATCAAGACGCGCATATGCCTTTCTGAAAACTGACACTCGCGTTTTTTTCAAATGCTCGTACTGTGCCACGTACTCATTTTCACAGACACATTCTGCCACTTCATCCTCAGTAAGCAGTCCCTCGTCATAAAGCCCCTTGGGGTCAATAAAAAACACGTTTCCGGCGTATGCCCCCATGCTCGCATACGGTGAATTGTACGAATCCGTAGGTCCGAGCGGTAATATCTGCCACGCTCCGCAGCCCATCCTCGCCAGCCTTTGCGCAAATTTCACCGGCTCATCTCCGAATGTGCCTATTCCAAACTTACCCGGAAGCGACGATATGTGTAATAAAACTCCGCTTGCTCTGTTAAACAATGAATGCTCCTCCTTAATCGCAGTTAATTCATTTTAACACGTTGAAATCCATGTTGCAAGATATTTATTGCATAAAAAGCAGCGCTCCCATCACGAGAGCGCATACTTTATACACGAAACGTCTAAATTACTTTGCCGACTCCTCTATCGCAACAGCAACCGAAACCGTTGCTCCTACCATGGGGTTGTTGCCCATTCCGATAAGTCCCATCATTTCAACATGTGCCGGAACAGAGGACGAGCCTGCAAACTGAGCATCGGAGTGCATTCTGCCCATGGTGTCGGTCATGCCGTATGAAGCGGGACCGGCCGCCATATTATCCGGATGGAGCGTTCTTCCCGTGCCGCCTCCGGAGGCAACAGAAAAATATTTTTTGGCTTTCTCACCGCATTCTTTTTTGTACGTGCCGGCAACGGGATGCTGGAATCGTGTGGGATTTGTTGAATTTCCCGTAATGGAAACGTCAACTTCTTCCTTATGCATAATTGCGACGCCTTCCCGCACATCATCTGCGCCGTAGCAGCGCACTTTTGCCTTTTCACCGTTTGAGTAAGCCGTTTCAGCTACTATATTGAGTTTGCCTGTCGCATAATCAAACTGCGTTTCCACAAAAGTAAAGCCGTTAATTCTCGAAATGATTTGAGCCGCGTCTTTTCCGAGTCCGTTAAGAATAACCTTAAGCGGTTCTTTGCGTACCTTATTTGCGCTCCGTGCAATACCAATCGCGCCTTCCGCCGCCGCAAACGACTCGTGACCTGCCAAAAATGCGAAACACTTTGTCTCTTCGCGAAGGAGCATGGCCGCTAAATTACCGTGGCCCAAGCCTACCTTTCTGTCGTCTGCCACAGAACCCGGAATGCAAAACGACTGCAGACCGACACCAATTGCTTCAGCCGCATCCGCCGCCTTTGTAACACCTTTCTTGATTGCTATTGCCGCGCCCACAATATATGCCCAGCAAGCGTTTTCAAAGCAAATGGGCTGTACGCCCTTTACAATTCCGTAAACGTCTATTCCTCGCTCGTTACATATTTTTTTTGCTTCCTCAACGGAGGAAATACCGTACTCGGCAAGTGTCTTATTTATCTGGTCTATTCTTCTTTCGTAACTTTCAAACATAGCCATGTCTGTTTCCTCCTTTCTTATTCTTCACGCGGGTCAATAACCTTGACCGCATCGTCAAATCTTCCATACTGGCCGCTTGCTTTTTCAAGCGCCGTATTTGCGTCGTCGCCTTTTCTGATGAACTCCATCATTTTCCCGAGGTGAACAAACTTATAGCCGATAACAAGTCCGTCTCCGTCAAGCGCAACCTTTGTAATATATCCTTCGGCAAGCTCCAGATATCTCGGCCCTTTAGCGCTTGTGCTGTAAAGGGTACCCACCTGGCTGCGAAGACCTTTTCCCAAATCCTCAAGCCCTGCGCCTATCGGAAGGCCGCCCTCGGAAAATGCCGTCTGAGTTCTTCCGTAAACTATCTGAAGGAACAATTCACGCATCGCGGTATTTATCGCGTCACATACAAGATCGGTATTAAGCGCTTCCAAAATTGTTTTTCCCGGAAGCACCTCTGCCGCCATTGCCGCACTGTGCGTCATTCCCGAACAGCCGATTGTTTCGACAAGAGCCTCTTGAATGATTCCGCCCTTTACGTTAAGGGTAAGCTTGCAGGCTCCCTGCTGCGGAGCGCACCAGCCGATTCCGTGTGTGAGACCGTAAATGTCAGTAATCTGCTTGGACTGAGTCCACGCGCCTTCTTGAGGAATGGGCGCGGGACCATGCTTAACGCCTTTGGCCACAACACACATTTTCTCAACTTCATGTGAATAGTTCATCTGCCAAATCTCCTTTCAAATTTATCCTTCAATATTGTAACATCACAAATCAGTATTATCAAGCATTATTTGTGCGAAAAATGCACAAAATTAACCGCACGGTATCAAAAATGGCAGTCCAAGAGGCACAAGACTATTCTCTTGCAGCATAATCTTTATATGCGTGGCTCCATCAGTATTCACCTGTAAATGCTCGGCAGTGTCCGCGTTCGCAGCAAGTATCGTTTTTTTGCTGCTAACAGCTGAAAGCATGTCCCCGCTGTATGCGCAGATATAGGTTGTGGCATCAATTCCGCTTGCAGGTGCGTTTATGCTGTAATCCACCCGATTGTCCTCAACGGCAACATTGGAAATATATGTTTTTGCCTCCTCTGCGAAGATACCCACATCTGAAACGGCACAACTGCCCGATGTCGGAGTAGCGCTCAACGTAGTCTCTCCTCCCACAGTTTCATCTCCCACAATGTCAATGCGTAAAATAACCTCCGCGCAGTTTGCCGCCGGAACATTTACTTCTATAAAAGCGTGCTCCATAACTTTGTTCTTCATAACAGAGTATTGCGCCAGTTGATTAAAAGTATTCCCTCCATCTGTACTGTAGGAAAGCGCATAATTTTTGGGGCCTTTCTTCGTCGCGCCAAGTCTTGCAGAAAATGTAATATTATCATATCCTGAGCTTGAAAACTTAACTTCATAATACGGGTTTTCCCATTCCATACCCACGGCTGCCTCCATGCCCTTCACTATTACGTTGTCGTCATCGCGTTTATACATCTCTGACACATTCTCCGCCACGCGTTTTGATTGCGGGTTTATCGCAGTGTAGATTGTGTAATCTTCAATCCGTGTCGGCAGCGGCGGCTCTTCCACATTGATAAACTCACCTTCCGTAGCAACATCCGCTAAGGAAGTATAGTTAGCGTTAAGCCACTTTGCCCTTGACTCGGCAAACGATGCCGTATTCGTAAGATATGCGCCTTTCTTATTCCAACGGATTTTGTTCATCTGCGCGCTGGATTCTATATATGTCTGATACTCGCGCACTTTTTCCGCAACATTTGAAAACACCTGCGCCATATTGTTCTTCTCAAAATAGTATATGGCATAGCTTACAAACTCTTTACTGTGCGCCAGTTTGTTATATATAACGGGCACATCTTTCTGTGTGCCTGCACGGTTAAGCCCAGGCAAATACCAGCCTTCCGACTGATAAAAGATATAATCAAAATCCCATGCCGGTCCGGCAAAGAACTTCGTGCTAATAGCGTCAATATCCTTATAGAAGAACGTACTTCCGCGGCCGCAATCCGTATTGGTGAGAAATTCGTGCAGCCAAAAATTCTTTACAAAGCTTTCAATGTCTATGTCGTCAAGATATGAAATATCAAATGAATACACCGCATCAAAAAGCTTTGTAACTCTATTGTAAATATATGCGTACTCGTTTGTGGCCGTCGGAGTGTCGGCAAGGATAGATGGCGATGAAATTACAACATCGTTGCCGTTTGTAGAAATTACCTTTTCATCGTCAAGATAGTTGCCTATTTCAAGAAGATAGCCTCCCGTCATGTCGGTATTTTCGTCTGCAAGTCCATCCTCAAAGAGTTTCTCCAAGTCAGTAATGTTAACTCGCTCCGTACCGATTTCCACTTTCTCTGTCACGAGATAGGTGCCGAGATATTCGCCGTTTATATACAAATCTATAAACTCGGACTGCGGCGTATATTGTATACCCAGCTCTCTCGCAAGGTCGAGCGCCATTTTCTGATAAACTCTTAAAACGTCCGCGCGAACCGCCTCATTTTTTATCAGCAGCCATTTTTTTGCGTCACCCATTTCAAGCAAATTGAGTTTGTTTTCGGTTCTAATCTGATATGGTTTCTTTGAGTCAAAATATGTGGACCAAGTAGTATTTCCGCGGCCGCGCATTTTCATTGTACCATAAGAATCTTCTTCCTTTTCTTCACTCACGTAAGTTTCTTTCCAGCCGCGCGCCTCCGCCAAAGCCTGGGGTACATCCAGACGCATATCGCCGTAACAAAACTCACTGTGGTCGGATGAAGTGTTCATTTTCTCCAATGTACCGTATTGCTCATCTATTTCAATATACATTGCCGGCAGGTCGGAATACATTATACAAACCGGATATAAGACATTGTTCAAAACAAGCTGCTCCGCATTTGGAGCCAGAGTAGTCCTTTCTCCGTTGGTATTTAACACCGTGATGTTTATCTTTTCGCGGCTCGCCGTTGAAGGCATAAAGAAATACGCAACGGAGCCTTTATATGTGGCGTATATGTCGTAAGACACTCCCGTGTTTTCAGAACTCTGTACACACGCGTCCGCTGCATCAAAAAACAGTCCATCGGCCGTCTGCGCGATATAGGGTTCAAAGCTATTCGTAGTTTTTTGCGGCGCACCTTTAATCACGGGATGCTTTTCTCCCGCTTCAAAAGCCTCTCCCAAAAGCGCCAGCAAAGTCCCGTCAGTAAGCGCGCTGTCATCTGCGCCGTATGCGTAAGAGTTCTCGTCAAGTGCAGAAGACGACTTGTTCGCAGTTACTTTTTTCGGCGTTGAGCAATTAAATGAATTCGTAAGCGTGCCTCCGTTGTAGGCAACTATGCCGCCAACGGTAGACTTCCCAGTAACCGCGCCGCTCGTATACACATTCGACACGGTTCCGTAGCTTTGCGCGCACACACCTCCTGAAAAATTGCCGACACCGGATATTGCCGAAGCAACGCTGCCGCTGTTATAAGAGCGGTCAATCACACATTTTGACGTTATATATGCGCACACTCCTCCGCCAAGTCTGCCCAAAACCGACACGGCGCCCTCGTTTGCGCAGTTTGAAATCACCGCACCGCCGTCGCAGTATGCCGCGATTCCTGCCACAACTGCATCACCGCTTACCGCACCGGAGTTTATGGAGCTTGTAATGTTTGCCAAAGAATGTCCGACTATTCCGCCCACATTCTCACCTTCGCCAGTAATTGTCCCACGGTTTTCGCAAAGCAAGACTTCACCTTTGGAGTGACCGACTATTCCGCCGACTGCATTGAGAAGAGCGCTTACGTCTCCAAAATTCACACAGTCCCTTACTAACGCAGTGCTTCTCCCTACTATACCGCCGGTATTCTTAGCTTTTGAATCAACACGACCGAAATTCTGCGCCGTCAATATCTCCGCTTCGCTTTCTCCCGCAATTCCTCCGGTACAATCTCCTTTGCCGCTTACCGGAGCATAGTTTACCGCGTTTTTTATCTCCCCGGTGCTTGTTCCTGCAATTCCTCCGCTAACCGAACCTCCGTTAATCTTCCCCGCATTGCGGACACCATCTAACGTGCCGCTGTTTTCACCGGCTATTCCGCCAGAAAACGCCGCATATCCCTTCGTATGTCCCCATAGCGACGAGCAAATGTCGCCTTGGTTATCACAGTTTTCAATAACGCCAGCATTTTTAGCCGCTATACCGCCCACGCTTCCGTCATCTGTTCCCGTCTCTCCTAAAACAGTACACGATGATATGCTGCCTGAATTTTCACAAGCTATGCCACCGGCAAGCAGAGTCCCAAACGTATGGACATAGCTTATAACATTCTCCACAACGCCAAAATTTTGACCGACAACAGCGCCTGCCTGTTTGCCGCCTACAGCGCCGTGAAAAGAAAGGTCTTTAATTGTACCGGCGGCATCAAGCACCGAAACAAAGCCTGTGTAGTCTTCCTCGCCGCCTTTAATGTTTAGCGCGAAAATCGAATGTCCTTCGCCATCTATCTCACCCTTAAAAAGTTTTATCGGAGTCCAATCGACCCCGAGCGTTATATCACCTTTAAGACATGCTGAAAGCTCGCTTTCACCGCTGTTGACGCGGTTTGCAAACGTTATCAGTTCCTCGGCGTTGCGTATTTCTATGGTCTCCATACCCAAAATCTGTGTAGGGACATTGAGAAACATCAGCGTCAGCGCTGCGCAGAAGATTCTTTTCATTTTATCAAGCCTTTCTAAATTTTAATTAAATAATCTGTCCCGTATTGCTTTAACAGCATCGGGGCTGACATCACATTCCAAAAGATACATCGGAACGGAATCCAAAAGCCGTTCCACCGAATTTATAAGCATGTCTGTCATCTCGTCGTAAAGCGGCACCGGGGTCTGAGATATAATCCTGAAAGCCGCCTCCGCACGGGGTATTTCACTCACATTTATCTTAGCCGCCTGGCGAAGAAACACAATCGCCTTAAGCGGAGCCGTAACGTTCGTATTTATATCGCTCTTACCTGACCATGGCGTTCCCGAAAGCAGCGCTGTTTTTCCAATAAATCTCACAGAAGGGGAATCATCGTTAATTATTTTTACGCCGGGCACATATTTTTGCCAAAGCTGCGTATGTGTGCTCTTGCCTGTCCCGGACGGCGCACTGAAAGCAATCGCATCGCCCTGTGTCAAAATCGCCGAAGCGTGAATAATCACGCCTTCATGGCAAAGAAGATAGTTGCGGTAAATTTCGCCCATCATATTAAACGAGCGTATGCTGTTATCTACACCGCCGAACTCTCTAATGTCTGTAAGATACGCGTCTACCTCGGAAAAGTCTTCGTTCGCATCAATACGCGCTATTGCACCCTCGTCATTCTCTCTTATGTAGTCAAAATTAGAGTATCCGCGCCTTGTGCGAAGCCATGTTCGTCTATCCACCGTCCCAACTGTTTCTCCGGCGGGACGGGGTATAAAATCGCGTTCTTTGTAATTGATAACAATATTGCTCTTCTCAAACGGGTAGAGATATTGCGCCACTCGTTCTCTCCAAAGCGGGTTATCAATTCCGCGAATTTCTATATTTACTTTGTCAATTCGTAGTTTCGTTATCATCTGTGTCATTTTCCCCCAAAAAATCGAGAGTGTCAAAAATTGCACTCTGTACTTTTATAAAGTTTCTGCAAAGCGAATTTTTCATCATCATCTTTGTAACAACGCGAACTGCGGCCACAAAATCCGCATCAAAGTCCGACATGCAAAATTCCCTTGCAAGCGGGCAGATTGCTCTTGCCCTCGGGTCTATTATCACTTTCCCGCCGTTATACGGAGCAAGTGGAAATATCCGGCAGGACAGTGGTCGGAGGCTCCGTTCACAGTGCCCGTCGCAGGAGAACAGCTTGATGCCTTTTATATCCGTCGGCGAAATGCTCGCCCATTTGGGGAGTTTGCCGTAGCATTCCTCTTCTTTAGGAAAAAGGTACATCCCGTCCCCGTCCTTATCCCCGCGGCAGCACGCGCGGGCGCATAGTCTGCCGCAGTCGCTTTTTTGCGGGGTCAGACCACCTATGATCCCGTACAAAGTATAATAAAACTGCCTCGCCGTCATTTCTGAGCATCTTCTTTCAGTTCGTATGGTGTTGTTTGATAAACAAAATAATTCAGCCAGTTTGAAAACAGCAAGTGATTATGGCTGCGCCATGTAATCGGCGGCGTTTTAGAAGGATCGTCCTGCGGATAATAGTGCTTAGGAAGCGGCACGCTTGCCCCGCGCTTCAAATCGCGGCGGTATTCCTCGTCAAGCGTATCAAACTCATACTCCGAATGCCCCATCACAAACACCTGCTTGTCGTTTGAGGATTTTACCAAATAAACGCCAGCCTCATCGCTTTCACAAAGTATTTCCAGCTTGCCGATAGCTTCTATATCTTCGCGTTTGACATAAGCATGTCGTGAATGAGGCGCAAAAAAAACATCGTTAAATCCGCGTGTTAATCGGCTTCGCGGCTTAAGCGTTCTATGTTCAAACACGCCGAACATCTTTTGCCGCAAAGGGTGTTTCTTTATACCGTAATGAAAATACAGCGCCGCCTGAGCTGCCCAGCAAATGTGAAACGTGCTTGTGGCGTGAGTTTTCGTCCATGCCATTATATTGCAAAGTTCATCCCAGTAGTCTACGCTTTCAAATTCCAAATGCTCCACCGGCGCGCCTGTAATGATGACTCCGTCGTAGCGATGTGTCCTGACTTCGTCAAATGTCTTGTAAAAGCGCTGCAGATGTTCCGGCGGTGTATTCTGCGCAGTGTGCGACGCCATATTTACAAACTCAACCTCTATCTGTAAAGGTGTGTTTGACAGTGCGCGCAGCAGCTGTGTTTCGGTTTTTATTTTTGTCGGCATAATATTCACTATTAAAAGCTTCAGCGGGCGAATATCCTGATGAAGTGCACGGCGCTCAGTCATAACAAATATGTTTTCTCCGTCAAGTATCCTCGTTGCCGGCAAATTGTTCGGAACCTTAATCGGCACCTGCATCACACTCCTTATAGATTGGGTTAATACCATTCAAACTTTCTGCGGCATTTATGTCTATTTCCATCTTGGGTTTACTACATGATAACACTTCTCAACGATAAATTCAATATTTTTAGAAATTTTATCTTAACGCGCAAAGCCGCGGTCAATCGTTATATGCTTAAAATTGCTTCACAAATATCACTCAATATTTTTATCAGCAATTTTTGTTCAACATCTTGATACTTAACAACAGCGTAAAAACACCCTTGTGTAATAACACTCCTTACAATATTTGCTTTTAACGAATCTTTTCTGTGGGGAAAGCTTTGAGTTGTAGTGTTTTCCAAAGCGTTTTCAAGTTTTTTCGTGAAATCACTTTCTCTGTCATCTGCAAACAACAACTTAATTTGCGGCAATTTTGCAATGATTATTTCAGTAAATTCCGCTGTTCCCTCTTTCGGTGAAGATATTAATTTATCTACACTGGAGGCGCTATCTATTATTTCAGTTATCAATTCGTTTTTCAACTCATCGTTTAACGCATAAATATCATGATAGTGATTATAAAACGTAGCTTTATGTATTAAGGCTTTCTCGCACAGTTCCTGTACCGTAATTTTATGTATGGGTTTATGCGAGCGTATTTCCATAAACGCATTGTGGATAAATATTTTTGTTCGTTGTTTTCTTAAATCCATTTTGATTTCCTCGACGAAATTATTATACAGTCTAATTATTAGACCGCACGCAATATATGCCCATTGAAGTGCATTACGTATTATAATATACTATATATGAATTTTGGACTTCTGTCAATTAAAAAGACTAAGCTTGGGCATATTTGTTTGAAATACAACTTTGGGAGGAATGTAAATGAAGAAAACATGTCTGATTGTTACGGCGCTATGTACAATCTTTACATTTTTTTACACAGCAATTGCAGAAGAAAATAAAAACTCTATTGTAATGACCATAGGCAGCAAATTTATCAGCTTGTACGGAACTATTATCGAAAATGATGTCGCTCCCAAAATCGTAAACGAAAGAACAATGCTCCCGGCAAGAGTAGTAGCTGAAAACTTAGGTTCAACTGTATTGTGGGAAGCAGCCGCTCCCGATATTGTAGCTGTTGTGAAAGATAGCGTAAATATAACTATTACAATTGGCTCGGAATATGCCACAGTAAACGAAAAGCAGGTTTTTCTCGATAGCCCTGCATTTATAGAAAATGACAGAACATATATGCCAGTCCGTTTTATTGTGGAAGAACTGAAAGCTAATGTTTTATGGGTGGCAGAAACGCAAACGGTTGTTATAACCCCAAGTAGTATAATAGAGAATTGGCAGGATAACATTGGCGGCATTAACCTTGCCTCAATGAGTGCAACAGGCAGCGGAATTTCGGTTTTGGACAATAGTATAAATATAATACAGGGGGGAATTTTTAATGTTTCGGGAGACTGCGCAAACGTCTCAATCATAGTGAATACAAATGATACCGTCAAGCTAAACCTCATGGGCGTCACTATGATAAATGAGGAGCGCTCTCCCATTTTAGTGGAAGGCGCCGAAAAAGTTTTTTTATCGCTGCAAAATGGATGCGAAAACTATATAACTGCTGATTCTTTAGAGGAAGGCGCAATATTTTCGAGAGACGATTTGGAAATTGATGGTGACGGCGTTTTATATTTGACAAATAAATCGGGACACGGAATTAAAGCGAATGACGATTTGACAATTTGGGGCGGCGACATCAATATTCAGGCGGGAAATGATGGCCTGAATATAAATAATGATTTGGCAATATTAGGCGGTGAAATTAAAATCACATGTGCAGGCGATGGAATTTCAGCCGACAAAACATTTTCTGTGACACAAGGGAGGGTGAACATAAGCGCAACTGCAGCAACTGGCGCAGTTGTTGATGAGGATTTTTCATCAAAGGGCATTAAGGCAATAGAGAAGTTAACAATAAAAGGCGGCGACATTACAATTAAATCCACAGACCATTGTATAAAATGCGATGATGCTGTGGAAATATTTGGCGGCAATTTAATCTTGAATTCAACTGCAAAAAAAGGAATTACAGGTCAAGGCGCCGTTTCCATATCCGGCAAAGATACATATATCAATATATCAAACGCAACAGAAGGCATAGAAAGCAAAACATATCTCACGGTAAATGACGGCGAAATACATATACAAGCAACCGACGATGCTCTTAATGCCGGTGCAGGAATTGTGCCCGATATGACAAGAGAAGAGTATTTGGAATTTAGAGGGAATCGTTCAGCAAACGCTCCTGTTGAAACTTTTATAAGCATAAATGGCGGCAGCATGTTTATGACTGCCGGTATGGATGGAATAGATTCTAACGGCGCCGCTACAATCACTAACGCCTTTGTGGGTGTTTCTTGTCTCGGTGTTGGAAAGGGCGCCGAAACAGCGTTTGACACACTGGGGCCGCTATGGGTTAATGAAAACAGTGAGATTGTTTTCACTCTGACACGAGATGATTTGCCTGAAATAAGTAAGAATAACCAAGGTTCATTTTATATAAATTTGCCTAACACATATTCTGCAAAAAGCAGAATCGCATTAAAGCTAAAAAATGAAACAATATGCGAATATGCGCCTGAAATAGATTTTTCAAAAATATATATAACAACACCAAAACTCAACATAGGCGGAACTTATACTCTGTATATTGACGGACAGGAAATTCAAAAAATGCAATTGTCAGAATTACATACTGTTACAGGGAGATAACGGTTTCTGTTTTAACAATGAATAATGTGAGGTAAAACGCCATGAGAAAGATTGCAACATTTCTTTTAGTACTATCCTTTATCGTCGCACCACTTACAAGCGCACATGAAGACACAATTTCGAATATGGTGCAATGTGAAAGCGCTGTTGCGGGTATAAAATATTGGCTCTATACACCTAAAAATACAACAACCGAGATGCCGCTAATTGTTTATTTGCATGGTGGCAGCGGCAAGGGCAGCAACCTAAACCTGATTACTGATATTGAAGGTTTCCCTATGTATGTCAAACAAGGGGAAATCTCTGACATTCCTGCTTACATAATATTCCCGCAATGTCCAAGCACAGTAACTGGCTGGTCAGACATTGCAAATAATGTTGTAACTCTTGTCAACGAGATTATCAGCGCTTATAAAATTGACGCAACAAGAATTGGATTGACTGGTCACAGCATGGGCGGAAAAGGAACATGGGATATAGCTTTATCTCATTCTGAATTGTTCAAAAGAATTGCACCAATGAGCGGCGGCATAACGCTCAGCGATGTTAATACATCAATTTTATCACAAATCCCTGTCTGGGCTTTTGTGGGAATGGATGATACTATTGTCAAACCTGACACATCTATTTCAATGATAGATAGCCTGCAGGAGGCCGGCGGAAACGCTCAAATAACTAAATTTGAAAATGCCGGCCATTTCGATGTACCCGCACTTGCATATAAAGATACAAACATTGATATTGTAAATTG
This sequence comes from Clostridia bacterium, assembly GCA_030527235.1. Taxonomy (GTDB): domain Bacteria; phylum Bacillota; class Clostridia; order UMGS1883; family UMGS1883; genus JAUNBL01. The sequence continues at coordinate 1,036 of JAUNBL010000003.1, read as the reverse complement.
GTTGATAGCCGATAATCCAAATATGCAAAAACACGTAGCAACGGACTCAACATTAGGATATTGGCTTTATACTCCTAAAAATGCAACAGCAAATATGCCGCTGATAGTATATCTGCATGGCGGCAGTGGAAAAGGCACAGACCTTGAGTTAATTACTGCGGTCAACGGATTCCCAAAATATATTAGAAATGGTAAAATAGAAGAAGTGTCTGCGTATATTTTGTTTCCTCAATGCTCCGGAGCGGGATGGAGTAATATTAAAAAATCTTTTAAGTCGCTGGTCGATAAAACCGTAACCGCTTATAATATTGATAAAGATAGAATAAGTCTGACAGGTCACAGTATGGGAGGAACAGGCACTTGGAATCTTGCGTTGTCATACCCTGAACTCTTCAGCAGAATTGCACCAATGAGCGGCGGCATTACTAATAGCGAAGACAATGTTACAAAGCTCTCCTCAATATCGATTTGGGCATTTGTTGGAATGAAAGATACAATTGTGAGTCCTCAAGGCTCTATAGATATTGTAGAAGGTCTACAGTCAATTAATGCATCTGCTCAAATAACTAAATTTGAAAATGCAGACCATTTCGCAGTTCCATCTCTTGGCTATTTAGATGAAAGTATCAATATAGTTCAATGGCTTATTAAAAGCGACAACGAACCTGAAATTGTCCCCTATATTGATAATAAAAGTGTGAAATTGAGAAATATAAGTAGTAAATACATTTTTATTGCCGCATTATACAAAAGCAGTAGTTTAATTAATGTTTCACTGCAATGCAAAGAAGAGGACTGTGTACTTTCACTAACAAACATTGTCGATTCAATTGGCGCAGATACAATAAAACTATCCCTATGGGACAAAAAGCTGCAACCGATGTGCGGCGTTATCAGTTTTGAATTATAGGAAGAATAGGAATATGATATAAAAGTGTTCAGCGTAATACTCTCTTGCCCAATTCAATATTTTTTTAAAATATGTATGTGATACAATGATATGACCCAGAAAGAATAGAAGCTGAACGTCCAATGT